>JAAYTU010000030.1 GCA_012523705.1 Clostridiaceae bacterium
CAACCTTCTCGTTATATAAAATGTCCATTGCATCAATTATCATGGCAGAGTCCGATGAGTTTTTGCCGCTGGTATAGCTGTATTGCTGTATGGGAGTAATTGCATTTTCTAAAAGCACCCCTTTCCAGCCTGATACATTAGGCTTGGTCCAATCGGCATAAATGCGCTTTATTGTGGGGATACCGTACTTTGCAATTTCCTCCAGTATTCCCTTGACATTTGAGTAAGGAACATTCTCTGCATCTATTAAAACTGCAAATCTAAGCTCTGAATTATTCTTCATAAATTTTCCTTTCAATTTATATCACTTTAATTAATCCTACAATTACTGAACTGCTTTTTATTATAACACTTTACATATATTTGATTCAAGGAAGCAAAGGAAAGACACAGAATAAATTCCTGTCTTACATAGAAAGCCATATGAGAATAAACAGACATAAATGTTGTATACTTATTACTGGGTCAAACAAGATTATTACCAGAATTTATACGGGGACTTACAACTTAACTGCAATACACTCGAAGGTGACCGGAACTAATACTGCTGTTCGGGTTACTTGAATAAGTTTAATGCTGCAACACCGGCAGAGACTAGTGCCCGTAACTTATACTGTTGTCGGGTTGCTCTGATTAAGATTTTGAAATATACTAAAAATATACAACACACGTATTAATACAATCCAATCACTTATACAATTTAAACCTTTTTATTTACATATCAAAATTTCTGGAGGTATCGTTGTGGGAGAAATTTTAAAAGCATATATTGTGCCCCATCCACCTATTATTATCCCTTCAATTGGAAAAGGGGAAGAAAAGGCTATTTCGTCCACTATAGAATCATATCACGAAATCGGAAAGGAAATTAAGGAGCTTGCCCCCGAGGTAATCATCGTTACAACACCCCATGGACCAACCTATACTGATTATATTCATATTTCTCCTGGTAAAAAGCTAAAGGGAAGCTTTAAGAATTTTGGAGCGCCTAATGAGACCATGGAATTTGAATCCGAGTCCAATTTAATTGACAGTATTATTGAGGCTTCAAATCAGCTTGGAATTGATGCTGGATATGAGGGGGCACAGGAGGACCTTGATCATGGTGCCATGATACCCCTTTATTTTATAACGCGTTACTATACCGATTTTACGCTGGTTCGGATTTCTATTGCCGGACTGCCTCTGGAACAACTGTACAACTTTGGATACTGCATTCAGAAGGTTGTGTCTGACTACAATAAAAATGTTGTGTTCGTGGCAAGTGGCGATTTATCTCACAGACTTCTTGAGAGTGGTCCTTATGGCTTTGCTCCCGAGGGTCCCCTTTTTGATAGAACTCTGGCTGATATTATAAAAGAGGTTGATTTCAAAAAACTCATCTCTATTGACCAGGAGCTATGTTATAAGGCTGGTGAATGTGGACTGAGATCTTTTGTCATCATGGCCGGAGCCTTAAACGGCCTGAATGTAAATTCGAAGATTTTGTCCTACGAGGGCACCTTTGGAGTGGGATATATGGTCGCAGAGTTAACCATCGATGGACAGGATCTCTCTCGGGATTTATTCTCCTTCTTTGAATTTAAAAATCTTTCCGAGGTTGAGGCTACTAAAAAATGTGAAGACGCCTATGTTAAATTAGCCCGTGAATCTCTGGAATACTATGTTAAAACAGGTCTGGTTCTAGATCCTCCCGGCCATTTACCCCCTGATATGATTAGTCAACGTAAGGGTGTCTTTGTTTCTATAAAAAAACACGGCAATCTGCGAGGATGTATAGGCACAATCTCACCTGCCTATGGAAATGTGGCTGAAGAAATAATATATAATGCTATAAGTGCAGGAACCCGCGATCCAAGATTTAATCCGGTTAAAAAATCTGAGCTCAAGGATTTACTCTACAGCGTGGATGTTCTAGAGGAGCCTGAACCTATAAGCAGCATTGATGAGCTGGATGTAGTAAGATACGGTGTAATAGTTACAAGTGGTTCTAGGCGTGGGCTGTTGCTGCCTAATCTTGAGCAGGTAGATACACCCGATCAGCAGGTTGAGATAGCTCTATACAAGGCTGGTATCAGTAAAGATGAGCCTTATAAAATGGAACGTTTCGAAGTTATCCGGCACAATTAGGAGGATTCATGAATAAAATAAAGGCTCAGTATTTTATTAAAGAAAAGGATAAGACGGTATCCTGCCAACTTTGCCCTCATAATTGCCACATCAAAGAGGGTAATACCGGTATTTGCAGAGTCCGCTCCAATTTTAGCGGAGAGCTTTATGCCCAAAGCTATGGACAAATCTCCTCAATAGCCTTAGATCCTATTGAAAAAAAGCCCCTCTACCGTTTTCACCCGGGTTCTGAAATTCTTTCTGTGGGAAGCTTCGGCTGTAACTTTTCCTGCTCCTTTTGCCAGAATTACGGCATATCCCTAGAAGAGCCCGAAACAGTATATATATCGCCCGAAAGCCTTGTGTATAAAGCCCATAGTTTGAAACCCTCAGGAAACATTGGTATTGCCTATACTTATAATGAGCCCTTTATCAGCTTTGAATATGTGCTGGATTGCTGCAAGCTAAATAAAGACAAGGGCTTAAAAAATGTACTTATTACAAACGGATATGTGCAGGAAAAACCTCTTATGGAGATACTCCCCTACATCGATGCTATGAATGTTGATTTAAAGAGCTTTTCTTCAGAGTTTTACAGGAAGCTTTGCGGCGGCGGAATTGATCCGGTTAAAAGAACCATCGAAGTATCCTCAGGCAAATGTCATGTAGAAATTACCTGTTTAATTATACCTGACCTTAATGATTCACCCCAGGAAATTGAAGCTATGGCCATGTGGATTGCAACGCTGTCACCTGAAATACCTCTGCATCTTAGCAGATTTTTTCCCAGACATAAGCTCCTTGATAAGAAGCCGACGCCTGTACCTACATTGGAGATTCTCGCCAAAATTGCCGCTAAACACCTCAAATATGTTTATCTCGGAAATGTTTAGACAAAACACAGAAGAAACGTCCTCTTGTGTTTACCCCTGTGTTTATTTCAGTATTATACTCCATTCCCTGATTAACCTTTCCAATGTATATTGAGCATTGGCCGGACTGGTGGAGGGCAGTACATGGCTTTCTATGAAAGTATCAGGGTAGCAAAGCCTCTTGTAAAGTTCCCCGGCTTTTCTCCCATTTGTAAAGATAGCTTCAATACTGGAGTTTGCAAGAATAGGTCGTAAGTCATTCGCTACAGGATCTCTGATACTGCTATCCCTGGATGCATCAATCTCGCAGCTCTTGAGAACATCCCAAAGAGCAATTTTTTCTTTAAGCAACAGATCCTTTTTCTCCTTTATATCCCTTGGCAAAGGACATCCTGTAAGTGCTGAAAGAACCTTCCAAAAACGATTATGTGGATGTCCATAATAGAAGTTCTCTTCACGGGACTTGACTGACGGGAATGTACCAAGTATCAGAATTTTTGAGCATGAGTCATATACTGGCTCGAAGGGATGTACAAGCATAATTTCACCTGCAATATGAGTATTAATAGATGCTCTTTTAGATAATAGATTTCTTACATCTATTAATCCATAGTATATCCCGGTTTTTTTGTAAGAGTATTCTCTTTCGAAATAATATCAGGCTTGTATACCTTCTCCTTCCACATTTCCCGTGGAATCTCTTCAACCGCGACGCTGATGCTTGTTTCCTCTGTATTTATTGTTTCCAGGACAGCTTCAACTATCTTGTCTGTTAATAGCTGTTTTTGCTCCTGGGTTCTTCCGGGATATAATTTTACAATAATGTGGGGCATAGATAATTCCTCCGTCTCAAATATTACTTCTATATATTTGCCAATACGGGTACTAGTATCGGCAGATTAATTTAATTTTATATTCATCTCTCAAGGCAATCAAGTTATTATTTAATATACTAGCCATGAATTACCTGTTAAAATACATTGTTTTATCCGGTCCATTGAATGTATAATCTATAGGGTGCGTGTATACCCCCCTTTTATTATAATGACTACTTTTGTCGACACCTTAGGAGGAACAAAATGAATATAATAGTCCACTTAATGTTTGCAGTTTCAATACGGAATCGTCTTAAAAAGCGTCTTGGTATTTCATTGAACCTTCGCGGATTTTTATATGGAAATATTTTGCCTGACATCAGCAGAAAGTATGGTGCTCACCCTCATTATATAAAAAGTGCCCTTACTCATGTTGTTTCCTCCAACGAGAAGCTTTCATCTGAAAACAATAATCCCCTTTACTCCTATAGATTTGCTAAAAAGCTCGGAGTGATAAACCACTATTTATCCGACTTTTTCTGCCACCCCCATACCGAGGGGTACAGCAAATCGAAGGCCCATCATGGATATTATGAGTTAATGATGATCGGCCGCTACAAAAAGGGGTTGAAAGCTCTTTCTTCATTACTGAAAAAACAGGACTCTTCTGTACAGCACAAGGATTTAAAAAGCTTTATTTTAGATAATAACAAAGTATATGCAGAATGTAAGGCATCGGATGTCAATGACATTAGTTATGCCCTCTATGCCGGGATATTAATGAGCGAGAAGATTCTAGTTAAATCCCGTCCTGCAAGGCAGGACAGGGGGCGGCTCCCTGTCTTGGCAGATGTTAGAGGTTAGAAGGATCTGGTTTCTAAATTCCCGCTTTTAAGCAAGACAGGGGACCGTCCCCTGTCTCTCTGTCTCACTTTACGAATACTGAGTCTTTAAACCTCAAAATCCTTAGCCTAGTATATTCCTCAGGAAAGCTTGAAAACTCACTTAAGGGTGCATCGCGTCTGTCATAGCTATGGCAGCATATTCTTATTTCATCAGGTGTCTTTCCCGCTTCAGTTACATAAAGGCAGTGCCCATATCTATAGGGAGCATAAGACTTTACCAACAACTGAATAACATCCCCTTGCCTGATAACAGATGGATCAAGTCTCTGCCACTCCCCTTCAAAAACACCTGTAGCCATAGGACCGTTGGCCTTGCCGGATACGGCATAGTCATAGAATTCTATCACTCTACACCATCTGTTGGAGCCACTAAAGGACAAGGATCCATACCAGACAAAGGGAGCCATCCGGACATGTTTTCTTATTCTGTCCTTGTTCTCAGCTATTGTATTGTGATCCATTCCCGGAACCCATCCGCCATATGCCGCCCAAACACATTGACTGCAAAAGTTTGAGCAATCGCTTCCATTACTGTCATAGAAGAAAAGTCTCTTCCTGTCATCTAATTTAAAATACTCTGCATAAAGACGGGCATATTCGGCACCTCTTTTTGCATCATAGATATACTTCATTTTTAAAGACTCCCTATTAAAATTGCTCCTGTCTAATAATATTAATGCTATCGGTTATTTATCAATGTAAATATGCTGAAAGCAATGCCTGCAAATACTAATATCATCCGACCTCTCGATCAATTTTGAGAATATTTATCTGAGATTCCCATATTCTTTTAGTGATGCTTATATATGAGGTGACTCTCTTGCTGGTTATTATAAGGAAAAGACTTCTTGGTATAATAAGCGTTATCTTAATTGCCCTGGTTCTTGTAATAACGGGCATCAGCCAATATCTGAACAATCCTGCCTCCATGTACACTGTAAATATTGAGGAGGAAAAGAATTATATAAAGTGGGTTGACTTTAATGTTCCCTATTCTGCTATGGAGAAGGCCCTTGCTCTGGATATCAAAGCCTACGAAACTGAGAATAAGCTAAATTGGATTGAGCTTATAGCCTATTTAGCTACGAAATATGGTGGGAATTTTAAAAAATATAAAAGCTCTGATATGGATAAGCTAGTTAAAGCCCTTAATGAGGGGGAAACAATGGAGGATTTAACGGCCAATTTCAAGCATTATTCCTATTATTACGAGGCATATACCGCAGTTTTGGGCGGCTTTGTGGGGGAATACGAGGTCGAGGTAGATGATGAAAATAATCCGGGAAATAAAATTTTCGTCAAGAAATATGGCTTAAAGGCCTTTTCGCCTATAGCAAAGGGTTATGGCTTTTCTCATTATGATGATTTTGGCAACAGCAGATCCTATGGCTTCAAACGTAAGCATCTTGGCAATGATCTCATGGGAAGCGTCGGCACTCCCATAATTGCAGTAGAGTCAGGTATTGTAGAGGCGTTGGGATGGAACATGTATGGCGGCTGGCGGGTAGGAATACGAAGCTTTGACGGTAAAAGATATTACTACTATGCTCATTTGCGCAAAAACCACCCTTACCACAACACTCTAGCCGAAGGACAAATTGTTAAAGCTGGTGATGTTATAGGATATCTGGGTATGACGGGCTATAGTACCAAGCGCAACGTAAATAATATCAAAACGCCCCATCTTCATTTTGGAATGCAGCTTATTTTCGATGAAAGTCAGAAAGAGGGTAATAATGAAATCTGGATAGATGTATATGCCATCGTGAATTTGCTCCAGAAGAATAAATCCTCAGTATACAAGGATACTGAGCTTAACGACTATTTTCGCGTCTATGATATCAAGGATCCCATTATCCCCCAGGTTATTGAAGAAGAAAATGAATAAATCATAATTGGGGTAACACATGCTTGTATTCATTAATATAATACTAATGGATTATTAAACAAGCCCCCGACAGGTGATTTTAGTGCCTATGTCAGCAAGAGAATTATTTGCCCGTATTATAAAATGCGAGGCCGGTGGAGAAGGCGATAATGGCATGAAGGCTGTAGCCACCGTAGTAATGAATCGTGTACATGTACCCTATGGTGAATATCAGAGGGTATGCCAGGGAAATCTCCGCTGTGTCATAATGCAGCCAGATCAATTTACATGTATTAAAGAAAGTATAGCCGGAGAATATAACCCCCAAAATATTTATAATATGACCCCGGATCAGGTTCACTATGATATTGCGGACTGGGCTCTCTCGGGTAATAAATCTTTAGCAGCCGGTGAATGCCTATGGTACTACAACCCCTTTAGTCCTCAATGTGCTGCTTATTTTCCTGTGAACCGGTCAGGGGTATTTTTCAACCGGGTTGTACAGCACTGTTTTTATAATGCAACACACCTATATGCACAGACCTAGATTGCTATAGCAATTATAATCGGCATCAGGCTAATAACTCCAAGGAAAGAGGTATTGATATGAATAATGTAAGTGGTCAAAAACAGGGATCGCCGCAGTATATGAATCAGCCCTGCCCCGGATACAGCACAGGCATGCCCGGGCAAAGCGGCCTACCAATGACTACCATGCCCCCTGCAATGCAGCCGGGACAGAATTTACTGAGTCAGATGCCTACAGGCATGCCGGGAGGCCCTTTATACCGGGCATTTCCGGATTCTCAGCAGAGAATGCCCGACCAGGCTCAAGTCCCTAGCACTCCTATGGCTCCCGGAATGGGCCAATTTATGTCTTCGCAGCCAACGGCACCAATCGTACCTTGGGATCGTCCAATGCCTGTAACTACTGAAAGCCTTCAATATATGAACGGATTTATGCGTACTCAAATTGGACGAAGAGTTACAATAGAATTTCTAATAGGAACAAACACATTAACCGACAGAACAGGAACTCTATTGGCAGTAGGTGCAGATTACATATTAATAAACGAAATAGAAACCGATGACATACTTCTTTGCGATTTCTATTCCATGAAGTTTATTAAGTTTTATTATTAGAAAAGCACAAGGGGACGGTTCTTGCGTGTTTTGTGGCTTCACAAAAAAACTTCACAATAGAACTGTCTCTCCTGATTTTTCAAAACACAAAAGAACCGTTCCCCCTGTGTCCCCCATTTATCAAAACGCAAAAGAACTGTCCCCCTGTGTTCATTTCGAAGATGTGTAATTTTTATCAATTGTAATTACACTATTAAAAGTTGAATCAATTTTTTTGATTTCTCTGTCAATAGTCTCTTTGAGCTCCTTATCACTTACTTCAAACTTTGTAGGGACAACTATATCAAATATCAGATTGCTATGTGTAGGACCATAAACTACCCTGAAATCATGCATTGAAAGATCTTGATCTATCAAATCAATAATTTCTGTTACTTGTCCTCGAAGCTCGTTTACCCTCTCATCATTTGTTGCAAGTGGATCCATATGAATTACCAGACTTAAGTTAAATTTATCGGATACTTCTCTTTCTATATTGTCAATCATATCATGGCTGGCCAACAAATCCCCTTCGGCCGCCACCTCAACATGAACTGAGGCGAAGAGCTTACCCGGGCCATAGCTATGAACCATGAGGTCATGAATCCCTAAGACACCCTCATAGCTTAATATCTCCTTTTCAATGTCTGCCACCAGCGTAGGATCAGGAGCAAGGCCCAAAAGAGGATTTAATGTTTCAAGAACCAGCTGACCACCGGAATAAAGAATGAACAGTGCAACTGCAACACCCATATAACCGTCGATCTGAATATTGGTCAATTTTGAAAATACAATCGCAACCAGAACAGTTGCAGTTGATATAACATCGTTCATACTGTCCTGTCCTGTAGCAGCCAGGGCAGCCGATTCAATTCTTCGGCCCAGATTCTTATAAAACAAGCCTTGCCACAGCTTAATCAGTATTGAGACAATAAGCGCAGCTACCGTAAGATAGCTGAAATTAATAGGATTGGGATTAAGTATCTTTTGAAATGAGGTTTTAATCAGCTCAATTCCCAAAAGTATGATTACCACAGATACAATAAAGCCAGTGACATATTCAATTCTTGCATGCCCATAGGGATGCTCCTCATCAGCAGGCTTGCTGGATAATTTAAAGCCTACCAGAGTAATCACCGATGACCCGGCATCGGTAAGATTGTTCACTGCGTCGGCCGTTACGGCTATGCTCTGAAAAATCATGCCCACTACTAGCTTTGTAACAAAAAGGAATACATTCGAAATAATACCTACAATACCGGACAGCAATGCATATTTTACCCTCACCGCCGGTTGTTTAGTATTCTTGTAGTCCTTTATAAATTTTTTTACCAACCATTCAGTCATTTAAATAGTACCCTCAAAATTATATACATATAATCGCAATACATATTTTATTCTGACCCGTAATAAAAACTTCTTGTTTAATGTAAAAGATTTTTCTCAGAATCTAGTCTAATCCTGGTCTAAAATAAAATTTTGCGTAAGGGATTCCAGGGTATCTCTCTTCCTGATTAACCTATCCTTTCCCTCAAGGTCGATAAGCACCTCAGCAGGTCTTAGCCGTGAATTGTAATTAGATGACATACAATAACTATAGGCCCCTGCATTGAATACTGTTATTATGTCTCCCGGTTCACTTTTAGGAAGCATACGATCCTTGGCAAGTATATCTCCGCTTTCGCAGATGTTTCCTACGACAGTGACCAGCTCCTCCTCAGTGCCATCATCATTATTCTTCTTGATAATGGCAACCTCATGGTATGAATCATACATTACAGGTCTGACAAGAACATTAAACCCTATATCGGTACCGATGTATGTAGTACCATAGTTTTGTTTAACTGAGTGAACTGTTCCCAGTAGAACCCCGCATTCAGCCACAATATAGCGGCCGGGCTCCATTTTAATAATTATATCCTTATTAGGATGTTGTTCTATAAATCTGTCTATGACAATCTCCAATTCCTTTGCCAATCTGGACAGGTCGAGCCTCTCTTCATCGGGCTTGTATGGTACGCCAAAGCCTCCGCCAATATCGACAAATTCAAGCTCCGGAAACTCTTTCGCAATAGTTAAAAAGGACTTTACTCCTTCTATATATATATGCCAGTC
Source organism: Clostridiaceae bacterium (assembly GCA_012523705.1). GTDB lineage: Bacteria > Bacillota > Clostridia > DSM-8532 > DSM-8532 > DTU059. The sequence continues at coordinate 9,806 of JAAYTU010000030.1, forward strand.
AAGAAACAAGGAACCCATGTGTTGATTAATCCCGACAAGCTTAAGATTATATTTTTTGAGAATATCCTTCACCTGTGGAATAAAGTCCATTTGAACACCGAACTTGGTCTTTTCACCTGCTGTAACAACCTTCTCATGATGGCCCGCTCCAATTCCTGGGTTGAATCGTACGGCTACTTTCCCTCCCGGATTAATCTTTCCAAACATTTCTAATTGTGACAGCGAATCCACGCTGGTTAGAATATCTCTTTCGATTGCAAACTTCATTTCTTCTTCAGAAACATTATTGGGTATAAAGAAAATTCTGTCGTTTTCAAAACCGGCCAGCTGTTCGATATATATTTCACCGGGGGACATTGCATCCACATCCAATCCCTCGTCTTTTATTATCTTCAACAAATCCAGGTTCGTGTTAGCCTTTGCAGAATAATTAATCCTGACATTTTCCCCTGGCAGCAGATTCTTCATCTCCCTGCATCTTTCTCTTAAGACTGCCTCTGAATATACATAAAGAGGTGTTCCATATTTTTCGGCAAGCTTTATAATTAAATCCCGTTCGAAATGCATATACAAGTCTCCTTTGATAAAGGTTTTCATTACATTTTAAAGTAATTTAGCAAATAAATCAATCAGGCAAGGATTTTCAGAGTCCGACTTATACTCCCGTTATCTGGTCAGCCGGCTAAGTCTTCTTTTTACAGTCTTTACAGTGTCCATAAACCTCTAAATTATGTCCTTTAACAGTAAAGTTGAGCCTCTCCTCTATAAGCCTTTCATAGTCTTCTAAGGGGCAACCTTCAACTGGGAACACCCTTCTGCAGTCTACACATAAAAGGTGATGATGATGCTCTTCGCAAAAAAGTTCATAAACTGCCTTACTAACATCGGGAAAATTACTCCTTACTACAATGCCCTTTTCCTGAAATGCGTCAAGAATTCTGTAAACCGTTGAAAGACTTATCGGAATTCCCTTTCTCTTCAATTGTATATATAAATCCTCTGCTGAAACAGGTGCCCCATTACAGTCCAGTACTTCCAAAATGGCATAGCGCTGCTTCGTTGCTCTAAGATCTCCCTTTTTCAATATTTCAGCATATTTATCGGACTGCTTCATCTGGACTCCTCCTATAGAAATTTCTTTCTTAATGCATAAGTAGTAAAAAATATTATGGCAGAAATCAGCACTATGGTCGAGCCTGTAGCCGTTTCAATATAGTAGGACATAATGAGTCCGGACACCCCTGAAAAAACAGAAAAAACAATTGAAAGAAAATGGTATTGTCTTTGATTTCGTGCAATGTTTCGTGCAGATGCAGCAGGCAGCACTAGGAACGAATTAATCACAAGCAATCCGATCCATGACATGGAAATAGTTACAACAACAGCAAGCACTATACTGAACACTACCTCATACCAAAAGGTTTTAATACCTCTGCTGCCGGCTAGGGAGGCGTTAATGCTTACAACAAGCAAATGGTTAAAGAAAAATAACCAGAAGATAATTATCAGAACGAGCACAATGGCAAGAAAGCCTATTTCTTCGGGGGAAATGCTCAGAATATCTCCAATAAGATAAGTGTTTAGCTTTGCAAAGCTCTTTCCGCCAAGGGTTGCCAGGAAAATCCCCAACGCAATTGACATGGAAGAAAACACACCGATAATAGTATCGCTGGACATTTTACTTTTGTGCTTAACAACCGATATAAGAAGGGCAAAAATAATCGAAAATAAAACAGCAGAGCCAACGGGCCTTACAAATCCCATAAGAGAGCCTATGGCAACACCCGTAAAGGCTCCATGCCCTAATGCATCAGAAAAGAAGGACATATTTTTATTAATAACCATTGTACCTAAAATTGCAAAAATCGGTGTCAGAATAATGATTGCCAGAAGGGCATTCTTCATAAAAATCATGCGTCCCGGCTCTGCCCATTCAAAGGGGAGTATCTCCAATAGCTTATACCACCATTCCATTATAGCTTCCCCTCCTCTTTGCAGCTTTTCGTTGGTAAGCGAAAGACCTCCGAAAATGTCTGGCTGTCTAAAACCTCATCCGGTGTGCCCACCTTGAGAATGGTCTGATTTAATAAAATAACCCTGTCAGCATACCTTCTGACCATATCCATATCGTGGGACACCAATATAACAGAAAGATCATATGCTTCCCTTACTGCCGATACTGTCTCATAGAAAAGCTCCAATCCACTTTGGTCAATTCCTGAAACTGGTTCATCCAAAAGCAGTAAATCCGGTGGCGGTTCCAAGGCCAGGGCAAGTAGAACTCTTTGCAGCTCCCCACCCGACAATGCCCCAATCCGTCTGTCAATAAGATGGTCAGCCTTTACCGCTGATAGCCTTTCTTTTACTTTTTCGACCTCCTTTTTTCTTCTCATAAGCCAGGTAGGATAGGCCGAGCGGCATGAAAGAAATAAATCCATCACGCTGGTGGGCGAAGTAGAGTCAAGGTTAAGACTTTGAGGAACATATCCCATTACAGGAATCTGGTGTGATCCATTATTGGCGTGCACAAACTGCAGGTTGCCACTGTGAGGGATTTCTCCGAGGAGAGCCTTGATAAGAGTACTCTTACCTGCGCCATTAGGTCCTATTATAGCCGTAAGTTCTCCACAATGAATATGAATATTTATATCCTTGAGAATAACGGTATTGCCCTGGGTTACACCAAAGTTCTCAATCTTTGTGCAGCAAAATCCGCAGCATTTTTGCTGACATACACTGTCTGAATTCTTTCCATGCTTGTTTTTCATTTTAACGCCTCTGTTAAAACCTTCAGGTTTTCTCTCATTATCTCTTCATAGCTATCTAACTGTGCGTCTTTAGGCCCGGTAACTATAGGATCAAGGGTATATATTTTAGCCCCTGTCTGACTTGCAATGGATTCGGCCACCTTGGTAGAATACTGAGGTTCTACGAATATCACCTTAGCCTCCAGTTCTTCAATAGCCTTTATTGTTTTTGCCAATTCACCGGCACTTGCCTCAGAATCAGGATCAGCTTTAACTACCGCTACAATGTTCAGATCAAATTCCCTGGCAAAGTAGGGAAATGCCTCGTGAAATGTAACTATGTCCCTAGTCTTAATATCCTTCAGCTCATAGTGCATCTCGTCCTTAAGATTTTCCAGCCTTTGAATATATTCCTGGCTATTCTTCCTATAGGCGTCTTTATTTGAAGGATCGATTTCAATAAGAGAATCTGCTATGTTTTTCACTTCGTCAATGGCGCCCGAAATGCTGACCCAAACATGGGGATTTACACTGCTATGGAAATGCCCGTCATGGTCCTGATGTCCATGATCATCTTGTGCATGCTGCTCATCTCGCTCATTTTCATGTTCATGATTCTCTAAAAGCTCAATTCCTTTCGACGCTTCAATTATTTTAAGATCCGGTAATTGGCTCATAACCTTATCCAGGAAAGATTCCATTCCAGCACCGTTAATAACAAAAATATCTGCCCTTTCAAGTATCTTTATATCAGATGGTGAAAGCTGATAGTCGTGAAGACATCCAGTTTGAGGCTCTGTCATATTTACCACACTTACGCCATCGATATCCTTTGCTATATTTGCCGTTAAAATATACATAGGATAAAATGAGGTAACTATTACGGTTTCAGAATAGTCTGAATCGTTAATGTTTTCATGGGAGTTGGCACATGAATTAAACGCTACAGATAATACCATTATAATAAAAAGAATTTTAATTTTTTTCATTATTAGTAACACCCTTCTTAATGAGAATGATTCGCATTTGCATTTTTATTATGCACCAAATTTTGAAAAAATAAAAGTATTTTTTCAAAAGAGGCGAATTCCCGGGAAAAAATGACGCGGTAGCATTATTATATGGACAAGAATA
>JAAYTU010000136.1 GCA_012523705.1 Clostridiaceae bacterium
AGCCATTTTATAAGATATGCCTACTGCATCCTTGGGCAGAATAAGGTTGTTTCTTTTTTCATCCTCAAATCTGATTTCAGTTCCTTCATCCAGAACAGTAAGAAGACCTTGCCTGGCTGTACCACTTGATTTTAGTTCTATGGCAGACTCCTGTACCCATTGTCCGTTAAAACTGTTATCTAGGATCGACAAATCCTCATCAGAAGGGTTCTCTGTCAAATTGATTCTGTTTTCATATACGTTTAAATCCCCATACATCCAGCTGCCTGCAGAATTCATAGTATCCCTCAATCCAAAGGCAAAAAGGATCAATGCTGTACATCCTGCTATACCAATCAATACAACAAGGGAGCGTACTCTGCTTCTTGTCACATCCCTCAGATTCCACTGAACTGCAAAGCTCATCTTCTTCCAGATTATACATTTCTCTATGCCACAACGCCCGATTTTTTTAGGAGCCTTTGGCCTCAAGCAGGTAGCAGGAACATCCTTAAGCTGCTTGTGACAGGCAATATAGCTGGATAGGCCGCAGCTTATTGTAAGAAGGGCAGCAACAATGAACGACTCTTTTGAGATAACGGCGTACCATTCAGGAAGAATATAGAGAGTTTTCTGCATATCAAAGAGTATAGGAGAGAGTAATAAAGGACCTGTCAGTAAACCGATAATACTGCCCATCAGGCCTATCCATAGCCCATAGGAGATATAGTGGAGCAATATGCGATTCTTTGAAAATCCCAGTGCTTTAAGAATTCCTATCTGGGTACGTTGTGAATTTGTTAGCCGTGTCATAGTTGTTAACAGGCTAAGGGCTGCAATCAGGAAAAAAACTATAGGAAAGACACCACCTACGGCTTTGTTCTGCTCGATCTCGTTCCTAAAGGCGGATACACTTTGATGAGCATTTCTGTCAATTATCATGAAATATCGGTCAGAAAACATATACTCAAGTTCTTTATATACCACGGCTTCATCATTATTTTCCTTAATGCTTATTAGGATCTGATTGTAGGGAATTTCAAATCCTTGGGGGAAGGAGGATGAGTGCATAAAGGCAAACCCATATTTTTCAAAGTCAGGCATATTTGCACCATCCTCTGAGCTTAATATATACTCCGGATGTAGTATAAGACCGGATATAGTTCTTTCGAGCTTAAGTCCGGCTATTTCAAAGAAAATGGTGTGGCCGACAGAAAGTTCATTTGCTTCTGCAAAGTATTTATCGAGCCATAAGCCATCTTCATCAGAACTAAAAGCCTTGCCTTCAACGATTAGCATATTGGAAAGGGTAGTGTCTTCAATGATATTTATAGTTAGAGTTTTATTATTATCTTTTCCTGTAATTGCATGGGCAGATAATCTTAAGGAAGCCTCAGAAACAGAAGTCATTTGCTTAACTCTTTTCAGATCCTCTTTGTCGAACTTATTTCCCATTATCCACAAATCAGGAAGCTTAGATTCTTCATAGAATCTGTCTGCTTCTGTCTGCATGCCGTACCATTCTGCATTAATGCCCGAAAACACGAATGAAGCAAGGATAGTCATTAAAAAAATTGAAATAAAGGGTCCTAGATTATTTTTTATATCTCTGAACATTTTACGAAGTAACATCACCAAACCACCTCTTCTACTTTTAATGGTGATTGATTTACAGAAACATGGGCGATTTTTCCGTTCCTCATTTTTATAACCCGGTCTGCTATGGCAGCAATTTGAGAGTTATGAGTAACAACTAATACTGTATGACCATCATTCTTACTTAACCCATGTAACAGTGAGAGAATTTTAGTTCCTGTTTCAGTATCCAAAGCACCTGTTGGCTCATCACATAGAAGTAGCTTAGGGTTTTTGCAGATTGCTCTTGCAATAGACACACGCTGCTGCTCACCGCCAGAAAGCTGTGACGGGAATTTATTGATATGCTCGCTAAGGCCAACCATAGTGAGGGTTTCCTTTGGATCTAAGGCGTCTTTCTTTAATGCCCTTGTCAGGGAAACATTTTCATAAGCTGTCAAGCCAGGTATCAGATTATAAAACTGAAAGACAAATCCGATGGAATCCTTACGATAAGTGGTAAGAGCTCTTTCGGTGTATTTCGTGATGTCTTCATGATCAATGTAAATCGAGCCCTCGCTGGCATAATCCATACCACCAAGAAGATTTAACAGCGTACTCTTACCTGCACCGCTGGGGCCCAGTACTACAACAAACTCTCCTTTTTCAATTTCAAAACTGACATGGTCAAGGGCCTTAAATTTAAGGTCACCAAAATTGTAGTACTTAACTACCTTTTCAAATTTGATAAAAGACATAACTATTCTCCTTATTTTTCCAAAATTCTTCGAAGGATAAATGACAGTTCAGATTTCAGGTTTTCTATACTGTCCGGGTTGCCTTCCAATAAAGAATCCTCAAACGACTGATGTACAAAACCGTATAGCATTTTGGCATAAGTGGTGGGATTTATTTGTCTGAAAAAGCCTCTCTCAATGCCTCTAGATAAGAATTGAGAGATTTTAGAGATGATAACATTAAAATATGTCTCAGTTATTTTTGCTTCGTCCATCAAGCCCATTACTTCGCTGGTATGAGTAAACCTGATTAGGCTTAAGTCAGCCTTTTGAGCATAGATTAAAAACTCCTCAAATAATCGGTCTATCTGGGAAAAGGGGTCATCGGTCATAGTTGATAATTCTTTTGTGATTATATTGTTGATCTCAGTAAAAAGGTTTTTTGATATTTCGGTGAGTAAATCTAACTTTGTTTCAAAGTATAGATAAAAGGTACCCTTGGCACAACCAGCAGCTTCTGTAATCTCCCGTACAGAAGTAGCCTCAAAGCCTTTCTTATGGAAAAGCTTTTGGGCGCTGGTCATAATTCTTCTTTTTGTTTCCTGTGCTTTTTGGGACAACTTTTTCATATAATCTGACCTTCCATATGCCATGATATTTTAATAATAGCATCGGAGAATCCCAAAAACAATTTACAAATATGGTCAATCGGTCAGTTTAAATAAATATCTGAAGAATAAAGAAAAGACATGGTTTTCCATGTCTCCTCTTTAAAAATTATTTACTTTCCTTTTTCTCTAATATCTTACGGACGATAATTGATATTTCTGGCTTTAATACTTCAAAATCTACAGGGTGTTGGTCTGTTATCAACGCCTCAACCATCTGATGCACAAAATCGCAGATAATTCTTCCGTATACCTTAGGATTTAATGCCCTGAAATGGCCCTTTTCAATACCCTTGGAAATAAAACCCGAAATTTTATCCACTAATAGGCTAATATACTTTTCAGCAATCTTATCTTCTTCTATAATTCCGAGTATTTCGCTGGTATGTGAAAGTCTTATCAAGGTCAAATTGGTATTTTTCGCATATAGAAAACATTCATCAAGCGCTCTGTCGATCTGAGCAAAAGGGTCATTTGTTATAACAGCCAATTCTTTTGAGATAATATTGTCAATGTCCGTAAAAAGTTTCTCCTCCATTTTAATAAGTAGATCGAATTTCGTGTCAAAAAATAAATAGAAGGTATCCTTTGTACACCCTGCAGCATCAGTAATTTCCTGTACTGATGTAGCATCGAAGCCTTTTTCGTGGAAAAGAGTCAAAGCACTAAGTAATATGCTTTCTCTTGTTCCTTGTGGCATCATTATTAAATTACTCATACTTATCTCCAGATTCAATATGATAGCAGTTCATAAAAAATCTTGATTATATATTACCACATTTTCGGAGAAAGGAAAACACATTTTTAGGACAATGAGACGGGGGAGGGGTCCGTGTCCTGAAATAAGTAAGAGGTTGGAAGTCAGATAATGCCGTTTCCAACATCTAACTTCCAACCTCCATATAGGACACGGAACGCTCCCCCTAGAGATTAGCCGAGTATCTTTTTTAAATCAGCCTCTGGTGTGGTTATTGGTGTCAAACCAAATTTTTCAACCAATACATTCAGTACATCAGAAGAAAAGAATGCCGGAAGCGTTGGCCCAATATAGATATTCTTTATTCCTAATGCCAGAAGGGTAAGGAGAACACAGACAGCCTTTTGTTCATACCAGGACAGTACTATTGAAAGAGGCAGCTCATTCACGCCGCAATCAAATGCATTAGCTAGGGCTAATGCGACCTGAATGGCAGAGTAGGAATCGTTACACTGTCCCATGTCCATGATACGGGGTAGTCCGCCTATGGTTCCTAAATCCAGATCATTAAAGCGGTATTTACCACATGCAAGTGTAAGAATAATAGTATCCTTAGGAGATTTTGCAACAAATTCGGTATAATAATTTCTACCGGGCTTAGCGCCATCACAACCGCCAACTAGGAAGAAGTGTTTGATATCGCCGGCTTTAACAGCCTCAATAACCTTATCGGCTACTCCTATTACTGTGTTTCTTGCAAAACCTGTCATAAGCTCGGTGCCGCCATTTATACCGGTCATAACCTTATCTTCTTCATATCCACTAAGCTCAAGAGCCTTCTCAATTACAGGAGTAAAGTCCTTTGTGCCATCAGGCATCGCATCAATATGAACCAGCCCCGGATAAGCTACTACAGCAGTTGTAAAGACTCTGTCGGCATAGGAATCCTTAGGTGGCATCAAACAGTTGGTTGTAAAGAGGAATGCGCCGGGAACATCTTTGAATTCCTTTTGCTGATTCTGCCATGCAGTTCCAAAATTACCCTTTAAATGCTTGTGTTTATTAAGCTCAGGATATCCATGCGCAGGAAGCATTTCACCGTGGGTATAAATATTGATGCCCTTGCCTTCGGTCTGTTCAAGAAGCATTTTCAGGTCAAGAAGGTCGTGACCGCTTACCACAATAAAGGGTCCCTTTTCTATAATGGTAGTAACCTTGGTAGGAACAGGATGTCCATAAGCTGATGTATTGGCATCATCCAGAAGTTCCATACATTTAAGATTAATCATTCCAAATTCCATCAGAAGGTCGAGCCACTCTTCAATGGTATGCTCTTCGCCTAAAGCCCTGAGACCTTTAAAGAACCAATCACTAACCTCTTGATTTTCTTTACCAAAATGATATGCATGGTAGGCATAAGCAGCCATGCCTCTCAAGCCAAGAAGCAGGGTTGAACGGAGTGAAACTATATCAGGATCACCAGCCCATAATGCCTCCATAGGCAGATTTTCGGCACCGCCAAGTTTCTTCTTTTCTTCTTCAATTCGTGCTGTAAGTGCTGTAATTGGATCAGAATCAAAGCTTACGTTTGTGATAGTTGTGAAAAGTCCTTCCATAGCAAGAACAACGGCTTCTTTAGACGCTTTTTTCTCTGCTGCACGGGCTAGTCCCACAAGGGCGCAGGTTAATTCATCCTGATTGTTTGCTACAGTTTCATTTTTGCCGCATACTCCGACTTTGGTACAACCTTTCCCACCGGCGGTTTGTTCACATTGGAAACAAAACATTGACATAGACAGATACCTCACTTTTCTATTATTTTTCTAATAATATAATTCTGTATAATTATCTTGATTTCTAGACCGTTTAGATACTAAGTTCCATTAATCTTCTAAAATTTGTCCATCTGTTGATATGGTAACAATTCTCCAGGGTATCATTTTACCGCTTTTTACAAGTGCATTTTTAGCTGCATTTACAATACCTGCACAGCAAGGCACTTCCATTCTCAGCACAGTCACACTCTTAATATTATTGTAGCTGAGTATTGCGGCCAGCTTCTCGGAATAATCTCCCTCATCCAGCTTTGGACATCCGATTATGGTTATTTTATTACGCATGAATTCCTGATGGATATTTGCATATGCATAGGCAGTACAGTCGGCTGCCACAAGCAGATTAGCATTTTCAAAATATGGAGCCTGTGGAGAAACTAGCTTGATTTGGCAGGGCCATTGTCTAAGCTCTGATTCAGGTCTTCCATAGACTACAGAAGTAGCCTGTGAAACAGCTCTGGGCTCAGCCGGCTTTCTTTCAATTGCTCTTGCACGAGTACCGGGACATCCACATGCTAAAGGCTCAACCTTTTTAGCTTCTTCCTCAGCCTTTTGCTGCTTTGCTCTTTCTATATTTGCTTTAACAGCTTCTTCGTCATAAGGTTCAACCTCGTGTTCTTCAATAGTAATTGCTCCGGTAGGACATTCTGGAAGACAATCCCCCAAACCGTCACAATAAGACTCTGAAACAAGCTTTGCTTTACCATCTATTAATTGTAATGCTCCTTCATGGCAGGCAGTAATACATAGTCCGCAGCCATTACACTTTTCCTCATCAATTACCACTATATTTCTTTTCATTTATTTCACCTCATAATATTTATTTCGTAGTCGCTACATTTTAATTGTACAGGGGATAGGTGAATAAATCGGTATCTCTGGCTACACTTTTTATAATTACTATGAACAATATAATGGCAAACTGTAACCTGAGCCTTTTACTGTTTCAGTGGACATAAGTGGCAGTCAAAGCCACCCAATTTTATTAAATTATGAATTATAATGTTTACAAGATAAATAATTTAGTCAAAAACCATAACAGAGAATTTCTAAACAAAAGAGATTTCTTTAACCATCAAATTACTATTCATTAACAAAACATTATGATATAATCAACCCATGCGATAATAATATTATACTTGATATGATATGGAGGTGTCTATATGAAACACATTAAAACTATTAATAGTTCAACTTTAAATAAGGATGTTAATAAAGCAGGATGCGGCGAATGTCAAACATCTTGCCAGTCAGCATGCAAGACTTCCTGCACAGTTGCAAATCAAAAGTGTGAAAAAAAGTAACACTGTTGAAGGCTGGCACTTAGATGCCTTAATTTTGCATTAGAAGAGTTTTATTGGAGAAGGGCGTTGTGCCCTTCTTCTGTGTTAGAAGTTGGAAGTCGGATACTCTAACATATGACTTCCAATTCTGGAGGGATTAGATGATTCATGTTTTTGAAATGCATGGCAAGAATATTGTATTGGATGTTATGAGTGGTGCCGTGCATGAATTGGACAGCGTTGCTTGTGATGTATTAAGCTGCTATACACAAGAAGGTATTCTTGAAGAGGGCAAGCTTGATAAACTGGTTCAGCATAGTAGGGATGAAATTAATGAGGCAATTGATGATATTGAGTATTTAAAAAAGAATGATCTGCTATTTACAAAGGATCCTTACGAAGAATATATACCAAAATGGACCAAACAGACAGTTGTTAAAGCTTTATGCTTACATATAGCCCACGATTGTAATTTACGATGCAGCTATTGCTTTGCCGGAACAGGCGAGTATATGGGGCATCGTTCCTTAATGAGCCTTGAAGTAGGAAAGAAGGCTATAGATTTCTTAATAGAGAATTCGGGAAACAGGAAAAATTTAGAGGTAGACTTCTTCGGCGGAGAGCCCTTAATGAATTTCGAGGTTGTTAAGGGAATAGTTGAGTATGCTCGAATTCGGGAAAAGCAGGCAAATAAGAATTTCCGCTTTACCATTACCACTAATGTAATGCTATTGGATAAAGAGAAAAGAGATTACATTAATAAGAATATGCATAATGTTGTTTTAAGTCTTGACGGAAGAAAAGAAGTAAATGATGCTGTTAGAAAGCGTGTCGATGGTAGTGGCAGCTACGACAGAATTCTTCCCGGAGCAAAAAAAATGGTAGAAGAGCGTGGAGAGGATCAATACTATATTCGCGGAACCTTCACCAGAAGAAATCTGGACTTTGGCAAGGATGTTATGCATTTAGCAGATCTTGGCTTTGAGCAGATCTCTATAGAGCCGGTGGTAGCAGCAAAGGGTTCGGGCCTTGATATCCGCACCGAAGATTTAGAGAAGGTCTGTAATGAATATGAGAGGCTTGCGCTCGAATATGTTGAACGCAGAAAGAATGGGAAATGGTTTAATTTCTTTCATTTCATGATAGATCTGGAAGGTGGGCCATGCGTTGCAAAGCGTTTGCGTGGATGTGGCTCGGGCACGGAATATCTGGCTGTAACCCCTGAAGGAGATTTGTATCCCTGCCATCAGTTTGTAGGGCATGAAGAGTTTTTACTGGGAAATGTTTTCGATGGAATTAACGACAATCCTGTAAGAAAGAAATTTCAGGAAACTAATGTATATACAAAGCCTGAATGCAATGATTGCTGGGCTAAGTTCTATTGCAGCGGTGGGTGTGCAGCTAATGCATGGCAGTTCAACAACGATATTACAGTTCCATATGATATAGGTTGTGAACTTGAAAAGAAACGAGTTGAGTGTGCTTTGTGGATTAAGTCGCAGGAGATATAGCAACGCAGTCAGCTCAAAAAAAGTTTTCTTTTGTTGACTCAATAGACAAACAAGCTTAAAATACAAAAAGAGCCGAAGTGAGAAAAGAGAAGGAGAACTCCAGATGAAAGATAAGAGGAAGTCCAAACTCTTTATTGTAGTCCTTATCATAGCGGCATTATGTGTGTTGGCTTTTACAGGCCTAGGGTCTGAAAAAATGAGGATTATTAAGAGTGCTAATGAAATACGGACAGGTATTGATATCCGGGGAGGAATAAGTGCAATACTTAACCCGGTCTATCCTAATGGTTCAGAGGGAAGAGATATAAAGGCTGATCTTGAAAGCTCAAAGGCAATTATTGAAGCAAGACTTGATGCCCAAGGAATCTTCGATAAAAGTGTTAATATTGATGCTACCAATAATCGTTTGATAATAGATATCCCCTGGGGAACCAATGAGACTGAGTTTAACCCGAGAGAAACCCTTAAGGATCTTGGAAGTACCGGTGCTTTAACTTTTCAGGAGGTAGATGACGAGGACCTGTACACTCCTGCACAAAATCTCAACCCTACAGGAAGAATTGTCTTGTCAGGTGAAGATGTGAAGACAGCTTCAGTACAGCAGGATCAAAATGGTAATATCGTTGTTCTGTTAGAATTAAAGCCGTCTGGTATCGAGGCTTTTGCAAAGGCTACAGCCGAGAATTTAGGCCGGCCATTGGCTATATTTATTGACGATACATGCATATCTGCTCCAAGAGTTGATAGTATAATTAATTCAAGCCAGGCAACAATCACAGGTAATTTTACCTATGAGTCAGCAAAGTCCCTTGCTGATAAAATCCGGTTTGGTGCACTACCTACTAAACTTGAGGCTATTAAGGTTGACTCCATTAGTGCTCAGCTTGGGATGGGTGCGTTGGAAGTGGCTATACAAGCAGGAATTGTTGCATTTATTCTTGTGGCAGTATTCATGATATTGCGTTATCGCCTTCCCGGTCTTGTGTCCATAATAGCCTTGTCGGCATTGATTGCCCTTCAGATACTGACCTTGTCCAACTTTAATATTTCTGTGACATTGCCTGGTATCGGTGGAATTATCCTGTCTATTGGAATGAGTATAGATGGTAATGTAGTTATTTTCGAGAGAATTAAAGAAGAGCTCAATGCAGGAAAATCCCTCAGAGCCTCTATCGATTCTGGATTTAAAAGAGCTTTTGTGGCCATATTTGACTCTAATATTACAACTATAATAACAGCAGTTGTTCTTTATATCCTGGGGTCTGGTCCGGTAAAAGGCTTTGGTGTTACTTTATTCTTTGGAACACTATTCAGCTTCATATCCTGTGTTACAGCATCCAAGACATTGCTGTTAGGATTGTCCAGCTTTAAATTCGCTCAGAACAAATGGTTATTTGGAATGAGTAATAAACAGGACGGGGGAAAGAACATTGAGACGGTTTAATTTTATTAAGAACAGGAAATATGCCTTTGGCTTCAGTATAGTTCTTTATGTTTTCTTCATTTGTATGTTGATTACTAAGGGGGTTGGTTTGGACATCAGCTTTAGGGGCGGTACCAGAATCATGATACAGACCGTCAGTGAAGTGGATCCTAATAAGGCCTCAGATTTAGTTGAGGATGTCATTGGTAAAAATGCTATGGCCAGTGTAATGGAGACCTATAGCAGCGATGGACAAAACGATGAAACAGTTTATATGCTTAGAATTGATATTGCTGGTAATGAGCCCCTTACACAGGAAGAAGAGGACAAAGTAAAGGAAGTATTAGCAAAGAATTTTGATGTAGTCATAAATAGTCCGTTAAACGAGAATAGCAGTATAGCACCGACAGTAGGGCGTGAGGCTCTCAGAAAGGCTGTTATAGCCGTTGTGATATCTATGGTGCTTATACTATTATATGTCTCATGGAGGTTCAGAACAATCGGTGGACTCTCTGCAGCGGCCTGCGGAATTATGGCTCTTCTTCATGATGTGGGTGTGATGTTCGGTGTCTATATTGTATTCGGACTTCCTTTAAATGATATTTTTGTGGCGGCAATACTTACCGTAATAGGTTATTCAATAAATGATACTGTTATTATTTATGACAGAATTCGTGAGAATACCAAACTCATGCCAAAGTCTGATCTGGAAAACATCATAAATGTAAGTATACAACAGTCTATTTCAAGGTCAATTAATACACTGGCAACTACATTGATTGCACTTGTAGCATTGCTTGTGTTCTCAGTGGTGAATAATATCGGATCATTAATAGACTTTAGCTTTTCACTGGTTATTGGTACGGTAACAGGAGCTTACTCAAGTATATTTATTGCAGCACCGTTATGGCATCTTTGGAAAGAAAGAAAGGTAGTAGTAAAAAAAGCATAAAATATTGGCACATACCATGTGTACTTGTTTTTTGAATAATGCTTGACTTTGAACATGGTATGTGATAATATTCTTATTGCTTTGAAGGCGTTTTTTTTATGCACAAAATTTAGAGTTTAGCATGGGAGTGTTCAAAATGAGGACCAAAATTACATTAGCTTGCAGTGAGTGTAAGCAAAGGAATTATGACAATATGAAGAATAAGAAAAACAACCCTGACAGACTTGAAATGAACAAGTACTGCAGATTTTGCCGCAAACACACTGCCCACAAGGAAACAAAATAAGAAGTGTTGTGTATGCGTAATAAGTGGTTTAAGCTTATAGCTTCGAAATAATTAATGGGGAGTTTTTTTAATGAGTGATCAGAAGTTGAAATTTGGTCAGCGTGTGGGGAAATTCTTTAAGGATATCCGCATGGAAATAAAAAAGGTTATTTGGCCTACAAGAAAGCAACTGATAAATAACACTATTATAGTATTTATAGCCTGCATTGCCATAGGAATCGTAATATGGGGAGCAGACACATTATTAGGTTATATTTTTAGTGCTGTTTTCGGGCAATAAAACTAAAAGGAGGGCGAAGCGAAAGCTTTCGCTTTTGTAAGTATGGCTGAAGAAGCAAAATGGTATGTTGTTCATACTTATTCAGGTTACGAGAATAAGGTAAAGGCAAACATCGAGAAAATTGTTGAAAACAGAAAGATGCAGGATTATATCCTTGATATCGCTGTTCCCATGGAGGAGCAAATTGAAATTAAGGATGGAAAAAAGAAAGCTACGCTCAAAAAGGTGTTTCCTGGATATGTCTTAATCAAGATGATTATGACAGATGAGTCATGGTATGTAGTCAGAAATACCAGAGGCGTAACTGGATTTGTAGGTCCTGGGTCTAAACCTGTACCCCTTTCTGATGAAGAAATTCAAATGATGGGCGTTGAACAGTTTGAAACTGTTGTGGACTATGAGATCGGCGATAGTGTCCGTATTATAGATGGACCATTGGAAAACTTTATCGGAACTGTCGAAGAAATAAGTGTAGACAAGAAAAAGGTAAAACTCGTTGTTTCCATGTTTGGAAGGGAAACACCTGTAGAACTGGATTTTGTCCAAATAATCAAGCTTTAATTTAATTTGATTCTTTACGCCGGGCTATATTTAACCGGCTATTGAATAGATTCCCGACTATAAATCGGGACAGAAAACTGGGAGGTGGACATATTGGCAAAAAAAGTTGTAGGCTTAATCAAATTACAGCTAGAAGCAGGAAAAGCATCACCTGCACCACCGGTTGGACCAGCCCTTGGCCAGCATGGCGTTAATATCATGGGATTCTGTAAAGAGTTCAATGAAAAAACCGCAAAGGATGCTGGGTTGGTTATACCGGTAGTTATCACGGTCTATGCAGATCGTTCGTTTAGCTTTATAACAAAAACCCCACCTGCTGCTGTTCTTATTAAGAAGGCATGTAAGATTGACAAAGGATCTGCTGTGCCTCAAAAGGATAAGGTAGCAAGGATAAGCAAGGAAGATGTAAGAAAAATAGCTGAAATGAAGATGGTTGACCTTAATGCGGCAAACATTGATACGGCTATGAGCATGGTTGCGGGGACAGCCAGAAGTATGGGCGTAGTAGTTGAAGATTAATACGGCCCGAACTATTGATGTGGTAGTTTAATATAAACTACACAAGCATATTTGTAGTAGCGCTAGAGCTACACAATGTGGGAGGGATATTTCCCGATAATATTTACCACAAAGGAGTGAGAAGAAATGAAGAGAGGCAAAAAATATCTTGAAAGCCGAAAACTTGTTGATAGATTCACGTTGTACGATCCAGTTGAGGCTATCGAATTAGTACAGAAAACAGCACCAGCAAAATTTGATGAAACTGTTGAACTACACATTAAGTTGGGCGTTGACTCTCGTCACGCAGATCAGCAGGTTAGAGGTGCAGTTGTATTACCACATGGTACAGGTAAGAAGGTTCGCGTTCTTGTTTTCGCTAAGGGCGAAAAAGCTACTGAGGCAGAACAAAGCGGTGCTGACTATGTAGGCGATGAGGATCTTGTTACAAAGATTCAAAAAGAGAACTGGTTTGATTTTGATGTTGTTGTTGCAACTCCGGATATGATGGGGCTTGTTGGCCGTCTTGGTCGTGTATTAGGACCTAAGGGTCTTATGCCTAACCCTAAGGCTGGAACAGTAACAATGGACATCGCAAAGGCTGTTGCCGATATCAAGGCCGGTAAAATTGAGTATCGTTTGGATAAGTCAAACATTATTCACTGTCCGATTGGCAAGGTTTCTTTTGGAACCGAGAAGCTGCAGGATAACTTCCGTACTCTTATGGATGCTGTTATTAAGGCTAAGCCTGCTGCTGCAAAAGGCCAATATCTAAAGAGTGTTACTATTACATCTACAATGGGCCCTGGTATTAAAATTAATCAACAAAAGGTTCTTGACTAATTCTGCGGGCTAATGTAGAATACGATTTGTAATAATTTTATATTTGACTGTAGACAGTAGGAATCCACTTAAGTGGATATAACGTAGATCATCCTACCGAGGTAACATATTGGAAGGCAATACCCTTTCATAGTCTATGGTCAGATTATGAAAGGGTTTATTTTTTTAGAGGAGGTGCACTTAATGCCAAATGAAAAAACGCTAAATCAAAAAAAGGCGCAGGTTGAAGAACTGGCTCAAAAGTTGAAAGAGGCGCAATCTATCGTTCTTACCGACTATAGAGGCCTGACTGTTGACCAGGATACCAAATTACGTAAAGCATTGCGTGAAGCAAATGTTGAATATAAGGTTATTAAAAACTCAATTATTAACTTTGCTACAAAGGAATCAAACCTTGAGGGGCTTTCAGAATATCTTACGGGCCCTACCGCAATCGCTATCAGCACAACTGACGCAGTTGAGCCATCAAAGGTTATTGCAAAATTTGCAAAAGAATTCAAAAAGCTCGAAATCAAGGGCGGCATGGTTGAAGGAAGAATCATTGATGTTGATGGAGTAAAGGAACTTGCTGAAACACCATCAAAGGAAGAGCTTCTTGGCAGGTTGATAGGAAGCTTACAGGGTTCTCTTTATGGAATTGCTGCAGCTATCAATGCTATTGCTGACAAAATGGAGCAGGAATCCGGTGAGGAAGCTGTAGCTCCGGCAGAGGCAAAGGCTGATGCAGAGGCTGAAGTAAAAGAAGAAGCAAAGCCTGAAGCTTAAGCTGAAAGTGAAGCTCAGGCAGAAGCATAATTAACATAATTACTATAGTATAACGAAATTCTATTAATTTATTGTAATGGAGGATATTAATATGAGTGAAAAAATTACAAAGTTTATTGATGAAATCAAAACTTTAACAATTCTTGAACTGAGAGATCTTGTGAAGGCTATTGAAGAAGAATTTGGCGTATCAGCAGCACCTGTTGCTGTTGCAGCTGGTCCTGCAGCAGCTGGTGGCGGAGCCGCCGCAGCTGAAGAACAGACCGAATTCTCAGTTATTCTTACTGATGTTGGTTCTGAAAAGATTAAGGTTATTAAGGTTGTTCGTGAGCTCACATCCCTTGGCCTTAAAGAAGCTAAAGAAGCTACAGAGAAGCTTCCTAGCACAATCAAGGAAGGCATCTCCAAGGAAGACGCTAATGCTATTGCTGAGAAGTTCAAAGAGGTTGGAGCAACTGTTGAAATTAAATAATGATTTCAATACACAAAAAAGAGTTTTATGTTTTTTAACATAAATATTAGTCTGAATTGATTAGGCATAGCTGGATATACCGCTATGCCTTTTTCATCTTTTATAAAATATTAACTTCTTACTGTCCCGTCTTTAAAAAAGATTATATTTATTTGTTATATTTTCTTCATATTAATAGCTATCCTTTGCTTGTGCAATAAATATAGACAGAAATAGATGGGCACAGATACTTTGTTCCTGGCGAGACCTATTATCTAAAATTGTCAATTGATTTTGAGAGTAATTAGAGAATAAAAATACCTACTGTGGTTAGTATTATATAATCACAGTAGGTGTTTTTTTAAGTATGTAAGTTGCAGTAAAATCATCTTAAAGGTCTTTTTTTGAGGTAATCAAATAATAACAGTTCTTCGAAATCCTCGTCTTCATCTTCATCTTCAATTTCATCCAAATCATCAAAGCAATGCAAATCTATGCCCAGTTCGAAGTCATCAAGACCACTCCAATATCCGATATTATGATACTCATCAGATTTATTTCGATTTCTGTGCCGCCATATTCTAAAGGCGAGAAAAGATAATGCAAAAAACAGTACAACTCCACGGATAATGAAGTTTCCCTTGTAAATCATGAAGCTTCCAGCGAGGATGAAAACAATAAGAACTGTCAGCTTAATAGCGATAATAAAAAACCTTTGCCTAGAAATAGGTAACATTTAATTCATCTCCTTAGCACTTAATTAATCCAAAATAATAACAATTATATTAATAAAAGTGCATACAACATAATTATACATCAAAATTAATAAAAATTGAAGTAGTTTACATTCTTTTGACATAAAGTCAGTGCTTCTTGGTTTTTACTCCTATGCCTCAAGGCCGCTAATAAAGGATTAGCCCTCAATACCAAGCGTTTTCTTTATTTGACCGGCAGTATATTTTTTTGTCATAATACCCATCTGGTTGCAGGAGGAAATATCAAAAATTATCATACTGAAGCTATCAATTTTTGCCTGGTCATTGAGTATGTTCATTTTATCAAGGATAGCTTTTGCATCCTCATCCGAATCTGTATTCGCATCAACTATGTAATACCGTAATCCTAAATTGGGAAGCATGTTGTATAACTCATTGTTCTTCCATATCTTATTGGGGACATATACCAGTATTTCATGGCCCTCTTCTTCCTTGTCTCTGGCAAAGAGAAAAGAAAAAAATCCTCTGCTGCCTGTAACCTTAATATTTCTATGATAGTGGGCAAGGCTAAGCCTTTGTATTTCACTAAGAAAATCATCGACTATTTTATTAACAATTCTTCTTCCACCTATGAACAGAGAAGTATTGATCTCTATTATAATATCCTTATTTTCTGCCAAAGCAGAAATGATATTATAACTGACCTTTGTATTATCTTTCTTTTTTTCAGCATGATAGCTTATAGAATACTGTGGATCTTTAAAGTTAGGTTTGGCACCTGTGTCAACAAACTTGTACTTAATATTATTCGATCCCATAAATCGCACCCCTAATATATTATATGTCTATATACTCCTATTATAGCAGACTTTTAAGATGTTGTCCTATGGGCTATAATAGTAATAAAAGTAAAGCAGGAGGGTTTATTATGAAGGTTTATGTAATGTTAGCTGATGGATTTGAGGATATTGAAGCCCTTAGTGTTGTGGATGTTCTAAGACGCGGCGGGGTAGAGGTTATGACTGTATCGATAAAAAGGGATAAATTTGTAGTAAGTGCTCATGATGTACCCGTAGCGGCAGATAAGTCTCTTGGTGATATTGAGGTTTCTCCTCATGATATGATAGTAATTCCGGGAGGGCTTAAGGGAGTGCAGGGTCTCTCAAAATCAAAGGAATTAGAAGACATCTTAATCAAACACCAGGCGAATAATGGTCTGCTGGCGGCAATATGTGCAGGTCCCACTATTCCAGGAAAGCTGGGCTTCTATAAGGGTGTTAAAGCAACCTGCTACCCAGGATGTGAAGAGGATTTATTAGGTGCAATAACCTCTGATGAGCCTGTTGTAGTTGACAAAAACTTTATTACTTCAAGAGCGCCTGCAACAGCCCTGGCTTTTTCATACAAATTACTTGAAATTGTAAAGGATGAGGATACTGCAGAAAAAATCATGAAAGGTATGCTGTTTAAATGACTTTATTAGTTGATTTTTACCCTTGTTGACCTATATTATATTATTATAAAATTAATTAGTAAATCTTGCCGAAGGGGGATTGTTTTGTTGTTTGAGAATATTGCCCGGGAAAATTCTGAGAAGCTTAAGAAAAACTCCTATCCCGGAAGGGGTATTGTATTAGGTTTAAATAGTGATGGAGATAAGCTGATCCAGATTTATTGGATTATGGGACGCAGCGAAAATAGCAGAAACCGGATTTTCGTTGAAGAGGATGGATTTGTCAGAACAAAAGCCTTTGATGAGAGCAAGCTTGAGGATCCTTCCCTAATTATCTACTATCCATTAAAAACAATTGGGAAATATCATATAATTTCAAACGGTGATCAGACTGATACTGTATATGATGTGCTTAAAGAGAATAAAACCTTTGAAGAGGCACTGATGAACCGAACCTTCGAGCCCGATGCCCCGAATTATACACCTAGGATTACAGGCCTGATGGAATTGGGCGGGCAAAATGCCTATAGCCTTTCAATACTGAAAACCCAGGATGGTAATCCAGACACCTGCATACGTAATTTTTATAATTATGAGAAGGCTGTTCCATCAATCGGACATTGCATTCATACCTATGAGAAAGATGGTGAAGTACTGCCATCCTTTTCAGGTGAGCCATATATCATGCCGGTATTAAACACTATTGAAGAGAATATTGAATTTTACTGGCCATTATTGAACTCTGACAACAGAGTTTCACTATTGGTAAAATCCATTGAGATAGCCACAGGTAATACAGAAATTATAATTAAGAACAGACATATATAGTAGTCTGAAAAAACTAGGAGGAAATGTATCATGCACGAATTAGCAATAAAATATGGCTGTAATCCACACCAGAAACCAGCTAGAGTATATAATAAAAATGGCGAACTGCCAATTACACTGCTTAATGGAACCCCCAGCTTTATTAATTTCGCAGATGCTCTAAACAGCTGGCAGCTTGTTAAGGAATTGAGTGAAGCAACAGGGCTTCCTGCTGCCGCATCCTTTAAGCATGTAAGTCCTGCTGGAGCCGCTGTTGGAATTCCATTAAATGATACCCTTCGTAAGGCATATCGAATAGAAAAAGAGGATCTCTCACCTGTAGCTGCAGCGTATGCAAGGGCCAGAGGAGCAGATAGACTATCCTCCTTCGGTGATTTTGTTGCAATAAGCCACAAGGTAGATATTGATACAGCTACTATTTTGAAAACTGAGGTTTCGGATGGAATAATTGCTCCGGATTATGATGATGAGGCCCTTGAGATACTAAAAAGTAAAAAGCGGGGCACATATGTCATAATGAAGATGGATAAGGCATATACTCCTGTTGATATTGAAAGCCGAGATATTTTTGGTATAACAATCGAGCAAATGAGAAATAATGCTATTATTACCAAGGATAGCTTTAATGATATAGTAACTGATAACAAGACTATTCCATCTGAAGCTATAAGAGATCTTATAATAGCTACAATTACATTGAAATATACACAATCCAACTCGGTTTGCTTTGCCTATGACGGTCAGGTAATAGGCTGTGGAGCAGGTCAGCAATCCAGAGTTCACTGCACAAGACTTGCAGCAGACAAGGCAGATAACTGGATGCTACGCCAGCATCCAAGGGTGCTTTCAATGCAATTTAAAGAAGGATTAAAAAATCCGGCTAAGGATAATGCAATAGACCTATACTTACGGGATGATATCACAGATGCAGAGCTCAAGGAATGGGAGGCCCTATTTGATGTAGTTCCTCAAAAACTTACAGCTCTTGAAAAGAAACAATGGATACAGAGCTTTGAAGGTGTATCATTTTCTTCTGATGCGTTCTTCCCCTTCAGGGATAGCATAGACAGAGCTGCAGTAAGCAGCGTAAAATATGTTGCTCAGCCGGGAGGATCAGTTAGAGATCCAGAAGTGATAGACGCTTGTAATACATACGGTATGGCTATGTGCTTTACTGGTCTAAGGCTTTTCCACCACTAAATACAATGATATAAAAACTTAGAGGTGAGGGCCTTAAGATTTATTTACCATAGCTTGTATTAGCTTGGGAAACAGTAGATTGCGCGACTTGAAAACCGGATGTTTTTAAGTCGCGTTAATCATTACAGATAAATGAGGTTTTAGTTTGACTGCAAGAATAGCAAATAGAAGGTATGTTTGATTTTTATGTTTGAAAATCTGATTTGGATGCTTGCTATTATGGCACTAACAGCAGTATCAGGCATTCTTTTATTAAAAAATACACCTAAAAAACGCTTAATCATTCTTTTGGCAGAGCTTGCCCTTATTCTGCGTTTTGTTTTTATATTTATAGCATATTCAAATGGAACCGAGTACTCAGGTACCGACGGGCTTATCTATCATCAGATTGCAAAGGATATAGCGGCGCAGCTTAAATCTGGGGTTCCATTATGGAATGTTGAGTATGAATATTCCTGGTATACGGTTTTAATGGGAATTCAATATGCTATCTTTGGAGTAAACAGATATGCAGCTTCATTTGTTAATTCCTTTATTTCCATTCTTACAGGTTTTTTACTTATGAAAATTGCTCTTGGTATGAATTATAGCCATAAAAAATCCAGCTTGATTGGCCTGGTATATCTATTTTTTCCCAGCATGATAGTATGGACCGGCGATACCCGTAAGGAGTCTATGATTTTTTTCCTGATAATGCTTATCTGGTATATTACCTTAAAAGTACTTAAAGAAAAGAGTCCCTCTATAAGAAAAAATGTTTTGGCTATTGCAGCAGTATGCCTTCTGATGTGGCTGTGCACTCTTTTGAGAATCTATATGATTTACACTCTTGGAATAGGGCTTGTTGCCTGCCTTATGCTCTATTATTTTAAACGTAGGCAGCGATTACATCTCTTGTTTTTATTTGCTGTCGTAATTACATGCATTGTTGTAACCTTCACTACTGTAAGGTTAAATTTTAGGGATTATCATGCCTTGTCAATAGATGCGACAAAAAGTGGTGACGAGGATTTAGAGCATGAATTTGATTCTATTTTTAGCACTATACTTGAAAAGGATATACCAGACGCAATTAATGGATTTCTGACGAAACCCCATCTTGATGAGGTTCCTCTAATAACAGATATTGCTGCCAATCCGCCAGCCATTTTAATTGTAAGGCTTGAAATGGTCTTTTGGTATGTATGCCTGATAATAGCTGTATTTGGTGTAATGTATGCGCTGATAAATATGGATCCTTATTCAATAGGTCTGTTGTTTTTTATAGTAGCGTATGGCATGATAAATGCCTTAATATGTGAGGAGGTTCCAGATACCTATTATCGTTATCGAGCTACAATTATTGCACCGTTGTTATTGTTTGCTGACTATAAATTATTGATTAATAAATTGAAGGCTCTTTTATTAAGAAGGGATTCTTTAGAATCTATAAGAAGATTAAAGAAATAGAACCGGGTATTTCACTTCCTTAGAGTATCGAATTACTAGATTTAGGGGGGAGTCACTTTGAGAAATAGGATTATAGATAAAGTATTAGTGGTGTGTATCTCCTTTGTGATTATTCTTACCACAACTGTTGGTGCATTTGATAAACCCATACAGGGATATCAGATTTCTCAATATGATATAAAAGTAAATATTTTTAAGGACGGTAGCCTAGATATAACCGAGATAGTAGATTTTACTTTCCTGGGAAACAGTAATAATGCAGTTCTGCTTATTGATAAGCAGGAGGAAGAGGAAATCGAGATAAAAGCCGTTTACACATATTATAAAAATGAATGGATAGAATTCGAGAAACTGGCTGAAGGAGAGTGGGGAGCAAATGTATTTAATGGAACATATAGCGAAATACAGGAAGGCAACCTGGTCAGGCTGAAGGTGTACGGTGTTTTTACAAAGCAGCAGGCTAAAATATTGGTCAGATACAGCGTGAAAAATGCTATTAAAAGATATAATGACATAGCAGTATATGACAGAAATCATGTACAAAGGTACTGGGAAGGATATATTTCAAATCTTGCTATTGAGATTCATTTGCCCGGAGCAATAGAGTCTAATAAAGTAAAATCATATCTGCACGGAGTATTGATTGGGGAAAAACAGGTAACAGACAGCGGTATTGTTTATTATACTATTCCTAATACTGTGCCGGGAGAATATGTTGAGGCAAGGGTAGTATTTCCACAATACCTCGTTGGGAATGCAGCAAAAACGAGTAGCGAGAAATACTTACAGACTATACTCGAGGAGGAAAAAGAATATTTAGAAAGTGATAAATCTGATTTGTTACGGGCGAGGGAAAATGCAGCCAAGGAAGAGGGAAGAAGGGCCGCGCAGGAAAAGCAAAAAAAGAACCTTCAGATATTTTCAATAATAGTATCTCTTTTAGGATCATTTTTAGGCATAATCACAATTTATAGAACCAATAAGGTCCTGAAAACAGGTGAGAAACAGGAATCCTTTACTGTGGAGGATATAGCTGTCATGAATCCTGCAGAAGCCCTTTTGTTGACTAAGGGTAAAACGGGGGCAAGGGGGATTCTTGCGGGGCTGTTTCGGTTGTCAGCCAGAGGCTTTGTAGAGATTTCAGTAAAGAATGATGAACTAAGTTTTCGCATTTCTGAGAATCTTGAACCAGGATTATTAAAGGCACCAGATGCTAAATTATTGGATTTATTGGGCTCGTTAGTAAATGAAGATGGATTTTATAGACCTTCAATAAAAAATATCACAGATAATAACTCAGATGATTCAGACAGAATAAAGAAGCTATATAATAAATGGAACAGGAGTATCAGGAAAGAGCACTCTCAAAACAACATACTTACTGATGAGCAGTTATATTATCGAAATCTCGGCCTGATTCTGGGTGTAATTCTTTTTGTGGCAGGTTGCATAATACCTGTTATGGCATCTATTTGGTCCGGTTACCTAATGATACCCGTTGGCTTCATACTATTCAACTATGCCCTAGGGATGGAGAAGAAGACAGCCTATAGCGCGAGCAGGATTAAGGCATTAGGTCAACTGAAGGAGCTGTTCGAAAGCCATGAACATCCCGGTGATAAACTCCCTCAATGGATCTTCGATATAAATCTAGCCATAGGGTTTGCTATTGCCTTAGGGGTCGAAAATAGGCTATCCTTATTAAAGGGTTTAGAAAGTGATAAAAACAATTCTATGTCCATAAATTCTAAATATTTAGTTGATGAATCCTTCGAGGAAGCTTTGGGGGATTTGCTAAAAAACGCCGAAGCTGTTTTTACAGAATATACAGAGACATAATCTATGAAAGGATTTTAAGATGAGCGAAATTCTTCTTAATGATATACATAAATATTACGGAGCTACACATGTTCTTAAGGGAGTAAATCTGGAGATTTTTGAGGACTCAGTTGTAGGACTGATTGGCAAAAATGGGGCAGGCAAAACCACACTGTTTAAAATTCTATCAGGGCAGGAGTCTTTTGATAAGGGAAATCTTGTTATAACAAAGGGTCGCAGGCTGGGTGTATTAGATCAAATCCCTGAATATGAACCGGGAACCACGGTCTATCAGGTACTGGATTCTGCATTTGAAAGGGTATACCAGCTTAAAGAGAAAATTCAAAGCCTGTCGGAGCAAATGGCTAAGGATGATGCCCCCCACCTAGTTAAGGAGTACGGGAACCTGTTGCATGAGTTCGAGCACTTGGGAGGATACACCATCGAAAATTCTATCAACATGGTATGTAATGGTATCGGAATTGATAGGAAGATGCAAAATCGCTTGTTTTCAGAATTAAGTGGTGGAGAAAAAACAAGGGTTAATTTAGCCAGAATCATACTTACAGATGCGAATGTTCTTTTGTTGGACGAGCCTACCAATCATCTGGATATTAATTCATTGGAATGGCTTGAGGATTACTTAACTTCCTATAAAGGGACCGTGGTGGTTATATCCCATGATCGCTATTTCCTGGATAAGGTGGCAGAGAGAATAATTGAAATAGAAGAGGGAATTGCTGTCAGCTATGAAGGAAACTACAGTAAATATGCAATATTAAAGGAACAACGAAGAATAGAACAGCTTCACCACTTTGAACAGGAACAAAAGAAAATAAAGCAATTAGAGCAGGCTATTAAAAGGATGCATGATTGGGCCGGAAGATCTGACTCTGCAAAAATGCACAGAAGGGCCTTTAGCATGGAAAAGAGGCTTGAGAGAATTAAAAATGTCTCAACAGCAAAGCCTAAAAAAGAGCGTAAATTATCCCAGTCATTTAAGTCTGGCCTTCCTTCAGGCCAGGAAGTATTGATATTAAAGGGAATAGAAAAAAGCTTTGGTTCAAGGCTTCTTTTTAACAATATAAATCTTCTGATTAAAAAAGGTGACAGAGTGGCACTTCTAGGGAATAATGGGACCGGAAAAACCACGTTACTAAAAATAATCCTGGGGGAGCTTCAGGCAGACAGTGGCACAGTTAAGATGGGGCCAAGCATTATACCGGCATATCTTCCCCAAATAATACAGTTCGATGAACCTGAGCTTACAATTCTTGACACAGTCAGAAGAGAGCTTCTGATTGATGAGGGGTCTGCCCGAAACATTCTTGCAGGATTTCTTTTCACTGGTGAAGATGTGTTTAAAAGGGTAGAGACCCTTTCGGGTGGCGAGAAAAGCCGGCTGAAGCTTTGCCTTATGATGCAGAGGGGTGTAAACTTTCTCATTTTAGACGAGCCCACAAACCATCTGGATATAGCATCAAGAGAATGGATGGAAGAGGTAATCGAAGACTTTGAGGGGACCATTCTATTTGTGTCTCACGACCGTTATTTTGTTAGAAAGTTTGCATCAACAGTCTGTGAGTTGGAGGATAAAAAGCTTTACTATTTTGATGGCAATTATGAAGAATATCGTAATTGGAAACGCTATGAGACACAAAGAAAGCTTGCTTTAGCTCAAAATTCTGCCTCTCCCAAAAAGAAAAATACCGACAGTAGAATAAAAAGGCCCAGTCCTAAAACCATAGAAAAAAGACTCAAAGTACTTGAAGCCAGTATAAGTTCTATGGAAAATCGTTTATCAGAAATTGATGATGAAATGAACTCAAATGCTTCTAATTACGAGCGTTTAGAAGAACTTTTAGCAGAAAAGCAGAATTTAGAAGCAGAGCACGAGTCCCTCCTGGAAGAATGGATGGAGCTACAGTAAGACAGGGTGAGACGGGGGACGGTTCCGATGAGACAGGGAACCGTCCCCCTTTCTTACCTATCTCATGTCTTAATTTGGATAAAATCATTTATTTATGCGAATACTGATAATCATCATATGATTTGTTAAGGATGGTGTCTTTATGATAAAAGGCCTCAAAGACCTGTTTATATATAAAAAACCTGATGAAAATCAGGAGCGTTTCAGGTTCCCCGAGCCCTCCGAAGAATCAGAAAGATGGGATCAGTATGACGAGAACAATAGTGAAAATAATCAACAAGGAAAACAGGTTCAAAAAACCTCCCGTCTCAAAGAACCAATAACGGTAGAGCAGATGATGAAAAACAAGGCTCAGGAGCAGTCCAGTAGCAATCAGAACAGTAAGGGGAAAAAGAGTAAAGCAATCAATCAAGATAGAAAAATAAGCAAGTCATTGGATGATAATATTAAGTACCTACAGGATGCTTTTCATTTGCCTGTAAACCAGGATATTATAATCCGGGAGTTTAAAATTGCTCATAGAATATCGGCTTGTATAGTATTTATCGATGGCATGATAGATAACAGAATAGCCATCCAGTTTACTCTGCCCCAGCTTATGGATGTTCATGCCTTTGAAGGATTTGAAGGCGGATGCCCCATTTCCTTTGTTAAGGATAATGTACTTAGCATCAATCAAATAGTTGAAATGAACAAATATCAGGAGATAATACCCCAAATACTAAATGGTTTAATTGCTCTTTTTATTGATGGATGTGATAAATGTCTTGTCATGGAGAGCCGTGGCTATGAAAAGCGCAGTGTTTCCACACCGATGACCGAAACAGTTGTAGAAGGTTCCCAGGAGGCTTTTACAGAGAATCTGCGTACCAATATTACATTGATAAGAAGGATAGTGAAGAATGAGGATTTAATAACTGAATTCATGATTGTGAGTAAAACAAATAATTATCTTGCAGCAGTTTTATATATGGATGGAGTTGCGAATCCAAAAATAATCAAGGAAGTTAAGAGAAGGGTGGAGAGTCTTGATGTAGATTATATTGCAGGAAGCGGTATGTTGGAACAGCTTATTGAGAATAATCGATGTACATTATTTCCAAAGATTATTTCAACAGAGAGACCTGATCGTATTTCGGCATTTTTAATGGAAGGCAAAGTTGCTATAATCTGCGAAGGGACCCCCTTTGCTTTGGCAGTACCTATTACCTTCTTTGATTTATTTCATTCCTCCGAGGATTCAAATCTTCGTTGGCAGTTTGGCTCATTCCTTAGAATTATCAGGCTGATGGGAACTCTCATCGCCCTGTTGCTGCCAGGTTTATGGACAGCTCTTATACTATACCATCAAGAAATGATCCCTACCACTTTGCTGAATTCAATTATAATATCACGAACCCCGGTGCCTTTCCCGTTTATTTTTGAGCTGCTGATTATGGAGCTATCCTTTGAATTAATCCGGGAGGGGGGGATTCGAGTTCCCGGTGTTACCGGCAATACTCTTGGAATTATCGGCGCGTTGATATTGGGCCAATCAGCCGTGGAAGCAGGAATAGTGAGCCCTTCACTAATAATAATTGTTGCTGTATCAGGACTGGGGAATTTTGCAATACCTAATTATTCATTAGCGTTAGCGGTGAGAATCTATAGATTTGTTCTGATAGGCTTTGCTGCTTTGGCCGGATTCTATGGAGTATCGGTGGGCTTTACTATACTCTGTGCACTTACATTAAGCTCAAAATCCTTTGGTGTGCCCTTCTTTTCACCTGTTGCGCCAACGACTAAATCAAACAGAGACATTATTATGCGCGATAATATTTATAATCAAGCCAACAGGCCAGACTATTTAAACGCCGAAAACGAAAAACGCGTGGGTGATTCACCTAGAGGATGGCTTAAAAAGGGTCAGCCCGGAGGTAGAAGCAATGAATAAGGAAGGAAAATTCGGTTACCATGAGGCAATAAGCCTGATGGTAATTACTATAGTAATGAAAGTATTTTTTACAGGCCCAGCCATAATAATGAGTACTGTAGGAACAGCCGGATGGTATATGATTATTCTCTCTATGCTTGTTGCTATTTTGGGGTTCATGATACTATTATCTCTGCTAAAAAGATTCAATAATAAGAATATTATGCAGATATCAGACCTGGTCCTCGGTAAACCTGTTGGGTCAATAATGCTGATTACCTTAGCTGCCCTAATATTATTAGTATCAAGCATTAATATGAGAGAATACATTGAGGTAATGAAGGTATATGTTATGCCCGAAAGCCCTCCAAGCTTTCTTATGGTGCTTCTGTCAATCAGTGTAGCCGTTCTGTCTTTCATGGGGCTTGAGACTATTGCCAGGTACTCCAAATTCATTATATATATTTTGTCGGCTGGATACATTTTAGTTATTCTACTTTCAACTCAGAATTTTGTTCCTCGCCAGCTTTATCCTGTGCTGGGATATGGCCTCGACAAAACTATAATTACAGGCTTACAAAGATGCTCGGTGTATGGAGACATCGCAATATTAGGTATAATAGCTTCCTCGCTTCAGGGGTACAGGGAAATAAAAAAGATTGGCCTATGGAGTATCCTTATTTCCGGAATCGTTTTTAGCACTTCTCTTTTAGCCTATAGTCTTGTGTTCCCCTATACTGTAGGTCAGGAAATTACTTCACCCATGTATGAAATGGCATCACTTATTGATTATGGCGGCTTTTTACAAAGAATGGAGCCTATATTCCTGTTCCTTTGGAACTTTGGAT
This sequence comes from Clostridiaceae bacterium, assembly GCA_012523705.1. Classification (GTDB taxonomy): domain Bacteria; phylum Bacillota; class Clostridia; order DSM-8532; family DSM-8532; genus DTU059. The sequence continues at coordinate 26,499 of JAAYTU010000136.1, forward strand.
CCTTTATTGAAATTACATTAACCTTTTATGCAGCTCTGATGGTCTTTTGTCATGTATTTAGAATAGAAGATAAAAGACCCGTTATTCTTCCTATGCTTACCATACTTTATTGTTTAAACCTAATTCCACGAGGGATATCAGAAGTTATAAGTGTAAATATTAACAGACTCAGGACATGGGGAGGAGTTCTGTTTTTCACACCCTCAATAATACTGCTTGTAGTGGCTCTAATACGCAAAAAGAAGGAGGCGGTATAAAATGATACGAAAAAGCTTTAGGTGCCTGATATGCCTTCTGATGATCTCCCTTTTGCTGACAAGCTGCTATGATGGTCATGAAATAGGAGAATTCTCCTATATAATTATTATTGGAATAGAAAAGGGCGAAAAAGAAAGATTCAGATTTACTTTTCAAATTCCCTTGCTGACTATGGGGGAAGAAGGAAAAGGAAAAAGCGAAAAGTCAGCAGAATCAGTTACAATAGAAGCCCCTTCTCTTTCAAATGCAATTAAACTTGCCAATACCGACATTGCAAAAAGACTGAACTTTATGCATCTAAAAGCAATAATAATATCCGAGGATTTAGCAAAGAGTGGTAAGATAGGCGAATACATCGCTCCCATTATAAGATACAGAGAAATAAGAAGAAACACCATTGTGATTGTCTGCAAAGGAGAGGCAAAGGAATTTGTCGGGAAGAGTGAGCCGTATTCTGGTGAGTTAATCAGTCAGACAATAGAAGATGTAATGAGAAAATCAGAAGAGACAGGTTTTTTTCCTAAAGTTACATTAAATGATTTTTATGATGGACTAAAGGCACCGTACCATGCTTTGATGGTAACCTACAGTGCCATTTCACCCGGAGCAGAAGAAGCGGAGTCGAAATCAGGGGAGGAAAGCAAGCAGGAGCAGCAAGGAGAGGGCTCTAAGGACAAGGAGAAGGGAAAATCAAGTTCAGAGGAGAACCCAGGGAAGGAACAGGGCAAGGAAGATGACGGATCTGAGGCCCAAAAGGAAGTGGGGAAGGATAATAATGGGGATTACTACGCTGGGGAAATTCCCCGTAGTGGAGGAGAAAAAATAGAGCATTTTGGTTCAGTACTATTTGATGGAGATATGATGGTTGGAAAACTCACCGGATTTGAGACTCAAATGGTTTTAATTACAAAAGGGGAAATAAGGACAGCTTCATTTACAATACAAGATCCCATAGAGCCTGATCAGATGGTGACTCTCGAGGTTAATGAATTTGAGAGCCCTGAAACAGAAATAGAC
>JAAYTU010000005.1 GCA_012523705.1 Clostridiaceae bacterium
AAGAGAAATATCATTTGGAATTACTGGAATTATAATACTATCCAGAATTTATAATAACAAATAATTAAGGAGAATTCCAGGCGCTTCCACGATTCTTTCTAATTGACCCTTTACATTTATCAAAAACTCTATTAAAATCTAACTAACTAAATATTGCAAAAGCAATGATGGGAAGAAGTAGGTCAGAAACATGTTATTAAGAGAGTAACCGGTTGGTGCGAGGTTACTGACAGGCTGATTCGAATACATCCTTGAGCCGTAGCCTGAAATAATAGTAGGGCCTAATGGGTTCGCCCAATATAGCGAAAGAGTGTGTTTGCACTTAGTGAGGGAAATTCTGTGAAGAATTTCTGATTTAGAGGTGGTACCGCAATTTATTGCCCTCTGTTCCTTTGGAGCAGAGGGCTTTTTAGATGAATAACAGACATTTAGTTCAGGTTAATAAAGTGACAGGAGGAAATTAAAATGACAATTTATGATGAACTGGTGGCACGTGGGTTAATAGCTCAGGTTACTGATGAGGAAGAAATTAAAGAGCTTGTGAACAAAGGAGAGGCTACCTTTTATATTGGCTTTGATCCAACTGCTGATTCTCTGCATGTGGGACACTTTATGGCATTATGCCTTATGAAGCGTTTACAGATGGCTGGAAATAAGCCTGTAGTTCTTATCGGTGGTGGTACCGGATATATAGGTGATCCGTCTGGAAGGACAGATATGCGTTCCATGATGACACCTGAAATAATCCAGCATAACAGTGAATGCTTTAAAAAGCAGATGGAAAAGTTCATAGAGTTTGGTGAGAATAAGGCCATTATGGTTAACAATGCAGATTGGCTGCTGGATTTAAATTATATTGAGGTATTGCGAGAGGTTGGAGCTCATTTCTCAGTTAATAATATGCTTCGTGCAGAATGCTATAAGCAGAGAATGGAGAAGGGCCTTTCCTTCCTTGAATTAAACTACATGATAATGCAGGCCTATGACTTCTACTACTTGTTTAAGAATCATGGCTGTAATATGCAGTTCGGTGGAGATGACCAGTGGTCTAATATGCTAGCAGGCCGTGAGCTTATCCGCCGTAAGCTAGGTGAGAATTCATATGCTATGACAATCACATTACTATTGAATTCTGAGGGAAATAAGATGGGCAAAACAGCAAGCGGTGCGGTTTGGCTTGATCCGGACAAAACATCTCCCTTTGAGTTCTATCAGTACTGGAGAAATGTAGATGATGCTGATGTTCTCAATTGCTTGCGCATGCTTACTTTCTTGCCTTTAGAGCAGATTAACGAAATGGAAAAGTGGGAGGGAAGCCAGCTTAATGAAGCTAAGGAGATATTGGCCGTTGAGCTTACTACACTGGTTCATGGCCAGGAGGAGGCTCAAAAGGCTAAGCAGGCCGCCTATGCACTGTTCAAGGGTGGAACAGATGATGCTAATATGCCCTCTACCCAGATTGATTCCAGTTTATTAACCGATGATGCAATTAATATTATGGATCTCATTGTAGAATGCGGTATAGTGCCCTCCAAGAGTGAGGCCAGACGCCTTATTAAGCAGGGAGGCCTTTTTGTTGAGGATGCAAAGGTTGAGTCTTTTGATTTTTCAATTACAAAAGCTCAGCTAGCAGATGGGGTAAAAATCCGTAAGGGAAAGAAAACCTACCATAAGGCATTTATTTAGTGGAGATAGTTTAGGAGGCTATAAATGAACTATGTAAAGCTCAATCCTGAAGACAAGACCGGGATAAAGGAAATGTCGGATTTAGCATCATCAATAGTCAGGGAGCATTATGATCCAATTTTGGGGGCAGAGCAAAATGATTATATGATTAACAAATTCCAATCGCCCCCAGCTATAATAGGACAATTGGAAAATGGTTATCAATACTACTTTGTCTGTGATGACGCCAATAATAGGGTAGGATTTTTAGCTTTCTATCTGTGTAGGGATTATATTTATCTCAGCAAGTTTTATTTACGAAAGGATCAGAGGAAAAAAGGAATTTCAAAAGACATGCTGAATTTCGTTATAAAGAAAACAAAGGAGGCCGGTTTTTCTTCTATTGTATTGAATGTAAATAAGTACAATAGTGCGGTAAATGTATATGAGAAGCTGGGCTTTATAAAGATCAGAGAAGAGAAGAACGACATCGGAAGCGGTTATTACATGGACGATTATGTATATCAATACACAATTGAGGAATGATTGCGCTATAATAATCAGGAAAGCATAGTGAGAATTTAATAGAAGGGAAGCATGACTAAATGAGTGAACAATGTAATCAAAGTTGTGAAAGCTGCCAGGCCAATTGTGCAGACAGAAAGGAACAAAAGACTGATTTTTCTGAAAAGCCTCATGAAATGAGCAGCATTAAAAAGGTGATTGGTATTGTAAGTGGAAAAGGTGGAGTTGGAAAGTCCCTTGTGACATCCATGCTGGCAGTTGCCATGAACAGATTAAACTACCGTACCGCTATTCTTGATGCTGATATCACCGGACCATCAATACCTAAAGCCTTTGGATTAAAAGAAAAGGCAACGGCTAATGAGTTGGGGCTATTCCCTGTAAAGACCAAAACCGGTATTGATATAATGTCCATTAATCTTCTGTTGGAAAAGGACACAGACCCTGTGGTGTGGAGAGGCCCAATAATTGCAGGCACAGTAAAGCAATTCTGGACCGATGTCATTTGGAATGATATTGATTATATGTTTATTGATATGCCCCCTGGAACGGGAGATGTACCACTTACAGTCTTCCAATCCATTAAGGTGGATGGAATAATTGTGGTTACTTCGCCACAGGAACTTGTTTCAATGATTGTTTCAAAAGCTGTTAAAATGGCTGAAATGATGGATATTCCAATCATTGGTCTTGTGGAGAATATGTCATATTTCAAATGCCCTGATAATGACAAGGAGTATCAGATCTTCGGTGACAGTCATATTGAAGAGATAGCAGAAAACCATAATTTGAAGGTTCTTGCAAGGCTACCTATTGACCCTAAAATCTCGGCTGCATGTGATAAGGGAATGATAGAGCTTTTTGAAGGGACCTGGCTAGATTCTACTGCCCAAGCATTAGAACAATTATGATTTAAATATACATAAACTCAATAAAAGTACTTGCTATATAAAGAGCAAGTACTTTTATAGAGACATAAGAAACTGAATGCTTTGCACTTAACAAAAAAGCGAGATATGCTGGACAATGATAGAGTTGCATACATTTCCACTAATAAAGTAAAAACAGGAAGCATCACAGTTAAGAAAGTTATACTCAATTAGCAAGAAAGGGTTAATATAAGCAGATAGTAGGGTAAAAAAGATTCTACTATCTGTTTTTTGTTAGACATTATTTATTGCTTTGCTATATCCAGTTTGAAAAGGATAACTAGAAATTACTAGTTTTTGATTTGAATCATATTAATAAGATAATATCCTTGTTAAAATAGACTCAAGATAATGAAGAAAATAAGGCAGAAGGAGGAGAATAATATGTCAAAAAACTCAGCATTTGATGAAATAATTATAGGCAATTTGAAAACCTTGGAGCAATATGTTCCCATAGTAGACAGGGTGCACGGAGACAGTCATCCTGAATTCCATGAGGTTCATAAACTATTCGATGCAATAAATAAGAAAATAAAAACAGCCGGTACTGAAAACCCTGAACTAAAGGAAGAGTTTGCGAAGCTTCGTGATGTAACAGACAACTATACAGTCCCTTCAGATGTATGTGAGAGCTATGAAGCAGTTTACAACATACTTTCTGAATTAGATAAGGCCTATCAGGCATAGGATGGCTGAATCGCTGAAGGCTCCAGTAAAGAATTAGTACAAATAATGTATAGCAAGGCTTTCAAGAAGTTCAAAAATAATAGACATCATTATTAAGAAGGAAGGTGAGATTGTGCAGAGATATATTCTTAGAAAAAGAAACTATATTACGCTCATCAGTGCAATATTAATTGCAATTGCATTTGTTAGCAAATTAGGTTTTAGCAATGTATTTATATTTAATATAGCTTTGATTATTGCTTCTGTTTTGGGTGTTGCTCCAATTGTAATACAGGCGTATCAGGCTTTAAGGGTTAAAGTAGTAAGTATTGATGTGTTAGTCACCATAGCGGTGGCAGGAGCGTTTTTTCTCAAAAACTTTGAGGAATCTGCTATAGTAACCTTCTTATTCTTGTTCGGCGCTTATCTGGAACAGCGAACATTAAATAAAACACGTTCAGCAATAAAAGAGCTTACTGAGATGGCTCCGGAAACTGCGATTAAGCAAATAGAGAATGGAGAGTTTGTGGAAGTTGATGTAGATGAGGTGGATGTTGGAGATGTTCTTCTTGTTAAGACAGGTGCAAAGGTCCCAGTTGATGGTACTGTTCTGACCGGGGAGGGTTATATTAATGAGGCAAGCATTACCGGAGAGTCTGTCCCTGTAAGCAAAAAAGAGGGTTTAGGAGTATATGCAGGCACCATTTTGGAAAACGGAACACTCCAGATTAAGGCTGACCGGGTAGGGGAAGATACTACCTTCGGAAGAATTATAGAATTAGTTGAGGAGGCGCAGGATTCAAAATCAGAAGCAGAACGGTTTATTGACAAGTTCTCAAAATACTATACTCCGGCTGTGTTGCTTCTTGCCATAATTGTATGGGTTGTTTCTAGAAATATTGAGCTCGCTATCACCATCCTGGTTCTTGGATGTCCTGGTGCTCTGGTAATAGGTGTACCTGTTTCAAACGTGGCTGGCATTGGTAATGGAGCACGCCATGGTGTCCTTTTAAAGGGAAGCGAGGTTATTCAGGACTTTAGCAGGGTTGATGCATTAGTGTTTGACAAAACTGGCACATTAACTATAGGTAATCCTCAGGTAGCTGAAACTAGATTCTATGCAGATAATAGTGACGAGGTATCAAGCTATCTGGCCAGCGTTGAAAATGAATCAGATCATCCATTGGCTAAAGCAATTGTTGAATATATTGGAGATACTAAGCTTTATTCAGTTGAGAATACAGATGTTGTAAAGGGCGGTGGAATTATAGCCCTGGTGGATGGTCATAAAGTTGCCATTGGAAATGTTAAGCTTATGGAGCAGGAAAAAGTGCCGCTAAATGAACAAGCCCGTGCTGATATAGCTCAGTTTGAGGAAAAGGGTAATTCCATAGTGTTAACAGCAATAGATGGGGAATTAAAAGCCCTTATGGGCATTCGAGATAAGATACGCCCAGGTGTAAAGAGGGATCTTCAAAAGCTGAAAAAATTAGGTGTTAAAAAGCTGATTGTACTTTCAGGGGATAACCAGGGAACCGTCGATTTAGTAGCTAAGGAGCTGGGGCTTACAGAAGCACACGGGCATATGCTGCCAGAGGATAAGTCTGCTTATATCAAGGAGCTGCAGGATAAAGGCCAAATTGTTGCTTTTGTGGGAGACGGGGTAAATGACAGTCCTTCTCTGGCCCTTGCCAATATTGGTATAGCAATGGGTAGCGGCACCGATGTAGCAATAGAAACCTCAGATGTTGTCCTCATGAACTCGGATTTCAGCCGCCTACCCCATGCATTGGGTCTGACTAAAGCTATAGCCCGGAATATGGTGCAGAATATTGTAATAGCAGTAGGTGTAGTGTTGATTCTGTTAGCCAGTGTTTTCTTTAGCGACTGGATGAATATGTCCATTGGTATGCTTGTACATGAGGGCAGTATTTTAGCAGTTATTTTAAATGGTATGAGATTGATAAATTATAGGCAGCGCGGGCATTCAAGTTAAAATTGGACAGAGGGCACAAGCTCTGTGAATAAGACAAAGAACCGCCCCCTGCCTTGTAGAAAGGAGAGATGAAAATGAAAAAAGCAACTATTCAATTAGGGACATTGGCCTGTCCGTCCTGTATGCAGAAAATTGAAAACGCCATTAAATCAGTAGATGGTGTTGATAAAGAAAGTGTAAAGGTGATGTTTAACTCAAGTAAGGCTAAATTTTTGTTCGATGAGGGGAAAACATCTGCGGATAATGTAGAAAATGCAATTACTGCACTAGGCTACGAAGTTAAAAAAACACAAGTAAAGGATGCGTAATTACAAATAATTTCTTAGGGTATGATGAAGGGTTTTAATTGTATTTAAAGCCCCTTTATCCTATGTTATCATTGTGAAATAGAGGTTTGATAACTTTTCACCATGCCTACAAGCCATAAAGGACCCATAAAATTGCTGAGAGGTTATACAATGATTGAAACTGAAAGACTATGTTTAAGAATCATAACCAAAGAGGATGCACAGGATATTTTTGAAATCTGGGGCAATCCAATAGTTAATAAGTATTTATGGGAGCCTTTATATAATAATGTAGATGAAGTAAGAGATGTTATTCCCGATAATTATTCCGGACCTAATCTAGCATTGGTAATTATTCATAAGGGTAATGGCAAAATCATCGGGAGTTGTGGTATCGTTCCTGATGATTCAGAAAATGAGTGGGAACTTGGATATTGCCTCAGACCTGAGTATTGGGGTCATGGATATGTTTCAGAGGTGCTTAATGCTTTTATTGTTTTGGCAAGAAAAAACTCAGTTAACGCACTATTTGCAGAGGTGGCAGTTGAGAATACCAAATCAATAAGAACATTGGAACAAAATGGATTTGAATATCATGAAGACAGCATATTAACCAAGGCTGATGGCAGTGCGTCATACAAAACAAGAATATATAGACTGATATTATAGAAAAAGAGGGCTGCCTCAAAATATAATCTGATTTTGAGACAGTACCCTCATCTATTAGAAATAATTTTATTCAGCAGGTTCATCTGACTCTGGTTGC
>JAAYTU010000137.1 GCA_012523705.1 Clostridiaceae bacterium
AATTGAATAGCAAATAATTTCGGTGACTATAACAGAGAGGATCCACCTGTTCCCATTCCGAACACAGAAGTTAAGCTCTCTAGTGCCCACGATACTTGGCTGGAAACGGCCTGGGAAAATAGGTCGTTGCCGAATTTTTATTCCTCAATAGCTCAGTAGGTAGAGCATGCGGCTGTTAACCGCAGGGTCGTTGGTTCGAGCCCAACTTGAGGAGCCAAAAATATGCGGCACACACATTATGTGTGCCGTATATTTTTAGTTATAAATCTTGGCGAAAAAATGCTAAAAACCTACTTTGAGCACTTTTAATATTGTAAAGTATCTTTGTTTTTGATAAATTGTTTATATGTCTATTTATAATGGAGCATAGAAGGTTTATTCATTTATTGTTGAAAGGAATTAGACTAATTATGATAAAAAGGACTATATTAAAAATATTATTAATAGTTTTCACAGCAATGTTACTGGTATCTTGTACTGCAAACACCAATCAGGGTGGCCCGAATGCAAGTGGTGCTCCAACTGTGACCCCTACACAAACTGCTGAACCGACTCCAGATTCTACGCCAACCCCAACCCCTACACCAACGCCTATTCCTACTCCGACACCTTCTCCAGAACCAAAGGAGCCGGTGAAGGTTAAAGCTGTGTACTTAACCGGAAGCACTGTTGCACAAAGCATTGACCACTATATTGAGTTGGCGAATAATACAGAGTTAAACGCTCTTGTTATTGACATAAAGGAAAATGGCTACATCAATTATGAATCACAGATACCTCTGGCGCAGGAATTATCTTTATATAGAAAGGTGTATGATGTTAAAGAGGTATTAAAAAAATGCCATGATAATGATATTTTTGTCATAGGCCGTATTGTTGTATTCAGAGATAAAGGTCTGTCCTCAGCAAAACCAGAGTATGGTATTATAAAGCATAATGGAACCTTATGGACTGAAGGAAAACATGGTTCTTGGACCAATCCATATAAATCTGAGGTTATAGATTATAATATTGAAATTGCGAAAGAAGCTGTGGAATTGGGCTTTGATGAGATTCAATTTGATTATGTGAGATTCCCTACAGCAAGCTCTAAAACAGTAAACTACGGAGAAGATGTACCTGAAAAGACTGATGCCATAGCTGGATTTCTTAAAAAGGCAAATGAAGAAATTAAGAAAGTAAAGGATGTTCCGGTTTCTGCAGATATCTTTGGAATTGTCATAGAAAGCGACAGGGATGGCAAGTCGATTGGCCAATTGTTTGACAGAATAGGCATGGATATCGATTATATTTGTCCAATGATTTATCCTTCCCATTATGCCAATGCGTCTAATGGAATGTTTGGAAATGGTGTAGGTCAGCGTATAAATGGCGTTCTGTTTACTGCTCCTGATCTTGAACCATATAATGTAATTTACCAGGCATTACTGAAAACTAAGGACAGAATTAGCGAAATACCAGGGTATAAGGCGAATGTTAGACCATATTTGCAGGATTTTACCATAAAGATGACAGAGGGGTATTACCAGAATTACGGTAAGCAGCAGGTCAGAGATCAAATACAGGCAGTTTATGATGCAGGTTATGAGGAGTGGATACTTTGGGATGGTAGTAATACATACACTGAAAGTGCGTTACTTCCCAATGATTAGAAATAATTCTCCTAATCATGTATAATTAGAATATATCTATAAAAAAGAACACGGTTAGTCTGGAGATTATATAGATATTATTGCGTGACAGGATTGATAAAAAGGAATTAAAATGGATGTAATTATTAATACTTCTGAGAATTACAGACTTGACAGGCTAGAAGCTTGTTTAGAAGAGATTTTTAGTGAAATGGGCGGCCTCGAAAAGTTTGTTAAGCCTGGAATGAAGGTTGCTATAAAGCCTAATTTACTAATGGCAAAAAAACCTGAGGATGCTGCAACAACACATCCTAATATAGTTCATGTAATTGTTAAGCTGGTACAAAAGGCCGGGGGTATAGTAAGCATTGTTGAAAGCCCTGGCGGGCCATATAATATTCCATTACTTAAGAAGGTCTATTCTAAGACAGGGATGGAGGAAGTGGCTGATATCACCGGTGCCGAGCTTAATTTTGATCTGCGTGTAAATAAGGTCGATAATCCCGAAGCACTTTATCTTAAGTCTATTCAAATACTGAAGCCGCTTTGTGAAGCAGATCTGATTATTAATGTTGCAAAGCTTAAGACACATGGTTTAATGGTATATACCGGTGCTGTTAAGAACATGTTTGGATCTATAGCAGGCTTAGAAAAATCGGATTATCACCTACGAATGAGTGACAATACTCGATTTGCCGAGTGCCTAATTGATATATTTTTGGCTACTAAGCCCAGCTTAAATATAATAGATGCAATTATTGGAATGGAGGGCGACGGCCCCAGTGCTGGGGTACCGAAATATATTGGTGGAATTTTAGCATCCACAGATGCATTTGCCTGTGATTATGCTGCCTTAAAGATAATAGGTGTAGACTATCGGAAGGTGCCGGTGTTAAAACTAGCAGAGGAAAGAGGATTATTTGACAAGGAAAAGGTTAACATATGTGGTGCAGATATCAGTAAACTACAGCCCGACAGTTTTGATGTGCCGGCAATTGCCAGAGAAAAGAAAACCAATTCATTATTAAGCTTTGGTAAATTCATAAAGAAAAGCATCCATCCATTGCCCGTTGTGACTGAAGAATATTGTATCGGGTGTGGAAAGTGTGTTGTAGTCTGTCCGCCTAAGGCTGCTAAAATTGATAATAATACTATGATAATTGATTATAAAAAATGTATCAGTTGTTTTTGTTGTCACGAGTTTTGCCCTGAGAAGGCTATTAGTATCAAGCGTAATTTATTAGGGCGGCTATTACGGTACAGGAGAGTTTAAAATAATCAATAATTTGATATAATTAGTATTATTAAGGGTATATAAGATAAAATGTTGTTTTTTTATTATATTGCATGTAGCTTAGCATTATTATTTTGCTACTGAGGGAGAAGGCATATGAATGTAGAGTATATCAATCCATTTATTGAAGCGAGTCAATCTGTAATAATGATGATGACTGGCAACAAACCCGAACTGGGTAAAGTATACATAAGAAACGATTCATCGTTTTTAAGTAATGAAGTTGCTGTAATAGTAGGATTGACCGGAAGGATCAGGGGGCAGGTTGTTTTATCCTTTTCAAAGAAATCGGCACTATCGGTTGCCTCAGCTATGATGGGAGGTATGGCGGTAAACGAATTAGATGGGATATCAAAAAGTGCAATATCCGAGCTTGCCAATATGATTATGGGCAACACGGCAACAATTTTGGCCAGTAGGGGAACAGGCATTGAGATTACTCCTCCATCATTATTGATGGGTGAAAAAATATCGATCAGCCCTTCTAATATGAGAACAATATGTATTCCTCTTACGGCCGGGGGAGATAATTTAATTGATATTGATGTTTCTATTGAAGAAAGAAGATAGATAATAGCTTGGATTTATCAGGAGCAAAACTGTGAAAATAAATATTGTATTGGTTGAGCCAGAGATACCACAAAACACCGGAAACATTGCGCGCAGTTGCGCTGCTACCGGTGCGGCTTTACATTTAGTGCGTCCCTTGGGTTTTTCTACAGATGATAAATATTTAAAAAGAGCCGGTCTCGACTATTGGAATTTTGTTAACATTTCATATTATGATAATCTTGAAGACTTCTTTAATAAGAATAAGGATGCTCACTTTCTTTTTTGCACCACTAAAGCAAAGAAGTTTTACCATGAAGTAAGATATATGGATAATTGCTTTATCCTTTTTGGCAAAGAGACTAAAGGCTTGCCAGAATGGTTGTTAAAGAGCAATTATCAAACATGTATAAGGATTCCTATGCTTGATCAAATTCGTTCATTAAATCTATCAAACTCTGTTGCGATTGTTCTGTACGAGGCCCTTAGACAAGGCGAATTTACACATATGCTCAACGAGGGAGATTTGCATGGCAGAAATGATTAGGTTTGGTTTGAATAGTGACTGATATAAACAGGCATAACTTTGTGTAAAATCAAGAAGCAGGGTGATAAGAATGATTTCAAAGAGAAGAAAAAGAATAGGAGTTTTAACTGGTGGTGGAGATTGCCCGGGCCTGAATGCAGTTATCAGAGCTATAGTAAAAACTGCTATAAATATTTACGATTATGAAGTAATGGGTTTCTTAGACGGATACATGGGATTAGTTTATAACCGTTTCACCAAGCTTTCATTAGAGGATGTGTCAGGCTTACTTGATAAAGGTGGAACAATTTTAGGTACTACTGACAGCTTTGATCCTTTTAATATGATGGTGGATGTAAATGGCGAAAAACAAAAAAAGGATATGAGTAGACACATAGTAGATAATCTAAATATGCATAATATTGAGGGACTTATTGTTATTGGCGGTATTAATACAATTTCAACGGCATATAAGTTTACTCAATTAGGGATAAAAATTATAGCAATACCTAAAAATATCGATAATGATATTCCAGGAACTGATTCTTCGTTTGGCTTTTACTCTGCATTGAACACTGCTACTAAGGCTTTGGACAAGCTTCATTCCACCGCAGAATCACACCATAGGGTTATGATTCTTGAAGTAATGGGAAGAAGGGCAGGATGGGTAGCTTTACAAGCAGGGATAGCAGGCGGAGCCGATATTATATTAATCCCAGAAATACCCTATGATATTAATTCTGTTATCCGGAAGATTTTAGACAGAAAGAAATCAGGTAAGAATTTCAGTATCATTTGTGTTTCAGAAGGCTGCAGACCTAAAAATGATGCTATTGAAGATGCAGGTGAGGAAAAAGGGGCGTTAAATACATTAAGCAACAGTATCAGTGCAAAGATTGCCGGGGAGATAGAGGCTATTACTGATCTTGAAACCCGTGTAACCATATTAGGTTATTTACAAAGGGGCGGAGACCCATCGGTGTATGACAGAATTCTAACCACCCGTTTAGGAGTTGAGGCCGTTAATATGGCTGCTCAGGGGAATTATAATAAAATGGCCGGAATAACAAATAACCAGCTTTCACCCGTAGATTTATCCGAAGTGGCATACAAGTGTAAAAATGTTCCTGTTGAAGGTGAACTGGTTAAAATAGCCCGAAACATGGGCGTCGGTTTTGGAGATTAATGAGTATTAAGAAGTATTAAGGAGTATTACAACATTTATGGATACATTTAAAAAGATAACATTGGATGAGCAAGCATTGTTTACCGAAATTTTGAATGCCACTGATTCAATGGCGTCCGAATATACATTTTCCTATCTTTATATGTGGAGACGAAATTACAATTTAAGCTATGCAATTATTGAGGACCATTTATGCCTGGTTTCAAGGTCCAAGATTTATCCTGCATTCAGCTTTTGCCCACTGCCTGTTGATGGCAATCATGATCCTGTCAAATTTGAAAAGGCTATAGAGGCGATAGAAAGCTATTTTGAACAGAATGATATACCAGTTCTTTTTGGGAGAATCGAAGAAAAAAAGCTTCCATTTTTTAAAGAGGTCTATGGGGACAGGATACAGATAGAGAGTCTTGATAGCACATCGGATTATGTATATAATGCCAAAGACTTAATTACCCTTGAAGGGAAAAAGTTCAGTAAAAAAAGAAACCATATTAATCAATTTATGCGACGTTATGGGGAGTATGAGTATACTCCTGTTAACGAGAGCAATTTACATGAATGCAAAAGGATACTGGAGGAATGGGCAGAGAAGAACGAAACTAATATAGATGAAGAGATAAGTGAAAAAGTGGCTTGTAAAGAGCTTTGTAATAATTGGGGCACCTTTCCGCTAAAGGGTGCGCTAATTAAAGTAAATGGTCGTTATGAGGCATTTACTATTGGAGAACAATTGAATCCGGAGGCTGCTGTTATTCACATAGAAAAAGGGAACACTGATATTCATGGGATCTATACTGTTATAAACAGAGATTTTTGTGCTAATGAGTGGAGTCAAGTAAAATACATCAACAGACAAGAGGATCTGGGAATCAAAGGCCTTAGAAAATCTAAATTATCGTACAATCCAGCCTTTATGGTTGAGAAATTTTTAGTGAAGGTTTCACATTGACATTGACTTTTCTTTTCTATAGTATAAACTTAGAATGTCAATTACCATGGGTTGGCCTTACCAGCCCGTTTTATCTTTATTAATTGTTTTGTAAGACTTTCATATTAAGGTATTTTACGATAATTGGAGGTTAAGTATGCCAAAACAACCTAAAGTTGCAATTATTATGGGAAGCGATTCTGACTTCCCGATAGTTGAAGGATGTATAAAGATATTAAAAGAATTTGGAGTTAAGACTACTGTAAATATTTGTTCCGCGCACAGGACCCCTGATAAAGCTTCAGAACTAGCAAAGAATGCAGAAAAAGACGGCTATGAAGTAATAATTGCTGCTGCTGGCAAAGCGGCCCATTTACCTGGAGTTTTAGCGGCATATACTGTTCTTCCAGTAATCGGATTACCCATCAAATCTTCTACATTAGATGGACTGGATTCACTTTTATCAATAGTTCAGATGCCATCAGGAATTCCAGTTGCCACAGTAGCCATAAATGGCAGTGAAAATGCCGCCCTTTTGGCTGTTCAGATATTAGGCGGGGCATACCCCGGACTCAGAACAATGATGCATGAATATAAATTGAAAATGGCTGAGAATATAGCAAAAAAAGATCTACAGCTTCAGGAGAAATTGCGAGGGTTATAGTAAAATGGGAAAGCGAGTTATAGACTTTAATCTCTTAGAGGATAATGATTGGGATGATGAAATCCACGAAGAATGTGGAGTGTTTGGGATACACAATCAAAAAGAATATGATGTTCCACGCCTGATGTACTACGCTCTGTATGCCTTACAGCATCGAGGACAGGAGAGCTGTGGTATTGCAGTAAATAATGATGGCGAAATAAACGGGCAGAAGGGAATAGGTTTAGTACCGGAAGTTTTTTCTGAGAAAATTCTAGACAGGATGCAGGGGTATTCTGCTATAGGACATACCAGATATTCAAATGGTGAAGGAAGTTCTATTGAACATTGCCAACCCCTTATTTTTAACTTCAAAGGCGGTAGAATTGCTATAGCTCATAATGGTAATTTAATAAACGCTTCAAAAATCAGATATAATTTAGAAAACAAGGGAGCTATTTTTCAAACGTCATCGGATGTAGAAGTAATAGCTAACTTAATCTCCCGTAATGGTCTTAAATGTAACGATCTCGAAGAAATATTAATAAAGACAATCGATGTTCTTGAAGGAGCTTATGCTCTTGTAATTCTCACAAAGGACAGGCTTTTCGGAATCCGTGATCCATGGGGACTTCGTCCGTTATGCTTGGGGAAACTGGGGAATTCCTATGTGCTTTCCTCAGAAAACTGCGCTTTTGATACTATAGGTGCTGATTTCATCAGAGATGTCGAGCCTGGGGAAATTGTTATTATAGACGACAATACAGTTAAATCAATAAAAACAAATAATAATAAACCACACAAGTCTTGTATTTTTGAGCATATTTATTTTGCCCGTCCCGACAGTATCATTGATGGCGCATCAATTTACAAGGCCCGATTAGAGGCTGGACGCTTATTGGCAATTGAACACCCAGTGGAAGCCGATTTGGTTGTTGGTGTCCCTGATTCAGGAATAACTGCTGCAATTGGTTATTCAAGAGAGTCGGGAATTCCTTACGGAGAAGCCTTGATAAAAAACAGGTATGTGGGAAGAACATTTATTCAACCAACCCAGAAACTGCGGGAACGTAGTGTGGATATCAAATTGAACGCATTAAGTGAAGAAATTGATGGAAAAAGGATCATAATTATAGATGATTCAATTGTTCGTGGAACAACATCCTTTAAGATTGTTCAAATGTTGAAAAATGCAGGTGCAAAGGAAGTCCACATGCGAATAAGTTCGCCGCCTGTTTTAAACCCATGCTATTTTGGTATAGATTTTTCCTCAAAGGAGCATTTAATTGCTGCAAATTATTCAATAGAAGAAATCAGAGAGAGCATTCAAGCTGATAGTTTAGGTTTTCTAAGTGTGGAGAACTTATTAAAAACTCCGATTGGTACAGCTAAGGAAAACTATTGCACAGGTTGTTTCACTGGGAATTATCCTATGCAGGTGCCAGTTCATGAAGCTACTTAAAAGATGTTTAATAAAAGAAATTAGATATAGAAAGGCTAGGAAGTTAAATGGCGAATTATAAAGATGCTGGAGTAGATGTTGAAGCAGGTTACAAAGCAGTTAATTTAATGAAAGCTCATATTCAAAAAACTATGCGCCCCGAAGTAATCAATGAGATTGGCGGATTTAGCGGAGCTTTTAGTCTTGAAAATATGAACTATAAAGAACCCGTATTAGTTTCAGGAACAGACGGGGTGGGAACTAAGCTAAAGATTGCTTTTCTTATGGACAAGCATGATACGGTAGGAATCGATTGTGTTGCTATGTGTGCTAACGATGTAGTATGTAGCGGGGCACAACCACTATTTTTCCTGGACTATATTGCTTTCGGCAAGCTTATTCCTGAAAAGGCTGAACAAATTGTTAAGGGTATTTCAGAAGGGTGTGTTCAGGCAGGATGTGCATTAATTGGTGGCGAAACTGCTGAAATGCCGGGCTTTTATCCTGTTGACGAATATGATTTGGCTGGTTTTGTGGTAGGCATTGGTGAAAAAGGCAAGCTTATTACAGGCGCAAAGATTAAAGAGGGAGATATTCTTGTAGGCCTGGCATCCTCCGGTATTCATAGCAATGGATTTTCACTGGTCAGAAAGGCATTAAATATCAGCGAGCATAATATAGACCTTCATATAGAAAGCCTGGGCAAAAGCTTAGGAGATGAGATTCTTACTCCCACTAAAATATATGTAAAAACAATATTGGCCCTTACTCAGAAGTATGATATTAAGGGAATTGCTCATATTACAGGAGGCGGATTTATCGAAAATATTCCTAGAATGCTGCCCGATGGCTTGAAAGCTATTATTCACAAGGGTTCATGGGAGATTCCTCCTATTTTTAAGCTGATACAGGATAGTGGGAATGTACCGGCAGAGGAAATGTATAATACATTTAATATGGGTATTGGAATGGTTATGGCCTTACCCGCTGAGATTGCACCCTTTGTTGTTGCAGAAGCAAATAATCTGAAGGAAAAGGCCTATATAATCGGGGAAGTTACAGCGGGCGAGGAGAAAATTGAGATATGCTAAGAATAGGAGTCATGGTTTCAGGAGGAGGAACAAATCTCCAGGCCATATTGGACAATATTAATTCAGGTAATCTGCCGGGATGTGAAATTGTCACCGTAGTTTCAAGTAAACTTGGAGTATATGCTCTTGAAAGAGCAAGGGAAAATAAGATTCCTTCAGCTGTTATTTCAAAAAAGGATTATGACTCCTTGCAGGCCTATGATGAGGCTCTATTGGCACATATGAAAAGCTATGATGTTGAGCTCGTTGTACTTGCAGGTTATTTAAGTCTTTTAGGAGAAAGATTTGTAAACAACTATAAGAATGCCATTATAAACATTCATCCCTCGTTGATTCCCTCTTTTTGTGGTAAGGGGTACTATGGTATTATTCCTCATGAGAAGGCTATTGAATATGGAGTAAAGGTAACAGGTGCTACAGTGCATTTTGTTGATACTGAGTATGATTCAGGCCCGATAATATTACAAAGGGCTGTTGAGGTTTTGCCAGAAGATACTTCCGAAATACTACAGAAAAGGGTAATGGAGCAAGCTGAATGGATTATATTACCTGAAGCAATAAAGCTCTATAGCCAAGGGAGAATTAAGGTGAATGGCAGGCATGTAGAGATACTGTAGAGGTGAAAAATGAAGATTCTTGTTGTAGGTGGCGGTGGCAGAGAACACGCAATTATATGGAAACTGAAGCAAAGCTCAAGAATTACAAAGCTTTATTGTGCTCCTGGTAATGGTGGAATATCACAAATTGCTGAATGTGTTCCTATAGGAGCTATGGAAATAGAAAAAATGACAGCCTTTGCTCAAAGTGAATCAATTGATATGGTAATTGTAGCACCCGATGATCCTTTAGCAGCAGGTATGGTAGACACACTAGAAAATGCTGGGATTCGCGCCTTCGGTCCTAATAAGGCTGCTGCCATAATTGAGGCCAGCAAAGTGTTTTCAAAGGATTTAATGAAAAAATATAATATACCATCGGCTGAGTATGAAGTCTTCGATGACTATGAATCAGCTATAGAATATGTTCAGACAGCAAAAATACCCTTAGTTGTTAAGGCCGATGGATTAGCTCTAGGAAAGGGCGTATTGATTTGCAATACAAGAGATGAAGCCCTTGATGCAGTTGCCTCGATTATGAAGGATAAACAATTTGGAGCGGCTGGAGAAAGAATAGTAGTAGAGGAGTTTTTGACCGGTCCGGAAGTTTCTGTGCTTGCCTTTACCGATGGAAAGACCATTATTCCTATGGTTAGCTCCCAGGATCATAAAAGAGCTTATGATAATGACCAGGGCCTTAACACCGGTGGGATGGGGGCTTTTTCTCCCAGCAAATTCTATTCAGAAGAGCTTGAGGATGAATGTATGAAGACCATATTCAAGCCTACTGTAGATGCTATGAATAAAGAAGGAAGGCCATTTAAGGGCGTTTTATACTTTGGATTAATGCTGACTGAGGATGGTCCGAAGGTACTGGAATACAATGCACGATTCGGAGATCCAGAAACGCAGGTTGTACTTCCAAGGCTGGAAAATGATTTACTGGAAATTTTCGATGCGATAATTGATGAAAGATTGGACAAAGTAAAAATATCCTGGAAGAAAGATAACGCAGTTTGTGTTGTAATGGCGTCGGGTGGGTATCCTCAAAGCTATAAAAAAGGATTTGAGATAAAAGGGCTAGATAAGTTAATAGATAAAGATGATATTATTGTCTTTCATGCCGGAACAAAGAAGAACAACGATAAGTATTATACAAACGGTGGACGTGTGCTTGGAGTTACAGCTTTGGCTGAAAACATTCAAAAAGCCCGGGAAAAAGCTTATGACGCTATATCATTAATTGATTTTGAAAAAGCTCATTACCGGAAAGACATTGGACTTAAATAGTTTATTTGTAATATCAATGCAGAATAAGACAGCAAGCCATAACCAATAATAATTTTGGAGGTGAGTTTGCAGTGAAGTATAATAAAGCCATAGGATGTTCAGTAAGGGAATGCAGATTCCATTCTAAGAATGAACCAATGTGCAGTCTGGAAAATATTCAGGTTGCAAAGAGCACATCCTCTTGCTCAAGCGAAAGTGACACTAAGTGCGCAAGTTTTGAAAAGGAATAGGGCAGCAAATAGGCCGGTTATTAATAGCCGGCCTTTAAAAATGGAGAAGGATTAATGAATAAATATGACACGATTATTTTTGATTTAGACGGAACATTGTTAAACAGTCTTGAGGATTTAATGGATAGTGTAAACTATGCATTATTACAATTTGGCTATTCGCCAATATCTTTAGAGCAAACACGTCAATTTGTAGGTAATGGTGTTGCAAGACTGATTGAGCTTGCTATACCCGGTGGTTTGAATAATCCTGATTTTAATAGTTGTGTTTCAACCTTCCGGGATTATTATTCTCAAAATATGCTCAATAAAACCAGACCTTATGAAGGAATAATGCCTCTTTTAGATGAGTTATCAGAAGAGGGCTATAAAATGGCAATTGTATCGAACAAATATGATTCAGCTGTAAAAGGACTAAATAAGATGTATTTTGATAAGTATATCTATATAGCAATCGGTGAATCAGAAGGAGTATTAAGAAAGCCGGCGCCTGATACTGTTATAAAGGCCATAGAAGAATTGGGTTCTTGCCCTGAAAGCACCATATATGTGGGAGACTCCGAGGTTGATGTAAAGACTGCGAAGAATGCCAAGATTGAAATGATAGGAGTAACCTGGGGATTTCGTGAAAGAAATGTGTTAGAAAAAGAGGGAGCCACATACATAATTGATAAGCCGGGTGAATTGCCAGAAATATTACAGAAGCTCAGCAGTAGCCTTAATGCTGGAAATCAGCTTATTGAATCCGGGTGTGATTGTATGAAAAATTACCATATGCTATAATATTAGTACACCTGAAAACTCGTAATAAATGAGTTTCAATATGTTTTGGCAAACAAAGGACATATAAGTTTACATACAAGAATGGATGAGGTTTTTTTAAATATGGGGAATGGAAGACAAAATAAAATACGCAATTTTTGTATAATAGCGCATATTGATCATGGCAAATCCACATTAGCTGATAGATTGCTTGAAAAAACAGGTACTCTGACAGACAGAGAGATGGATGAACAGGTTCTCGACAATATGGATATAGAGAGAGAACGGGGAATAACAATCAAAGCTCAGGCTGTAAGAATGGTATACAAAGCTTCGGATGGCGAAGAGTATATTTTTAATCTTATTGATACTCCGGGTCATGTTGACTTTAATTATGAGGTTTCCAGAAGTATAGCTGCCTGCGAAGGAGCTATATTGGTAGTCGATTCTTCTCAGGGTATTCAAGCACAAACTCTTGCCAATGTATATCTGGCCCTTGAGAATGATCTTGAAATAATGCCGGTTATTAATAAAATAGATCTGCCCGGTGCAAGGCCTGAGGAAATAATTCATGAGATAGAGGATGTTATAGGAATTGAGGCCCAAAATGCTCCTCTAGTTTCAGCCAAAAATGGTATTAATATTGATCAGGTTCTTGAGAAGGTTGTAGAAGTAATTCCGCCACCCAGAGGCGATGAAAATGCTCCTCTTAAAGCACTTGTTTTTGATTCATATTATGACACTTATAAAGGTGTTGTAGCATATATTCGCATTATGGAAGGCCAGGTTAAGCTTGGTGATACAATTCTGATGATGCATACCGGAAAAGAATTTCTGGTGACCGAAATTGGTTATCTTAGAGCCGGCGGCCATGTGCCTAGTGACGTTCTTCTTGCTGGAGAGGTGGGTTTTCTCTGCGCAAGTATTAAGAATGTCAAGGATTGCCGTGTCGGCGATACTATTACCAATGCTGAAAATCCTGCAATGGAACCGCTGCCGGGTTATAAAAAGGCTATACCTATGGTATTCTGCGGTGTTTATCCTGTAGATGGTGCCAAGTATGGGGATTTGCGTGAATCACTTGAAAAACTTCAGTTAAATGATGCTTCTTTACTATTCGAACCTGAAACTTCTATGGCGTTAGGCTTTGGTTTCAGGTGCGGATTTTTAGGCTTACTGCATATGGAAATTATCCAGGAGCGCTTAGAGAGGGAATATAATCTGGATTTAATTACTACTGCACCAAGTGTTATATATAAAATTACTAAAACAGATGGTGAAGTTATAGAACTTGATAACCCTACCAATATGCCTGAGATTACCCAAATCGAAAAGATGGAGGAGCCTATTGTTAATGCCACTATAATGACTCCAACAGAATTTGTTGGTAATATTATGGAGATTTGTCAGGACCGGCGGGGCATATATCAGGGTATGGAGTATTTGGAATCAACAAGGGCAATATTGAAATATGAAATGCCCCTGAATGAAATTATATATGATTTCTTTGATGCGCTGAAATCCCGAACCAAGGGCTATGCCTCATTGGATTATGAGTTTAAGGGCTATAAGGAATCAGAACTAGTAAAGCTTGATATAAAGATGAACGGCGAGATAGTCGATGCTTTATCCTTCATTATTCATAGTGAAAAAGCATATACCAGAGGTAGACGGATTGCTGAAAAGCTCAAAGACACCCTACCCAGACAGATGTTTGAAATACCTATTCAGGCCTGTATCGGCAATAAAATTATTGCTAGGGAGACTGTAAAGGCCTATAGGAAGGATGTACTGGCCAAATGTTATGGTGGTGATATATCACGAAAGAAGAAGCTGCTTGAAAAGCAAAAGGAAGGAAAGAAGCGTATGCGTCAGGTTGGCAGCGTACAGATTCCTCAGGAAGCTTTTATGAGCGTGTTGAAGCTGGACACATAAGAAAAGAATTGGAAGTAAGGAAATGAACCAAAAACAAATGGGCCTTTATATTCATATTCCCTTCTGTAAAAAGAAGTGTTACTATTGTGATTTTTCATCATATTCAGGGATGGAGGATTACTGGGAGCCCTATGTAGATGCAGTGGTTAATGAACTTGCAATGAAGGCCAGTGAGTATAAGAATCCCGTTATTGATACTGTTTTTATTGGCGGGGGAACTCCATCCTTAATTCCTCAAAAGCTTATATGGAAGCTTCTTAATGCCGTTCATAAGTACTATAGAATAAATCAGGGTTATGAAAATACTATTGAGGCAAATCCTGGGACACTATCTGATGACAAGCTGCAAGCGTATAAAGAGTTTGGCATAAACAGGATAAGTATTGGTTTGCAGGCCTGTCAGGATGATCTGTTGAATCGTATTGGTAGGATTCATAGCCATAAGGATTTTTTGGCCAGTGTAGAATTAGCTCAAAAGTATGGATTTAAAAACATAAATGCCGATATAATATTTGGAATCCCTGATCAATCTTTTAATCAGTGGCAGGAGACCATCGAGACAATTGTTTCGCTGGACATTCCCCATGTCTCATGCTATAGCTTGATAATCGAAGAAGATACGATGTTTGGAAAAATGAAAAAGAACGGAGAATTATCTGAACCTGATGAAGATCTCGACAGGGAAATGTATTATTATGCTGTAGAAACTCTGGCTCAAAGAGGATTTATACATTACGAAATATCAAATTTTGCGAAACCTAATCATATCTGCCGACATAATATGAATTATTGGAGGCGTGGCCACTATATAGGAGCAGGAGCAGGAGCACATTCTTTTATTGATAACAGAAGATTTGCAAATACTTCTGACGTTGTTACATATATTGATGGTGTGAAAGATGAAGAGCTTCAGCTCTCAGAAAGCTATGACCTTGACACAGAGGATGCAATCGAAGAGTTCATTTTTTTAGGTATCAGGCTTGAAGAAGGGATTGATTTAGCGCATATTGAAAGGGAGTTTGGAATCAATATTGAAGCCAGATACAGAATGAAAATAGATAGACTTGTAAAACAAGGTCTTGTCGAGTGTAAAGGTACTCTGGTAAAATTAACGAAACAAGGATTAGATTTAGCTAACAGAGTTATTCTAGAACTGGTATAAAGAACGAATCTTTGTTTCCGACATCCATTGAGGCGTAAAAGCGAGTGTCAAAGACTCGATATAAGCTAAGCTAGGAATCTTCGATTTTGCTAACGGTTATAACCGTCTAAATATATAAATTCTAGGAGGAATATTGCGATGGACTGTACTGATAACAAGGATATAGCTTTGAAAATTCCTGAGTTGAACGAAATAAGCAATAGCTATATGGAAGATTTTATGAGTGAAATAGATGAGATCCTTAGCGACCTAGAACTTGAACTTGTTAACCTGGAGATGGATCCTGGAAACAAAGAGATTCTAAATACTATTTACTGCAACTTTCATACCTTAAGAGGGTTATTGGGGCTATTAAACAACTTAGCCGGCACAAGAATTGCAACTGCAAGCGAAGAGCTTTTGGAGACAGTAAAAAAGTATTCTCAATCAACTCCTAAGGATATTATAAACACTATTTTAGAATCAATTAAATACATAAAGGAACTGAAGAGTAGCCCACAAAAAGCTGAGGATTTAGAGTTCTCAGGTGAAATTGAAAGACATGTTAAAGGTCTTATTACATATAAAAATGATATTCTCTTAGAAGTGCGCCAGTCCTTTGGAAAGAAATCGCGAATAGGTGAGATTCTTGTACAGGAAGGAGCATTGGACGAATCCCAAGTTAAAGA
>JAAYTU010000138.1 GCA_012523705.1 Clostridiaceae bacterium
AGGGGGATATATATGAAAACTTTATTGATAAGCTATGCAGCGGCCATGGTATTATACCAGCATAGTCTATTTAATTGCTGCTTTGCTGAAAAAACCGATATTATGCTCAAACGCTAACATATCATATATCCTGTTGGGGATTGCACTCTTACGTGTTGTTTCTAATGGAATTTCTGCCATCGGAGGATCAATTATAGTATTTTTGATGTTATCGTTACCAAGTGTTGTGATAAGCACTCTTCTGGGTATAACGTATTACTTACATATTGATCTGGACTCTTTTAAAGAAGAAATGCATAATCTCGGTTTTTCCCAAGAAGAATATATCGGTAGTGGCAAAATATTACAGTTTGCTTCCCCTAATGGTACAAAAGTACTAGCTAGTAAACCCACTCACAAATTAATTGAGATCAGTATAGTCAACGGAATTAGATTTCATCGGATCAATGAAACAAGGAAAACTCTGTCACATTTAATCAAAAGGGGTATTAAAGAGGGAGAGCCTGTTCGAAGGAGTTATAGGTATTTTATAATAGGGATTTTTCTTTTTAGTGTTTCCGGGATATTCTGAATGTGATACAACAGTTATTCATTCACAGCGAGCTGTTAGTCTTGCTTTGTCAAAATCTTAGTTTGCTCTCTACATAAAATATCAAATAGCCTGCTTGGGATGACGAAACACTAGAATGGAAAGCAGAACTTTATTCATTTCTTGTTTCTGAAATTTGTAACCACTTTTTTCTTGACAAGGATGGATTAAAATAGTAGAATGATGTAAGTTTAGTGCTTTAATGTGTTAAAGTGATGAAGTGAGGCAATGTATATGAAAAGATGGAATATTTACACTCCTGAAGGGGTGCAGGACATACTGTTTGATTCCTGCAGACAAAAGAGAATACTGGAAGGAAAGTTAAGAGACATCTTCAGACTTAATGGATACAGGGAAATAGAGACCCCCACCATAGAGTTTTATGATACCTTTGGTGGAGAGCGAGGCTTAATAAAGCAAGAAAGCATGTATAAATTCTGCGATTCAAAAGGTAGGCTTCTAGTCTTAAGGCCTGACTTAACCGTTCCTGTTGCCCGTATTGCGGCTACTAAATTGAAGGATGATATTCTGCCTATAAAATGCAGCTATATTGGAAATACCTTCAGCTTTGATGAAATAGGCGGTGGTAAGCAAAATGAGTTTACTCAAGCGGGTTGTGAGCTTTTAGGAGCAAATACACCCGAGGCTGATGCCGAGGTAGTAATCATGGCTATTGAGTCTATTCTTGCAACAGGCCTTGAGAATTTCAAGATAGATATTGGCCAGGTCGGATTTTTTAAGGGATTAATGGAGGAATCAGGCCTTACCGAGGAGCAGATGGAGGAAGTAAGAGAGTTTATTGACGAGAAAAACCTTGTAGGTGTTGAGCATGTTATGGATAAGCACCGGGTGAGGGGGAGCCTGAAGAAAATAATTCTGGATCTTCCTAAGCTTTTTGGATCAAAGGAAATTATTCAAAGCATAGATTATAGGGACATAGGCGATACTGCGACAAAGGCATTACAAAATATAAAAACGGTATTTGAAATTTTAGAGGAACAAAATTTAGATAAGTATGTTTCAGTAGATTTAGGCATGGTTCAAAGCCTGAATTACTACACAGGAATCGTATTCAGGGGATACACCTACGGCGTGGGCTTTCCGATATTAAGCGGAGGACGTTACGATGGGTTAGTGTCCAAGTTCGGACGGGATTGTGAAGCAACCGGCTTTTCTCTTGGGATAAACATGGTGATGATGGCCCTTGAAAGGCAAAGGATAGCAATAAACGGCGAAGAAAAGGGAGTCTTTATCAGCTACCATGAAAATGCCAGAAAACTGGCCAGTAATTATCGCCGCGAGCTGATTTCAAAGGGAATTTCTGCAGAACTGGACATAATGCAAAAGGGCTTGGAGGAAGCAAAAAAATACGCATCACAAAAAGGATTTCTCAAATTTATTTGTTTTAACAAGGACGGCTCAAAGGAGGAAGAAATGCTATGAGATATATAACATTTGCCCTGTCCAAGGGGCGTCTTACAGAATTAAGCATTAAACTCTTAGAAGGAGCAGGAATTGATTGTACAGAGCTAAAAGGCAAATCGCGAAAACTCATCTTAACGGATGAGAAAAATAAGATTCGTTTCTTCCTTGCTAAACCTGGAGATGTCCCTGTTTATGTAGAATATGGTGCTGCTGATATCGGTATTGTAGGCAAGGACACCCTCTTGGAAGAAGGACGAGACCTTTACGAGGTTTTAGACCTGGGCTTTGCTAAATGCAAAATGTGTGTGGCAGGACCTAAAGAGCTGCAAGGCAAAATGGATTCAATTTCAATCAACAGGGTAGCAACAAAATATCCTGAAATCGCCAGGAGATATTTCCGGCATAAAAGACGAGAATCTGTTGAAATCATAAAGCTTAACGGCTCTATAGAGCTGGCACCCTTAGTAGGCCTTTCGGAGGTTATTGTGGATTTGGTGGAAACGGGAAGGACATTAAAAGAAAACGGTCTTGAGATTTTAGATACAATATCCGACATTAGTGCCAGAATGGTGGTTAACAGGGTTAGCATGAAAATGGAAAATCAAAGAATCACAAATATCATAGACAGTATCAGAAAACAGCTTTAAGACAGAGGACGGTTCTGGGTCCCATGGACCATAAGACGGTTTATGTCCTATGGACCAGAAGACGGTTTATGTCCTATGGACCAGAAGATGTCAGTCCGGGTAAAGAACTGTCCCCGGCAACATAAGATAGGGAACTGTCACCTGTCTCGGCTTCCCTGTCAGAAAGGAAATTTGCTTTATGAAGACTTTTGATTATAACAAAGATGATTTACAGCCATTATATATTAAGCTCTCCAACAGAAGCCCGGAGGGGCAAAGGGATGTAGAAAAGATTGTTTCGGATGTATTAGCTGATGTTAAAAACCGGGGCGACGAGGCAGTTGTTGAATACAGTAAGAAATTTGACAAGGTTGATTTAACACCTTCAACTATTGAGGTTACTAATCAGCTGGAGAATGCCCTTGAGTCTATTGATCAAAATTTGCTCAAAATAATTGAAAGGGCAGCGGCTAATATTCGGAAATTCCACGAAAAGCAAAAGGAAAATTCATGGATTACAACCAGCCAGGCGGGAATTATTTTAGGTCAGAAAATAAGTCCCCTCGAACGTGTTGGAGTTTATGTACCAGCAGGCACAGCGCCCCTTCCATCAACGGTACTTATGAATGTTATCCCGGCTAAGGTGGCGGGTGTAGAGGAGGTAATCCTGTGCTCCCCACCGGGGAAGGATGGAAAAATGCACAGGCTGATACTTGCCTGTGCAAAACTTGCCGGTGTTGACAGAGCATTCATGGTCGGCGGAGCCCAGGCTGTTGGCGCCATGGCTTATGGAACTAAAACCGTTCCGAAGGTTGACAAAATAGTGGGGCCGGGTAATATTTTTGTGGCAACAGCCAAGAAGCAGGTTTTTGGCACCTGTGGCATTGATATGATTGCAGGCCCCAGCGAAATATTGATTATAGCAGATGAAACAGCAAACCCGGCTTATGTGGCGGCTGATTTGCTTTCACAGGCAGAGCATGATGTTCTTGCTTCATCCATTTTGGTAACCTGTTCAGAAGCCTTGGTTATAGAGGTTAAGGCTGAGCTTGATAAACAGATTTCAATGCTGGACAGAGCTGAAATCGCAAAGAAATCTCTGGATGAGTATGGAGCAATAATCCTGACCGATACAATAGACCAAGCAGTAAAAATTAGTAATATAATTGCCCCCGAGCATTTGGAATTATGCGTGAAGGACCCCTTAACCGTTATGCCCTCAATTAAAAACGCAGGGGCAATATTCCTTGGGAACTATTCACCTGAGCCTTTAGGAGACTATTTTGCAGGTCCGAATCATACTCTTCCTACGGCAGGAACAGCAAGATTTTTCTCACCTCTGGGTGTTTATGATTTTATAAAAAGGCAAAGCATAATTTCCTACAGCCAGGAGGCATTCGGGGAGATTTGTGATGATGTTGCCGACTTTGCCCGTGCCGAGGGATTGTCAGCCCATGCTAGGGCTATAGAAATAAGAAAGAATTAAGCAATTCTTATTAGAACAGGAGTGAATGTATTTGAGCCGTTTTTGGAGTAAAAATACAAAAAATTTGACACCTTATGTGCCAGGAGAACAACCTAAGGATAGAAAGTTTATCAAGTTAAATACAAATGAAAATCCATATCCCCCTTCGCCCCGCGTGAAGGAGCGTATTCAGAACTTCAAGCTTGATGATTTAAGACTGTACCCGAATATTGAGGGGGCAATAATCAAGCAGGCAGTGGCAAAACACTATGATATCCCCGAAAGACAGGTGTTTGCAGGGAATGGGTCCGATGAGGTTTTGGCCTTAGCCTTCAAAACCTTTTTTGACAATACCACCAAGGTTGGATTTCCGGATGTGACCTATAGCTTCTATCCGGTATACTGTGCTCTTTACGAGATACCCTTTGTGAAAGTACCGGTTAAGGAAAACTTTAGTATTGACTTTACCCATTATGGAAAGGATCTAAAGGGTATTATCTTTGCCAACCCCAATGCTCCCACCGGCTCATATGTATCTCCGGATGTTATTGAAGAACTGTTGAAGGAGCGGCCAGATACCTTATTTATTGTAGATGAGGCATATATAGATTTTGGCGGGGAATCATGTGTACCCTTGATATCCATGTATGATAATCTTTTGGTAGTTCATACTCTTTCTAAATCACGAGCCCTTGCAGGTCTTAGAATTGGTCTTGCAATGGGATGTAAAGAGCTTATAGAGGGCCTCGTAAGAGTAAAGGACTCTTTTAATTCATATCCTTTGGATACCCTTGCCCAGGTAGCAGCCGAGGCGGCTATTCTTGATACTCAGTATTTTAATGATACCAGACAAAAAATAATTGAGACTAGAGAGTGGACCCAAAGGAAGTTAAGAGAGCTCGGGGTAAAGGTACAGGATTCTATGGCAAACTTTTTATTTGTATCAATTCCCGGCATTTCAGGGCCTGAAGCTTTGTTAAAGTTAAGGGAACAGGGTATCTTAGTAAGGAATTTTAGCATGCCTAAAATATCTGACTGGCTTAGAATCACCATAGGAACTAAAGAGGATATGGAATTTTTAGTACAGACAATCAAGAAGATAATGGCGGGATAAGTATGTCAGTGATATAATAATTATTGGCTTTCTAGCAGGTGCATTTGAACAAAAAAGAACTATGAAAAAACAGGCTTTAATAGTCTCGGAGGTGTAATATGCGAAGGGCTCAATTAGAAAGGAAAACCAAGGAAACAGAAATCTCCCTCATGCTTGATTTAGATTCTGAGGGACAAAGTAATATCTCGACAGGAATAGGCTTTTTTGACCATATGCTCTGCCTCTTTTCAGGCCATGGACGGTTTATTCTTGATCTCTCATGCAAGGGCGACCTAGAGGTTGATAGCCATCATACTGTTGAAGATATTGGCATTGTGTTGGGTAAGGCAATCAATGAGGCACTTGGTTCAAGAGAAGGAATAAAGCGCTACGGAAACAGTATGGTTCCTATGGATGAAGCTCTGGCTTTAGTTAGCATGGATTTGTCTAACCGGCCCTATCTTTATTATGACATACCATTTTCCGCTCCTAAGGTTGGAGACATGGAAACAGAGATGTTTGAAGAGTTTTTCCGCGCAGTATCTTCCAACGCAGGAATGACATTGCATATCAAGCTTATCCACGGAAAGAACAATCACCACATAATTGAAGCAGTATTTAAGGCCTTTGCAAGGGCACTGAGGGAAGCTGTTACAATAGATCCTGAAATTAAGGGAGTCTTGTCCACTAAGGGTTCGCTGTAGGGGTTAGTGTACAAAAGCTTTAACTTTGGTTTAATACCCCTTTTGCATATGCTTATAATTAATGATGTTACATAAATAAATAACCAAACATAAATTCATATTGTGGAGGAATAGCAAATGCTGATAAAGGATACTAGTTTTATTGATTTACCTGTTTTTGTTAAGGGGAAGGTTCGGGATGTCTATGAGGTTGGAAGAGATATGCTTCTTATGATTGTAACCGATCGCATCTCAGCATTCGATGTTGTTTTTGATGATTTAATCCCCGACAAGGGCTGTGTTCTTAATCAGATTTCAGAATTCTGGTTTGATTACTGTAAGGATATAATAGGGAATCATGTGGTTACTACCGATGTTTCGGAGTATCCCATGGGATTGTCTAAATTCAGAAATGAGCTGAAGGGCCGCTCAATGCTGGTCAGAAGAGCTGAAATGGTTGAAGCTGAATGTATAGTCAGGGGATACTTAGAGGGTTCCGGCCTTAAGGATTATAAGGCTACAGGTGAAATATGCGGAATTAAGCTCCCTGCTGGATTAAAGCAGGCTGACAAGCTTCCCGAGCCCATCTTCACACCATCAACCAAGGCTAATGAAGGCCATGATATGAATGTCAGCTACGAGTACATTAAAGAAAAGATAGGTTCTGAGCTAGCAGAAGAGCTCAAGGAAAAATCCATAGCTATTTATAAAAAAGGTGAGGAATACGCCTTAAGTAAGGGCATTATTCTGGCTGATACAAAGTTCGAGTTTGGGATGCTGGACGGTAAATTAGTAATCGCTGATGAAATGCTCTCTCCTGACTCGTCAAGGTTCTGGGATTTAGCCGATTATGAACCGGGACGTCCGCAGAAAAGCTTTGACAAGCAGTTTTTGAGAGAGTATCTAGAAACGCTCAATTGGGATAAACAACCTCCGGCTCCTAAGCTCCCCAAAGAGGTAATAGAAAAGACCAGAGAAAAATATATTGAGGCATATGAGAAAATTACCGGTAAGAAATATGCTGTTTAATGTAAACCGGGATCGCAAAAGTTAGCACAAGGGGACGGTTCTTCTGTGCTCGTGTACACAAGGGGATAATATTGAAGTCGTTCATTATTGTGATTATAAGGCCGTTCTTCTGTGCTCGTGCACAAGAGAAAGTTAAACATATGAATACCCATAGTAGGATAATAAGGTAAGGTGGTGCAGCAATGATAATTTATCCGGCAATTGATATTAGAGGCGGAAAGTGTGTAAGACTCACACAAGGTCGCTATGACGATATAACAATCTTTTCAGATAATCCGGTCAACATGGCAAAGCAATTTGAAAAGGTAGGAGCTGAATTTATACATGTTGTGGATTTAGATGCCGCAAGGGGAGAAGGGAACAATCGTGAAATAATACGCAGTATTGCTGAATCCGTTGATATTCCCGTTCAAACCGGAGGAGGTATAAGAACAATGGATGATATTGATACTGTTCTTGGATTCGGTATAGAACGAGTAATAATTGGCACCTCAGCCGTTAAAAATCCCCAACTGGTGGGAGATGCTGTAAGAAAATACGGTAAGCGCATAGCTGTTGGCATAGATGCCAAGGACGGATATGTTGCAATAGAGGGCTGGGAAAAGACAAGCAGCATCAAGGCCTCTGAACTGGCCAAACAAATGGAGGAAATGGGTGTCAAAACTATTATCTATACCGATATTGCTACCGATGGAATGCTGTCGGGCCCCAATTTCTTTGCCATGAGCGAAATGGTTAAGAGTGTCAGTATGGATGTTATAGCCTCGGGAGGTGTAGCCTCATTGAAGGATATCGGTAAATTAAAGGATAAGGAAGTTGCCGGCGTAATTGTGGGGAAAGCCATCTACACCGGAGACGTGGATTTGGCCGAGGCTCTCAAGCTCGCTTAACAGTGGTGAAAACAGGTATATGCAGTAAGGAGTATATAGTATGTCAATAAAGAGAATCATACCATGCCTGGATATTAAAAACGGAAGAGTTGTTAAAGGCATAGAGTTTATTAATCTTATAGATGCCGGGGACCCGGTTGAGTGTGCTGTGGCTTATGAAAAGGCCGGGGCAGATGAGCTCACCCTGTTGGATATTTCAGCAACCACAGAGAATAGAAGTACAATGCTTGATGTGGTATTTCGTATAGCTGAGAAAATCTCCATTCCCTTTGCAGTTGGGGGTGGCGTTAAGTCTGTGGAAGATTTCAGAAGGATACTTGACGCAGGGGCAAGCAAAATCGGAGTAAACTCAGCTGCATTAAAAAGGCCCGAGCTTGTATCAGAGGCCGCTGCCGAATTTGGTTCAAAATGTGTGGTGGTGGCAATAGACGCCAAGAAGCGTATTGATGGCACGGGCTGGGATGTATATTATAATGCGGGAAAAACGAACTCTGGCAAGGATGTCATTGACTGGGCAAGAAAGGTTCAGAGCCTCGGTGCAGGTGAAATCCTGCTCACAAGTATTGATAGAGACGGTACCAAATCAGGTTTTGATGTTGAATTAACCAAAGCAGTAGCAGAGGCTGTGGAAATTCCGGTAATCGCTTCAGGTGGAGCAGGAAAGCTAGAGCATTTTAAGGATGCTATTACTATAGGGAAAGCAGAAGCGGTTCTTGCTGCATCATTGTTTCACTTTGGTGAAATGAAGATAAGGGATTTGAAGGAATATCTAAAAATACAGGGTATAGAAGTAGCAATTTAAGCCTGAAAGCAGGTTTGTACAAACAATCAGCAAGATTCGATGAGGTGGGCAGCTCCTCCCTGTCTCGGAAAACTCGGTTTATACGCTTTTTACCGGAGGCTTTGACTATAGCCTTTGGGATTTTATATGTTTCGAGCATCCTATGAAGCTTCTCAGCAATTCTCTTATCAGGATCGCAATGCCTGTAGCTAATAAAGGCATCATATCTGAACTGATTCTCGTTACTCAACATAATATAACCTCTGCCAGTTAATACTATAAACAGCTTAACTAAATGTAATCTTTGTATCAATAAACCATAAGAGAAAGAAACTTCAAATTAAGCAGGCAAAATATTTAAAGGCAATAGTTACACAGTATTTGACAAAAAAATCACAATCATGTTAGAATAACGGTAGAATATAGTTAAAGGTAGGTAGTAATATGGTTGAAGACAAGAGAATTTCAATGGCAGTCATAAGAAGGCTACCCCGATACTTTCGTTATCTTTCTGATCTTATGAAGATGGATGTCAAGCGTATTTCATCTAAAGAGCTTAGTGAGAGGATGCATATTACGGCATCTCAGATACGACAGGACTTAAATTGTTTTGGTGGTTTTGGGCAGCAAGGATACGGCTATAATGTTGAATCTTTATACGAGGAGATTAGCAAGATATTGGGTACAGACACAAGGTTTTCCTGCATTATACTTGGAGCAGGTAACATGGGAAATGCTCTTGCGAATTATGAAAACTTTAAGAAAAGAGGATTTGACATTCTGGCCATATTCGATATAGATGAAAATAAGGTCGGAAAGCAGATTAATAATATAGATGTCATGCATATGGATACACTCGATGATTTTGCAAGTAAAAACAAAATAGATATCGCAATGCTGACCGTTCCTAATAAAAATATTACTGATATCGCCAAAAGGGTTACATCCTTAGGCATAAAAGGAATTTGGAACTTCTCTCCGACAGACCTTATGCTGGATAATGGAGCAGTGGTCGAAAATGTACACTTAAGCGACAGCTTGATGGTACTAGGGTATAGGCTCAAGGATATCAGAGGATAAAGTTTTTATTAGACAGGTCATGACAGTGGCCTGTTTTTTTAAGGGTGAAGTATTATGTATAGAGTAGCTATCGGGCAGGATAGTCATAGATTTACAGAGCCTGAGGAATGCAAAAGGCTCATACTAGGGGGCATTTACATTGATAATTGCCCGGGCCTTAAGGGCAATAGTGATGCTGATGTGGTTTTACATGCCCTCACAAATGCTGTTTCAGGCATATCCTGTATCAACATATTGGGGGAAAGGGCTGACAAGCTATGCCTAGAACAGGGTATCACTGACAGCAGTGTGTATCTGAAGGAGGCTCTAAAAACCCTTGAAAACTCTGAGATTGTTCATGTTTCCATTTCAATAGAGGCTCTTAAGCCTAAGCTCTCACCATATATTAAACCTATGCGTGAAAATATTGCACATCTATTATGCATAGATTCGAAAAGCGTCGGAATAACGGCTACAACAGGTGAAGGCCTTACTGAGTTCGGTAAAGGCAACGGCATATTCTGCACCGCTATAATCACTGTCAGAAAAACACAAGGGGACGGTTCTTCTGTGTGACTCTTCAGATTATTGCCATGAACCTAACTTATGGTATAATTCAAATAATAGAATCAATAATTAGTAATGATTAATATAATTATTCTACTTAAACTTTTATATTTGGAGGGACCTTTACTGTGAGTAAGAAGACATTCTATATTACCACCCCGATTTACTATCCAAGCGGAAAGCTTCATATCGGACATTCCTATACAACCGTTGCGGCAGACGCAATGGCTAGATATAAAAGGCTCCAGGGCTATGATGTTATGTTTTTGACAGGCACTGACGAGCATGGTCAGAAAATTCAAAGAATAGCTGAAGAAACGGGCGTTACTCCGCAGGAATATGTGGATAATATTGTAGCCGGGATCGAGAAGCTGTGGAGTCTCATGAACATATCCAACGATAAGTTTATCAGGACTACAGACGAAGAGCACGTGGCTGCTGTTCAAAAGATATTTAAAACCCTTTATGATAAAGGTGATATTTACAAGAGCGAATATGAGGGCTGGTATTGTACTCCCTGTGAGTCCTTCTGGACCGAGACACAGCTGAAGGAAGGCAAATGCCCTGATTGTGAAAGACCTGTGGAACTGACCAAGGAGGAAAGCTATTTCTTCAGGCTTTCCAAATATCAGGAAAGGCTAATTAAACTCTTAGAGGAAAATCCTGAGTTTATCCAGCCCACATCCCGAAGAAATGAAATGCTTAATAATTTCTTGAGGCCGGGCCTTGAGGATTTATGTGTTTCACGAACCTCATTTAATTGGGGAATTCCAGTTACCTTTGATGATAAGCATGTTGTCTATGTATGGATTGATGCCCTTTCTAACTACATCACAGCATTGGGATACCTGTCAGATAATGATGAGCTGTACAAGAAATTCTGGCCGGCTGATGTTCATCTGGTTGGTAAGGAAATAGTCAGATTCCATACTATAATCTGGCCTGCAATGCTTATGGCATTGGATTTACCTCTTCCAAAGCAGATTTTTGGTCATGGCTGGTTGGTTCTTGACGGTGGAAAGATGTCAAAGTCTAAAGGTAATGTGGTAGATCCTGTCGTATTAATTGAGAAGTATGGGCTGGATGCTATTCGCTACTTCCTGTTAAGGGAGGTTCCATTCGGAGCTGACGGCGTATTCTCAAACGAGGCCCTTATAAGCCGTATTAATTCTGATTTAGCAAATGACCTGGGCAATCTGGTAAGCAGAACCGTCGCAATGATTAAGAAGTATTTTGATGGGGTTCTGCCAATTGATAGAGAAGGCGGAGAATTTGATCAGGAGCTAAGAAGCTTGGTTGTAAACACTAAGACAAAGGTAGAGGAGCACATGGACAAGCTCCAGTTCAGCAGCGCCTTAGCCGAGATATGGAAGGCTGTATCCCGTACAAATAAATATATTGATGAAACCATGCCATGGATATTGGCCAAGGAAGAGGAAAAGAGACCTCGTTTAGCTCAGGTACTATATAATCTCGCTGAGAGCATCCGCATTATTTCCATATTGATTCAGCCCTTTATGACCGAAACCCCTATTAAAATATGGGATCAGTTAGGAATTCCTGAAAATCAGACCGCATGGGAAAGTTCAGGTGAATGGGGCATTTATAGTCAGACAAAGCCTGTTACCTCAGGACAGATTATTTTCCCACGCATAGATATGGATGCTGAAATGAAGAAATTAGAGGCTATTACACCAACAACCGAAAAAGCCGAAGATGATAAGAAGCAGCATGATACCCGTAAGAATAAAAAGGATGAGAAGGCTAATTCGGAAAACACTGAGGGAATAGCCATAATAGGCATTGAAGACTTTGCAAAAATTGAATTAAGAGTTGCAAAGGTATTAGAGTGTGAAAAGGTAGAAAAGAGCGATAAGCTGCTTAAGCTTAAACTAAAGTGCGGCGAAGAAGAAAAGCAGGTTGTATCAGGGATTGCAGAGTATTATTCTCCCGATTCTCTGATAGGAAAGAAATTGATATTTCTGGCTAATCTTAAACCAGCTAAACTTCGCGGAGTAGAAAGCCAGGGTATGATTTTAGCTGCAACACATGGGCAAAGCCTTGTACTATTGACAGTTGATCAGGATATTCCTGATGGTGCCAGGGTTAGTTAATCCAATGGCGGACCTTTTTTACTGACAGATACACTGGAAGAACACTGAAGGAATAAAAAAGGAGAAATTGAAAGTGATAGACTCGCATGCTCATTACGATGATTCAAGATTTGACTCAGACCGAGATAAGGTTTTACAAGATTGTGTTGAACACGGAGTCACACACATTATTAATGCTGGAAGTAATGTTACAAGCTCTGAAAAATCAATAGAGCTGACCAAAAAATACTCCTTTATTTATGCTTCAGTCGGTATTCATCCTCATGATGTGGCTGAGGCCGAAGATGATGCTATTGACAAGCTGATTACTTTATCAAAAGAAGAAAAGGTAGTAGCTATCGGGGAAATAGGACTGGATTATCACTATGACTTCTCACCTAGGGAGGTTCAAAGAGAGTGGTTTGCCAGGCAAATTGCACTTGCCCGAAAGCTGAAGCTGCCAATAATAATTCATGACAGAGAAGCACATAAGGATATTCTGGATATTATCAAAAGTGAGAACGCAAGAGAAGTAGGTGGTGTATTCCACTGTTTTTCGGGCTCAAAGGAAATGGCCCGTGAGGTGTTAGATCTGGGATTTAGCATAGGAATCGGCGGCGCGCTCACTTTTAAAAATGCCAAAAAACCTGTAGAGGTTGTGGATTATGTACCTCTGGATATGCTGTTGGTGGAAACAGATTGTCCTTACATGTCTCCTGAGCCCTTTAGAGGCAAAAGAAACTGGTCCGGCCTTATTAAGTATGTTTTAGAAAAGATTTCTGAGATTAAAAAAATAGATTATTTTTTAGCTGAAAGCCAAACCGGGGCTAACGCTATAGATCTTTTTAAGCTGTAACGCTATTACTCGAATCTGGAGGTGCTCCATGAAGAAATTTGTGATAGTCATAATCTCAATTGTGGTACTTTTTTCATTTCTCATGCTCAATTATCTGGTATGGGACAAAGAAAATCTGCAAAAACAAAGAGAAAGCGACAGACTTGAGCAGGACTGGTTAAAGGGCCAGAACCGGATACTCAGTACCACGGTAGAAGAACTTGAGAACTCTAATTCCAGTTTACAAAAGACTACTGAAGAGCAAAGGGCCCGAATCAGGAGCATGGAGGAAGAGATTCGCGCATTGCGTCAGCAGCAGCTTAAAGATCACAAAAGAATGTCCGATCAAACCTCAGCCCTAGATTTATATAAGAGTTTTTTCACTGAAGATTTAGAAAATTTTACAGAGGACTGGTTCTCTTGTATCAGCAAAAATAGATATAAGGAGTCTTTATCATTTCTACATAGCGATTTCAACTATTGGGACAGGCAATATGATGTCCAGGATTATATAGATTTTATTTCTGCCATAGAATATATAGGGGTGAGTAAAGAAGGTCAGGAGGAAAATCCGTCCTTTGTAATACTTGAAGGTGGAGATCCTCAAATTGTAGCAGCACAAGTTACGGCAAATGTTCAACTTAGAGAAGACGCAAGTTATGAACTTACTGAATTAAGTCAGGGTATAAATTATGTAGAGATAGGATTTAGTTACAATTCTATGTCAAAAACCTGGCAAATTATGTACATTGATACTAAAAATATTGCCAACCCTTGACAGAAAACAAAATGCTGATATAAAATATATGAGCCTTGCAAAACAACAAAACCGAAGTGGGATTTAATCCCATATAAAGTACAGCTATTAATGCTTTGATAGATATACATATAGATAAAGGCATAGAGAGAGAGTGCCGAATTCTAATATATAAGGAGAGGAAGTTTGAATGAAAAGATTGTATTTTGCTTTCTTCAAACGTGAGTTTCCCCTAAAGCAATTGGCTATGCTGTTAATTGTATCGGCGTTTGCTGTTACTGCAGGCGTAAAATTGTACGATGTTGCCAGTAACGAAATTCAAGTAATTGATGATGGCAGGCCAATAACCGTTAAAACAATGGGGCGTACTGTTGAACAGGCCTTAGGCCTGATGGGCATAAGCGTAAGCTCTGATGACTATATCAGTAAGCCATTGGATACAGCTCTGGAGTCAGATGTTCTGAATGTTATAAATATTAAACGAGCAGTACCGGTTAACATTGTGGTAGATGGTGAGCTTAGGGAAGTCAGGTCCTACAAGGACACGGTTGAGGAAGTACTAGAGGAAAATGGTATTACATTAGGGAAATTAGATCGATTCGAAGATTGCACTGCATCGAGCGAAGTCGTTGAAGACATGAGGATTCGAGTCATTCGCGTTAATGAGGAAATAATCGCCGAAGAGATAGATATACCTTATAGCGTTGTAGAAAAGCCTAATAATACTATGAACGAAGGCGAAGACAAGATTGTTGTAGCCGGTGAAAACGGAATAAAGGAAAAGTATTATAAGATACTATACGAGGATGGCAGACCCATCGAAAAGCTTTATGTCAACGAGAGTGTTGTGAAAGCTCCGGTGGATCAGGTAGTTGAGTACGGAACCGTAATGAATTTTAGAAATTCAAGGGGTGACACGGTCAGATACACAAAAGTATTGAAGATGGACGCAACATCCTACACAGCATCCTTTGAAGATACCGGAAAGCATCCTGACCATCCCGCGTTCGGTATTACCTATACTGGTATGAGAGTGCGTGAAGGCATGATCGCAGTTGATCCGAGGGTTATACCTCTGGGCACAAAGGTTTATGTAGAAGTCCCCGGTCCTGCACCCGACTATGGATTTGCAATAGCATCAGACATAGGAAGTGCGATAAAAGGTAATTTAATTGATTTATACTTTGATTCGGCTGAACGGGTAAGACAATGGGGAAGAAGAAAAGTAGTTGTGTATATTTTGAATGATCAAAGCGATAGTCGTTGGAAAGAAAACGATAGTCCATGCAGATGATTATCAAAAAACGATATTTAGGCGGTAATTACCGCCTTTTTTTATTATAATAAATGTAAACGGTATGGTGACTGTTTTGAGGCATCATACTAAAGGGTAAAAAATAAGGCATAAGGGAAATATATAGGTGAAATATGATAAACACAAATCAGATTCTGCAAAAACACAATATAAGGCTTACAAAATCTCTTGGGCAGAACTTTCTTACCGATATTAATATTATCAAAAAGATTGTTGAGGCCGGGGATATATCAGCCTCTGATCTGGTTCTGGAAATCGGCCCCGGAATTGGCGCCATGACAGCAGAACTGTCAAAATCAGCGGGCAAGGTAATTGCAGTAGAAATTGACAAACACCTTATACCTGCTCTTAATGAGACTCTAGGCTGTTTTTCAAATGTAAGTATTGTAAATGCCGATATTATGAAGGCTGATATTGATGAGCTTGTGAAGGATTGGACAGGCCCACTTAAGGTAGTATCAAACCTGCCGTATTATATTACAACCCCTATTGTCATGATGCTTTTGGAAGGTGATATCCAATGGGATACAATGGTTTTCATGGTTCAAAAAGAGGTGGCCCAAAGGATGGCTGCTGTCCCGAAAACAAAGGATTACAGTTCCCTCACTATTGCAGTGCGCTATTATAGTGATCCTAAGCTGATGTTTACTGTGTCAAAACATTGCTTTATTCCAAAGCCTGATGTGGATTCGGCCGTTGTCAGACTCAAGAAACGGGACCTGCCCTATATGCAGGATATTGATAAAAATTTCTTTTTCAAAGTAGTCAGAGCATCATTTGGACAAAGACGAAAAACCTTGCTAAACTCCCTTGGCTCACAGCCCTGGCTCCGGGGTGGAAAGGACATTTTACGCCAGGCTCTGGTTAAGCTTGGCAAGAATGAAAATATTCGCGCCGAGGAGCTTTCAATAGAAGATTTCGCAGATCTGGTCAGGGAAATCTAGAACTGTCCCCTGTGTTCCTCCGGGAAAAGTTATATAAGACCGGCTAACCGCGTATATATATAAGAGACATATATGGGGGTGTTGTTATGCAGGCCGGTTTTGCAAGGAAATATGCCATAATGGAGGAGCTTGACGGAGGCTTTGGTGCCGGGAGTACTCCGGAGGCCTTTGTTCGCCTTGACTCCTGGGAAGGGAGGATTCAGGCTACTATTCATGTAAAGGGGCTTAAACAGGGGCCTTTCAAGTACAGGCTGTATTTGATCTTCGCCGACAGAGGCAGACTCAAGCCAATCCTGTTAGGCGATGTAAACACCTCATATAATGGAATGCAAAGCGGACTGGAGATAGATGCTCAAACTCTGGTCAATAATAGTCTCAGGCCTGAATATGTCCGATATGCTGCACTTACGGCAGAAAGTCAAAACAAAAAATGGATCCCTTTGTTTTCAAGCTTTGAAAAGGGCGAGAAATGGGATGAAAGCATCAGACAGGTTCTTATAATGAGCACACAAAGGGAACCCGAAAGGGAGCATGAAAAGAAGTCTGATGATGATTTCAACCTGCATAGCGTTTATACTTCCGGATCAAGAACTCGGACCGAAACTCAGGAGTCTATTGTAACAGAGAACACAAGCGCTTCTCATGCAAATAGCAAGTCCGGATCTGAGCCGTTACAAACAGAGTCAAAACTCGACCGCAAAGAAGCTTTGGCAGAATTATTGGGACAATCCTTAGAGGCTTTAA
This sequence comes from Clostridiaceae bacterium, assembly GCA_012523705.1. Lineage (GTDB taxonomy): Bacteria > Bacillota > Clostridia > DSM-8532 > DSM-8532 > DTU059. The sequence goes on from JAAYTU010000138.1 coordinate 16,896, forward strand.
AGGCTGGCAAGTCCGGAGCTCAAGCTGCGCGAACATCTGATGAAGGTGCAGACAATGCTTCTCCATCAGGAGAGCAAATTGATAGCATGGCCTATAGATCCCGTGGAGGAATATCAAAAAGAATAACTGAAAAGAGTCAATCAACGCCAGCTTCAAATCTTGCAAAGCTAGAGGGCATGCTGTCAAATAATTATGAGGTTTACCATCCTTTTAAACGAGCCAATAAAGGCTACATATGGTACAAGGTGTCGGATCTTGCACAGCTTAGCAATATTATGTACATGGCGGGGATTAATGTTCCGCTCTTTGCCAATCCAAAAATTTTAGTCGGCTTATTTAAGTATAAACATATCCTGGCCGGGATTTATAAAGGGGATACTAAAGACAGTTATTACGTTATTGGGGTTCCGGCAAAAAACGACAAGGATAATAAGCCCTTTGAAAATGCTTGCCGCTGGGCACCTGTTGAAGATAGTGAAATACGGGAAATGACTGGCTACTGGCTGATTTATGTAAGCATAGATACTGGTCAGATAGTTGTGTGAAATAACACAGGGGGACGGTTCTTCTGTGCTTGACGGTAAATCTTCCCATACATACAGGGACAGGAGAGATCTCCAGAAGTTGTATCAATCTTATAACGGTAAATCTTCTCATCCATACACAAGTGGACAGTTCTCTATGGGGGCTCGGTACTTATACCAGGCCTGTGCCCATACATACACAAGTGGACGGCTTCTCTGTGTTCTGACACAGGGCGACAGTTCCTCTGTGCTTCTAGCTTCCATCCCTGATAAATTGACAATAATATTATTGAAAGCCTATACTTAGGGTATCATTATTATAGAGATATATTATTACAAGATATTAGGAGGGGACAAGCATATGAAAACCAACATTGCCCGTTATATTGATCATGCCGTACTGAAGCCTGAATTGTCTCAGGAAGAAGCAAGAAAGGCAATCCAGGATGGAATTGATTATTCAGTCAGGACTGTTTGTGTAAGACCATGTGATATTGATTTAGCAGTTAATCTTTGTAAAGGGACACAAACAGAAGTATCCTGTGTCCTTGCGTTTCCCCATGGCTGTACTACCAGTGAAGTAAAGGCCTTTGAAGCCGCCCAATATATCCAGAAGGGTGTGGCGGAAATTGATATGGTGGTCAATTATGGATATATCAGATCAAAGCTATGGGATCTGGTATCAGAGGATATTCGCGCCGTATCAAATGAAACAAAAAAGGCCGGGGTTCTGTTAAAGGTCATATTTGAAACCTGTACCCTGACAGTTGAAGAAATAAAAAAGACCACCGAGCTTTGTATTGAGGCGGGGGCTGATTATGTAAAAACCTCTACTGGCTTTCATAGTTCAGGGGCATCAATTGAGGCTGTGGAGGCTATGCTACAGGCTGCCGACGGCCGGATCAAGGTAAAGGCTTCGGGCGGAATAAGGGACATAGAAACTGCATGCAAGTATGTTGAAATGGGCTGTGAAAGGCTTGGCGTAGGCTATTCAACAACACCTGTATTAGTAAAGGGTGAAGGCCAGACGGACAGTGCATATTGAAGTAAAATTTTTCTTGACAAAGAAGTTTTAATCCTATATAGTTTTTTATTAATACCATTCCGGTATGAATACTACTATTAGATATGAGGATGCTGTATGCTACTGTTATTTGAAGATTTGCTTAGGCAAAATTTTAGAAATGGCCGAATGTGACCTGTTAAAAAATTTCCCGGAAAAATAATATTTATGAAAGGATTTTTTAACATGTCAAACAGAAAATATAAATTTGAAACCATGCAAGTTCATGTAGGTCAGGAAAAACCTGACAGTGCTACAGATGCTAGGGCTGTGCCAATCTATGCAACAACCTCTTATGTTTTTAAGGATAGTGCCCAGGCGGCAGGAAGGTTTGCTTTAACTGAGGAGGGCAATATTTATACAAGACTTATGAACCCCACCTCTGATGTCTTTGAAAAAAGAATTGCTGCATTAGAGGGGGGAGCTGCTGCGTTGGCAACATCATCAGGCTCTGCGGCAATTGATTATGCCATACGAAATATTGCATTAGCAGGAGACCATATTGTTTCATCCACCACAATTTACGGAGGGACATATAATCTTTTTGCCAATACATTCAAGGAAATTGGGATTGAAACCACCTTTGTCGATGGCAGCAATACTGCTAATTTTGAGAATGCAATAAGGCCAAACACCAAGGCTCTATTTATAGAGTCTCTCGGGAACCCTAATTGCGATCTTATTGATATTGACAGGGTAGCTGAAATTGCTCACAAGAATGGGATTCCATTAATAGTTGATAATACCTTTGCAACACCTTACCTCCTGCGTCCTATTGAGCATGGAGCTGATATTGTTGTTCACTCAGCCACTAAATTTATTGGCGGACATGGAACAGTGCTGGGCGGAGTAATAATTGACAGCGGTAATTTTGACTGGGCTCAGAATGACAAATTCCCGGGCCTTACACAACCAAATCCTAGCTATCATGGCATTGTATTTACCGAAGCAGTAGGAAGCCTGGCTTACATTGTCAAGATTCGCACAACACTTATGAGAGATACGGGTGCAGCAATCAGTCCCTTTAACTCCTTCTTATTGCTTCAGGGATTGGAAACACTGTCCCTGAGGGTTGAAAGACATGTGGAGAATAGCCTTAAGGTTGTTGATTATCTGAATAATCATTCAATGGTGGATAAGGTAAATCATCCGTCATTGCCTGATCATCCGGACCATGATCTTTATAAGAGGCTTTTCCCGAAGGATGCAGGCTCCATCTTTACCTTTGAAATAAAGGGAGATGCAAGAAGTGCCCAAACATTCTGTGAAGGCCTGGAGCTATTCTCATTACTGGCCAATGTAGCAGATGTAAAATCTCTGGTGATTCATCCGGCCTCTACAACTCATTCGCAGATGAGTGAAACCGAGCTTTTAGAGTGCGGAATTAAGCCAAATACCATACGCCTGTCAATTGGAACAGAACATATTGATGATATAATTGATGACTTTGAACATGCTTTCGGTTCTATAAAATAAAGAATTATTTTAAAAGGGCTGTGAAAATACAGCCCTTTTTTTACACCAATATAATGGGAAATTAAGGGAAAAATGCTTTTGTTTTAGCGAAAGGTTTACATTTAGTAGTGAAAACATATATAATAATATAGTTGAGTAACGCATTTATTAGTAATTTTGCACAAGGGGGAACCTTATGGCTGGTATTGTAGTAGTAGGCACCCAATGGGGAGACGAAGGAAAGGGAAAGTACATCGATATATTATCAGGTGACTCCGATTATATAGTAAGATACTCCGGCGGAAATAATGCAGGACGTACTATAATAAGCGAGGGTATAAAATATTCCCTTCACTTATTGCCTTCAGGGATTTTAAGAAAAGACAAGATTTGCATTCTTGCAAATGGAGTAGTCATAAACCCGGCAGTTTTCCTGCAGGAGATGGACTATCTTAATAACTTTAATATTGATATGGCTCAGATTTTTATTAGTGACAGAGCCCATGTTGTAATGCCCTGGCATATTTATTTGGATAACCTTCAGGAGCAGGCCAGGGGAAAGGCTGAATTAGGTACAACAAAACGCGGTAATGGACCTGCGTATGCAGATAAAGCCAACAGAAGCGGAATCAGAATGGGAGACTTAGTTGATCCTGAGTATTTTAAGGAGCTGGTACATGAAAATATAGAGCTCCAGAACGACCTTATAGTAAAGATTTATGGCGGAAATCCTCTCGATGCAGATAAAATAATCGAAGAGTATTCTGAGTATGCGAAACGACTGAAACCCTATGTCCGGGATGTGAACTTCATGATTCATGAAGCCCTGGAGGACAGGAAGATTGTTCTCTTTGAGGGCTCTCAGGCTACCTTGCTTGATATGGATTTCGGGACATATCCCTATGTTACATCATCTAATCCGATTGCAGGAGGAGTTTGCACAGGAGCAGGGGTTGGTCCTAAAATGATTACTGAGGTTCTTGGAGTTGTAAAGGCATATGTAACCCGCTTAGGAGCTGGACCCTTCGTAACAGAGCAGGATAATGAAATAGGCCGTATGCTTCGTGAATATGGAAACGAATACGGATCTACCACAGGTCGTGCCCGCAGATGTGGATGGCTGGATTTGGTCATGCTAAAATACTCTGCAAGAATAAATGGTTTAACGGGACTTTGCATGAACCATATTGATACTATCGGAAAGCTTGACAAGATAAAGCTTTGTGTTGCATACAAGCTAAATGGTGAAACAATTGATTACTATCCTTCAAGCAATAAGGAGCTTAATATGTGTGAGCCTGTATATGAGGAGTTTGAAGGATGGAAGGATACCGATATTTCCAGGGTAAAGAGGTTCAGTGCCCTTCCTTTGGCGGCACAGAAGTACATTTCCAGAATAGAAGAACTAATTAGAGTTCCTGTAAAATATGTTGGCGTCGGCCCCGACAGGGAGCAGACAATAACATTATAGGAGGAGCCTAGGGAAAAGCCAGGGGGGAGGTTTTTTGTGTCCCCCCTGCTTTGTGGAACATAGAACCGTTCCCTGGCTTGACACCCCGGTCTCGTTTCCAACTTTTATACTACTAGGTCGACATGCTGGATAGTCCCAACCTGTCCATTTTCTTTGAGGAAAATACCCGATGAACGAATCTGTCCTAAGGCATCATTTGATTGGGATTTGATGCCAAATTCAGTCTGTACATTTCCCAGATAAATGGCACCTACTCCTACCTGTCCTAAAGCCAGAAGAACTTTATTACCCGATTCATCGGTTGTCCAAATTCTGAGCTTGTCAAAAATGGGATCATTTTCGTCGATCCATCCGTTATTGTCCTCATCATAGCCTGCCAGCTCATCGAAGCCGTTGCCTGTTTGCGGACCGAAAAGTTCGCTGCCGTCATCAATAACATTGTTGTTATTCTTGTCCAGTGCCAGAAATCCTGAGCCTGGCCTGGTGAAGGCAATCAGGTCATTCTTGCCATCACTGTCGATGTCAAAGGAATAATCCCTATCCCCCAGCATTGCAGAAGTATTTCTGAAATTGAGAACCAAGGGATCAATGAGTGCATCTCCCGCGCGTATGGATATGCGGTGATAGCTCATAAACTCACGGCTGACATTAAAGTTCAGGTTGAAGTTTATTGTTCGCCCGTCTTCGGTGACAATGCTACCTGAAGAATTAAATGACATACTTTCGGCTTCATAGTGAAATTCTTCCCTGTCGTATTTTAATCCCCAGCCAACAGAAGCTGCGCCGTTTTGACCTGCTGAATCGTTATTCTGAATTTCAGGTTCAAAGGTTCTAAGCTTGATTCTTTTTCCTGTGAGTACATAGATAAAATGCTCAAGTAAATCAATTTTTTCTCTGTCCTTATCAGTAAGCTCGTAGGCAACTAAGCCTTTAGGGCTGCTTGGAGCTGATATGTTGTTCAGCTGAAGCGCCTTTCCTTGATCCGATATGTCAAGAAGAATATTATCATTTGTATTTTGATTCTGATCCTGATCCTGGTTCTGATTCCAGTATTCAAGATTTTCTTTTGTAGAAAGCTGCTTAACAGCAGACCATTGAGAGCTCATATGAACTCGCGAATCTGCAATTTTCATAAGACATGCCTCCTTGCATAATAAACTATCCATAGTTAATAAATATATCGGCATATTTTACGAAATACAGTATTAGAAAACCAAGAACTATTCGAAATCATCCATTCCAGACGGCATCTGGTTTTCATTCCGGCTTATTTTATTGTATTATAATGATAGTGTTAAGTTGTTTTTGTATTAAATAAGAGGATGGTTATTATAATGGGTGGCTGGGATGCTTTTGTAGAGGAATGCACTTCCTGTACAAGATGTAATCTTCATATGGGACGAAAAAATGTGGTAATAGGTAGGGGCAATATAAACTCGCCTCCTGTTTTGTTTGTGGGCGAAGGGCCGGGAGAGCAGGAGGATATCGAGGGGGAAGCCTTTGTTGGAAGGGCTGGAAAGCTTTTGGATCTCGTGCTCGAGGCATTACAGATACAGCCTGAGGATTATTATATTGCCAATGTTGTGAAATGCCGGCCTCCAAATAATCGTGTGCCTGCCAAGGATGAGATTGAGACATGTATGCCATGGCTCAGGTATCAGGTTAAGACTATTAAGCCGTCCATTATTGTATGTCTCGGTTCTGTAGCGGCCAAAGCATTGATTGATCCTGACGCAATGATTACTAAAATCAGAGGAGACTGGGTTGAAAAGAGCTCTAAGTTTGTTATAATGCCTACTTATCATCCGGCTGCAATATTGAGAGATGTTCGAAAAAGAGAAGACTTTTATCTTGATATAAAGAAGGTTCGCGACAGGTTAAACCTGATTAAGGGCAAATCTTAATTTATTCATCTATGAAACTGCAGCTCACTAAAACTTGTCCACCGGCATATCATGGAGTATGAATCTAACCAGAGAGGCTGTAAATGGTATATTTAGATAACGCAGCTACATCATATCCGAAGCCTGTGGAGGTCTATAATAAGATTGATGACTTCTTAAGACGAAGTTGTGCCAACCCCGGTCGCTCATCCCATGAGATGGCAAGGAAATCTGCGGCAGAGGTAATTAAAGCTAGAGAGATGGTATCACAGCTGTTCAATATAAAGAATCCTTTGAGAGTCGGGTTTACTGCCAATGCCACACATGCTCTGAATATGGCCATTTTCGGGGTATTAAAAAAGGGTGACCATGTTATTACAACTGCATTAGATCATAATTCGGTATTAAGGCCCCTATTCGACCTTAAAAAAAGAGGAATTATCAGCCTTACTGTAATAACGCCTAAAAAAAATCTGGATGAAATAGAGTCGGATCAGATATCAAAGGCTATACGCCGTAATACCAAGCTTATTGCCATAACCATGTCGTCAAATGTAACAGGCAGAGTTTTGCCATATAAAGAAATTGGTGAGATAGCCTCGACCAGAGGAATTTACTATCTTTTAGATGCTTCCCAGGGAGCGGGAGTTCTTCCTTTAAATATAGAAACAATGAAAATTTCTCTCTTAGCCTTTCCCGGGCACAAGAGCCTGATGGGGCCTCAGGGAACAGGCGGACTTTATGTGGATGAAGGTATTAATTTAAGGCCCATAATTCATGGAGGAACAGGAAGCCGTTCCTTTGAAACTGTCCATCCGTTGTTTATGCCCGACATTCTAGAAAGCGGTACATTGAACACGCCGGGATTAGCTGGACTGACTGAAGGGGTCAATTTTATTATTAAAACAGGTACAGACATTATTTATAAAAGAAAAGAAAGGATGCTCACAACGCTTTATGATGAATTAGCATCCCATAATAAGATTCAATTGTTCTCAACAGTTGAAACCGGACAGAATAGTGGAATTATTGCTTTTGTCATAGATGGGATGGACTCCTCTGAAATTGCAAATATTCTTGATGCTAAATATCATATTGCTGTAAGGCCTGGTTTTCACTGTGCCCCTTTGGCCCACAAGGCCCTGGGAACAGATAAAACCGGATTAGTAAGACTTAGTCCGGGCTACTTTACTACTGACCAGGAAATCCAGTATGCAATTGACAGTATAAAGGAGATTGCAGATAATGCCTGATCAAATATCAATAAAGGTTATTTCAGGGGCCGAGCCTAATCGCCATGGCACAATAACAGTTCCTAACCCTCGGCTGATATAGGTGAGGGTGCCGTCGATATCATGAAGGCCCTTTCTGTAACCTGCTCTGCAGGTTTTTTCACTTCGGCATAATCTATATTCAAGATTAAAGGGCATCCAGATTTGCCCGCCATGGAAATGGCCAGATAAAAGCAAATCCACATCACCCTTATTAAAGTTCAGTACAGTCTCAGGGTTGTGGGCAACAGCCAGGGTAAAGTCAGCATCCGTATTTATTTCTGCTAATGCTAAATCCTTATCTGGCTTTCCACATCTAAAATCATCTAGACCAACTATATTAATAGTTTTTCCGTTTTTTTTATAAATAGTAGACCTATTAATCAAAAGCTCTATACCACAGTCTTCTAAGGCAGAAAAAAACAAATCCTTATGTGTATCAGAAAAGTTTAGGCGTTTGTAGTCGTGGTTTCCGGGGACTGCAAACACAGGATAGCCGGCCAAAACCTTTCTTGCCCATTCCTTGAATTTAGGGACTTCACTTTGGTCTTCGTGCATGTCCCCTGCCAGAACAATCATATCCGGCTTATTATCGAGTATAGCCTTAGAAACATCTTCCTCAGGAACCCTTAAAAGCCCTATATGAATATCAGAAATCAGGCATACTTTTATCCCTAATTGGCTGCGGGGAATTCTAACGAATTCGCTCTTTAGAGTTCGGGCCTGATGCATCATTATCAAAATCAGGATGATTGCCATAATCGCTAAAAACAGGGCAATATAAAACAGAGTCATTACTTTCACCCTCCACAATTTAGATTAGCACAAGCTGAACATCTAAGTAAAGGTGGGGATGGTTTTGTGTCATATCAGGAAGTTGGAAGATAGATGTTGGAAGTTAGAAATCGGGACTTTCTGACTCTAACTTCCAACATCTAACATCTATAAGAACAGGACCGTCCCCTATCTCACTGCACACACATAATCCTTTTTGTTTTGTTATAATAAAATAGTGATAAATATTTAATAGTAAATCATAATAGGAATGAATGATTTTTCTAGGAGCCTGGAGGAATAACTCATGAAAAGAGTAATTATTATAGTATTAGATAGCCTTGGCATTGGTGAAATGCCTGACGCAGCTGCATATGGAGATGCCGGAAGCAATACCCTGGGGAATATAACCCTTGCCATGAAAGACAAGCCCTGGTACACACTTAAAAATCTTAAGGCCTTGGGCATAGGTAATATTGAGGGAGTGGACGCAATAGAAAAGGAACCCAACCCTATAGGGGCAGTGGGCCGTCTTAAGGAAAAATCCAAGGGCAAGGATACAACGACAGGTCATTGGGAGATTGCAGGAGTTGTATTAGAAAAAGCCTTTCCCACATACCCCGAGGGTTTTCCGCCCGAGGTAATAGACGCTTTTGAAAAGGCAATCGGGAGAAAGAGTATAGGAAATTATCCCGCATCAGGAACGGTGATTATTGAAGACCTTGGAGAGGAGCATATTAAATCTGGCTATCCCATTGTCTATACTTCGGCAGACAGTGTCTTTCAGATTGCCGCCCATGAGGAGGTTATTCCAATAGATCAGCTTTATGATTATTGCGAAAAGGCGAGAGCTCTGCTAGTTGGAGACCATGCCGTAGGTAGAGTTATAGCCCGACCCTTTATAGGCCAACCGGGAAGCTTTAAACGAACCGAACGAAGGAAGGACTATTCACTAAAACCAATAAGAAAAACTGTTCTAGACTTTATTCAAGATCAAGGCTATGAGGTAAGAGGGGTAGGAAAAATTGAGGATATTTTTGCAGGTCAGGGCATTACAAAGGCTGTGCATATTAATGGCAATAACGACGGAGTTGACCGTACAATTGAATGGATGAAGGATGACTTTTCGGGACTACTGTTCACCAATCTAGTGGACTTTGATATGCTTTATGGCCATCGTAATGACATAGAAGGCTATGCAAGAGCTATTCAGAAGTTTGATGACAGACTTCCTGAAATAATGGATGCAATGAATGAAGAGGATATCCTGATTATAACGGCCGATCATGGCTGCGACCCCACCACAGCGAGCACTGACCATTCAAGGGAATATGTGCCCTTACTGGTTTACGGGAAGCATATAAATAAGGGCAGCAACCTTAAAACGAGAGAGAGCTTTGCCGATATTGCGGCAACGGTGGCAGAATATTTAGGTGTTGATGCTCAAATTGAAGGCAAGAGCTTTTTATCAGAGATAATCTAAACAGACTTCAAACCTAAACAAGATTAACGCTAGCCACGGCTTAAACGCCTAAACAGGCTTTAGCAGTTAAACAGGAGTCAACGCCTGAACAAGAATCAACGGCTAAACGGCTTTAACGCCTGCTACGGTGTCAACCCCTGCTTGGATTCTGACTTCTAACCTCCAATTTCTATAGAAAGAAGGTCTGACTATGAGAATGGTAGATATCATTTCAAAAAAGAAAAACGGTCTTGGTCTCAGCAAGGAAGAAATTGAGTTCTTTGTAAAAGGTATCACCGATGGTTCTATACCGGACTATCAGGCCAGTGCTTTGTTAATGGCTATTTGTTTAAAGGGCATGGATAAGGAAGAAACGCTGAATTTGACACTTTCAATGGCCGCGTCGGGAGATAATATAGATTTATCTGAAATACCGGGAATCAAGGTCGATAAGCACAGCACTGGCGGGGTAGGGGATAAGACTACTATTATTCTCGGACCCATAGTTGCCTCTTTAGGTGTCCCGGTGGCCAAAATGAGCGGAAGAGGCCTAGGGCACACTGGCGGTACCATAGACAAACTGGAAGCCATACCCTCCTTCACAACCGAGCTTAGCCAAAGAGAATTCGTGAGCATTGTCAAAGAAATAGGGCTGGCTGTTGCGGGACAGACGGGAAACCTGGTGCCGGCCGATAAGAAGCTGTATGCATTAAGAGATGTTACCGCCACAGTGGAGAGCATTCCTCTGATTGCATCAAGCATTATGAGCAAAAAACTGGCATCAGGGGCTGATTGTATAGTTCTTGATGTGAAGGTGGGAAGTGGTGCCTTCATGAAGACTATAGAAGAGGCCCGAAAGCTTGCAAGAGCCATGGTTGATATAGGAAAGGGGGCCGGCCTGAGAACAGTTGCTGTCATAACTGATATGGACCGACCGTTAGGAAACACCGTAGGCAATGCTCTGGAAGTAATGGAAGCAATTGAAGTTCTTTCAGAAAACGGTCCTGATGACATAACCGAGGTTTGCATAGTCTTAGCCGGAAAAATGCTTGAGCTGGCCGGAAAGGGGAGTTTTGATGAATGCAGGACTCTTGCTGGTGAAGCTATTAAGGACGGACGCGCCTTACGGAAGCTTAAGGAAATGATCAGAGCACAAAAGGGTCGGGAGGATGTTGTAGATAATATAGAGCTGTTGCCTAGGGCAAGGTATACCAGAGAGTATACGGCGTCCTCATCAGGTTATATTGAAGCCATTATATCTGATAGATTAGGCATTGCGTCCATGCTTTTAGGAGCGGGAAGAGCTACCAAGGAGAGTACCATTAATCCGGCGGCAGGAATCGTTCTGTTGAAGAAGCCCGGTGATGAGGTAAAAGCAGGCGAACCAATAATTGTACTGCATGCAGATGACGAGAACCTTTTCCAAAATTCTGTTAAAGAATTGGACAAAGCCGTTATAATCAGCGTAAAAAAACCTCAGAATGCCAATCTCATAATGGATATTATCGAATAAGTTTTCTAAAAATAGAATAACCAAGTTAAGCCTGCATATAGTTTTTATGGATAGGTCAATGGAGTGGATATCTATGAAAATTAAGTGCAGGTTTTTTATTGCCATTCTTCTCTTAGCTTATTTTACCACGGGAACAATTGCATTTGGTGCAGCCAATGATATATTAAGTACATATGAATCGGATTTGAGCATTATGACGGTGGATGCAACGGGTGCGACGGAATCTGAAGCTGATGCAAAGACGGATCCGGCTTTAGAGGCGCAGGCTGTGCCGCCTTTTAAGGTTAATGCAAAGGCGGCAATTCTTATTGAGGCTAATACCGGAAAAGTACTGTTCGCCTTAAATGAAAATGAAACCCTGCCTATTGCCAGTATTACAAAAATAATGACAATGCTTTTGCTCATGGAGGCAATAGACAGTGGCAAGGTGAATCCTTCTGATACAACCACCATATCGGCCTATGCAACAGGAATGGGCGGGTCCCAGGTGTATTTAAAGGAAGGAGAGGTTTTCACTATCGAGGAGCTTTTAAAGGCAGTGGCGGTTCATTCTGCAAATGATGCTTCAGTAGCCCTTGCAGAGGTTATAGCAGGGAGTGAGGAGGCCTTTGTTGCATTGATGAACCAAAAGGCAGAAGAGCTAAAAATGAAAAACACTAAATTTCTGGACTGTACAGGCCTTACTGATGAGGGGCATTACAGCACTGCTGCGGATATTGCAATTATGTCCCGGGAGCTTCTCGTCAAGCATCCCAAAATTATTCATTACACTACTATATGGCATGATTCTTTCAGAGATGGCAAGTTTGATCTGGACAACACAAACAAGCTTGTTAAGAGATACAAGGGAACAACAGGATTAAAAACCGGGTTTACCAACAAGGCTGGCTTTTGTCTATCGGCCTCAGCAGAGAGAGAGGGAAGCAAATTTATATCTGTAATCTTAGGTTCTGCAACAAATGCCGCCAGATTTTCTGAGACAGCCAAGCTTTTAGACTTTGCGTTTTCCAATTGGGAGAGTGCTAAAATTGAGAAGACAGGACTTGATGCAGGTACAATTAAAGTTAAAAAAGGAATAACCTCTGAAATCCCCGTTACTTTTTCCGGAGACGCCTTCGTGGTTGTAAAAAAGGGAAGTAAGGATAAACTGACTGAAACAATTGACATGCCGGAAATAATTAACGCCCCGGTAGAGGCTGGGCAGCCTGTAGGCGTTCTGAAAATAGATCTTGAAGGGGAGCAGCTAGCAACCATTGATATCGTTGCAGCCAAGGACTCACCCAAATGCACCTTTGGCCTGATTTTTGGAATGTTATTTAAGAGGTGGGCTACATTGTTCTGCTAGATGTGAGCTGCAAGCTACATTGCTCTGCTAGCTGAGGATTTAGGCAGAAGCTAGAACTTCATTTTCTAACTTCAAGGGTTCAGTATCTAATGGTGAGATACTTGCGGTAACCTTGTGAATTTAAAAAAACACAGTTGATGTCATGGGTGCTGCTTTACTCCACCCATGACATCAACTGATGCTTCCTTGTGTCATTATTGTGTTATATATTTTACTAAAGCTGTTTTACTATTTGAATTCTTCAATAGCCTTTTCTGCAAAGCTGTTGTCAACGATTTTGTCATGGGGGGCTCGTTTGTCAAGAACCTGGGCTTCCTCCATTACTGTCTGCATCAAATCAAAGGAGTGTTCCTTTAAAACGGGATCTTTATTCCATGCGTCTATCTCCTTGTAACGTCTTGCTACATTTGTAAGGGTTTCCAAATCAGTATCGGGGAAGAATTCCTGTATTGCTTCGGCAATTTCTTCAGGGCTATGGGTATCAACCCATTTTTGCCCCTTATATATTGCATTGGTAAAGCGTTGAATCAGATCCTCGTTGTTTTCTATAAAGCTCTTTTTGGCATAGTATGCTGTATAGGGGATTTCGCCACTGTCCTGACCAATAGATGCCAGTACATAGCCCTTTTCCTCCTTTTCCAGCATTGTTGCTGTGGGCTCAAAAAGCGCAACATACTCGCCTGTTCCACCTGTGAAGGCTCCTGCCATAACAGCGAATTGAACACTGGTGTCAACGGTCAAGTCAACATTAGGTTCCAGACCATGCTTCCTAAGAACATATTCTAATGTCATCTCGGGCATTCCGCCTTTTCTTCCGCCTATGATGTATGAGCCCTTGAGATTCTCCCAACTGAAATCAGGCTCCGGCTCTCTACCTACCAAAAATGAGCCGTCCCTTTTTGTAAGCTGGGCAAAAACTATTGCATAATCCTCTTTGCCCTCGTTATAAACATATACACATGCCTCGGGGCCGGAAAAGCCTATGTCCACCTGTCCCGATATTACCGCAGTCATTACCTTGTCTGCACCCTGGCCGTTGCTAAGCTCAAGGGTTATGCCCTCCTCCTCAAAAAAGCCCTGATTTATTGCGACATACTGAGGAGCATAGAAAACAGACCTGGTAACTTCGCTTAAGCTGACCTTATCTTTTGTATCCGAACCGCAAGAGCATAGAAGCAGGGATACTGCCATAAGTACAATCAAGAGAAGAAGCCTTATTTTCTTCATGGATATATACCTCCTTATATATTAATTTTAATAATTATTGCCATTGCCTATAATTTTGCCGTCAGAAAGCTTTTTTTGAATGAGTAATACGCCTTGATACATTAGCGCAGCTGCGATTGCAAGGATAATCACGCTGGTCATAACTAGGTCAAGCTGGAACACCTGACCGCCGTAGACAATGAGATAACCCAGTCCTGCCTTGGAAACGAGAAATTCTCCTGTAATAACACCCACCCAGGACAATCCCACATTAACCTTCAGTGCATTGATCATTGCTGGGATATTAGATGGAAAGACCACTTTAGTAAAAACCTGAAGCCTGTTTCCACCAAAGGTCTGCACCAGCTTAACCTTATCCTCATCAGTTTGAAGAAAGGCGTTTAATACCTCGAGAATGGTGACCACTAAAGATATAGCCAGAGCCATTACTATAATTGATTGAGGTCCTGCGCCTATCCAGATAATAAAGATTGGCCCTAACGCAACCTTAGGAAGGCTATTAAGTATTACCAGATAGGGTTCGAAAACACGACATGCAAACTCTGACCACCAAAGCAAAACAGCAATAATCGTGCCTATTATAGTTCCGATTGTAAAGCCCAGGACTGTTTCAAGGCAAGTAACTCCAATATGTAAAAACAAATCTCCGCTGTTATACAGGTTTATCAGGGTATTAACCATTCTGGAGGGCTGGCTTGTTACAAAGGGATCTATCAGTTTCAGGTTAGCTGCTATTTCCCAGAATGTAAAAAAGAAGACCAGTATTAAAAGCTGTATTAACAAGATGCTTGTTTTTCTCAGCCTGACCTTTTTTAAATATGCTATTCTTTCAGGAGATAAGCTCGTTTCCACATTTTTATCAGACATGCACATCAAGCTCCTTCCATATATTGTTGAAATACTCTCTGAAGTTTGGAGCCTCACGACATTTAAGGGGGGTTCTGTTTGGACAGTCAAACTTAATAGCATGGGTACTTTTAATCAATGCTGGTCGTTTTGTTAAAACAATGACTCTGTCCGACATGCTGATACTCTCTGATATATCATGAGTTACCATAATTGCCGTTTTGTTTTCGTTCTTTATTATGCTGTATATATCTTCTGTAACAGCAAGCCTTGTTTGATAATCAAGGGCAGAAAATGCCTCATCTAAAAGGAGGATTTCAGGTTTTACAGCTAAAGTTCTTATTAATGCGGCCCGTTGCCGCATTCCACCCGAAAGCTGGCTCGGGTATTTATCCTTAAAATCATAAAGGCCATAGGTACGCAGAAGTTCAAGGGCATATGCCTTGTTTTCGGCATTCAATTTTTTACTTATTTCGAGTCCTAAAAGCACATTTTGATAAATAGTACGCCAATCAAAAAGGTAATCCTTCTGAAGCATGTATCCAACCTTTTCAGAGGTTGTATTTATTTCATCATTATCAATTAATATTCTTCCTTGAGTGGGCTTTAGAAGCCCTGAAATAATTGAAAGAAGAGTTGATTTTCCGCAGCCGCTTGGACCTACAATGCTGATAAATTCTCCTTTGCTGACAGAGAAGGAAACATCCTCGATAGCATTTATTTCACCATTAATTGATTGGTATTTCATGCCGATGTTTTGCACACTGACAATGTTTTCAGACATAGCTTCCCCCCCTTTTTGTCAGGGCTGATACAGAGTTTTTCCCGCACTATTATCATATTGCGAAGGGGTATGGAAGGTGAATAAGATAACCTATAGAACTTTACAAATATAGATTGCGGCGATCATTCCTAAATATGAGGATATCAATGAGGCGGGTATGGCGTGACGGGTGTCCTTGGCATTGGTGGCCCCAAAATATATGGCAAGGGTGTAGAGCACTGTCTCACTTGATCCCATTATGGTTGATAAGACGCGGCCAATATATGAATCCGGGCCATAGGCTTTGATTTGCTGGCTGAAAAGTCCTAATGAAGCACTTCCTGAAAAAGGGCGGACTAACAGAACGGGAATGGTTTCGGGAGGAATGCCTATGAGACTTAAGGGCTTTGTTAACAGATTACTTAATATAGTGATGAGCCCTGAGGCATTTAATATCGACACTGCTGCGATAATTCCCACCATAACGGGCAACACATTAAAGGCCGACATTGCACCTTCCTTAGCTCCTTCTAAAAATACATCAAAGACGGGTATGCCCTTGATAAAGCCTGACAGAACTATAATGAGTATAACTGCTGGTATTGCAAGGTTAGATATAAAACTCATTCAAATCCTCCTTTCAGGGGATTTTCTTTCAAATAGTTTAGCTGCAATTACACCTGATACGGCCGACACCAAGGATGCAATCCATATGCAAGGCATAACAGAGGCAGCGTCAGCTGAACCGGCCTGCTGCCTGAGCACCATTACCGTTGAAGGGATAAGTTGAATGCATGCGGCATTTATCACACCGAACATAACCATGGCATTACTTGCCAGCGCTGAATCATTGTTTAGGCTTGAAAGTTCTTTCATAGCCGCTATTCCTAATGGGGTTGCTGCATTCCCGAGGCCTAAAAGGTCAGCGCTTATACTCATCGCTATAGCGCTGTTTGCAGGATGCCCGGCCGGAATAGAGGGGAAGAGAAATTTAAAGACTCCTTTAAGCAGCTTAGCTAAGCTGTCTACAAGCCCACTTTTTTTGGCAACCTTCATCAAACCTGTCCAGAGGCACATGGCGCCAAGCATAGTGATTACCAGCTCCACTGAGTTTACGCAGCTTTCTAATATAGCATCAGAGATTTCCTTGGTTCTACCTGTAAGAACCCCGGTTACTATACCTGCAAAAATCATGATGACCCAGATAAAATTTAACATAACGTCTCCATTTTCTTAATATGGAAAATGTTTTTTTCCCCTTATAAAAGATATTGACAACAAGGCAAAATATTCATTAAGCTTGACGAATAAACATTGGTCATAAATAATGAAAAAAATTAGCAAATAACGAAAATAAAGTGATAACGATGTTGACCACAAAAGCAATATTATGGTATTATGAGTTACAGAGAAAAAATATATATAGACTGGGGGGGGAGTTTGATGAAATCAACTGGTATCGTCAGAAAAGTAGACGAGCTTGGTAGAGTAGTATTACCCATCGAGCTAAGGAGAACTCTTGATATCGCAGAAAAGGATGCACTTGAAATATATGTAGATGGTGCTACCATTATACTAAAAAAGTATGAACCTGCATGCATATTCTGTGATAATGCAAAGGATATCAAGGTTTATAAGGGCAAGAACATCTGCCCGGATTGCATGGCTGAACTTAAACAAGTATAAAATCAGTTTGCATATAAGAAGGGGACGGTTCACTGAACCGTCCCCTGTCTTAATATATTAGCCTTAAATTCTTGCAAAAACCTTCGCAATAATATCTGCAGCCTCATCCATAAGCTCCCGGGTGTGTGTCGCCGTATAGCTTGTTCTGATCATGCTGAACCCTTGGGGAACTGCAGGGGATATAACAGGGTTTACATAAACACCTTCGTTCAATAATTCCTTGCAGAGTATAAAGGTTCTGATATCTTCATATGTCATGATTGGAATGATTGGGGTGCTAGTCTCGTTAAGAGGTATATTTCTTTCTTTCAGAAGTCCTCTCATATAATCAGCTATATCATTAAGATTTGAAACCCTCTCAGGCTCTTTTTTTAGAATATTCAGTGCACATAGTGCAGCCGCAACATTTGCCGGTGGGATGGAGGCACTGAATATAAATGGCCTTGAAGTGTGCTTAACATAAGAGATTACATCCTCTGAAGCAGCCATATAACCACCTAAACTTGCCAATGATTTTGAGAATGTGCCCATGATTATATCAACCTGGTCTTCCAACCCAAAATGCTCAGCGGTCCCCCGGCCGTTCTTACCTAATACTCCTAGGCCGTGGGCATCGTCAACCATAACTCTGGCACCATATTTTTTTGCAAGCTCCACAATTTCAGGGAGTTTACAGATTTCTCCGCCCATACTGAATACACCATCTGTTACAATGAGTATTCCTTTGGATTCAGGCACGTCTGCCAGGGCCTTCTCCAGATCCTCCATATCGCTGTGCTTATAGCG
>JAAYTU010000139.1 GCA_012523705.1 Clostridiaceae bacterium
ACATTATTTACCAATTAAAGTAAATAAAAGAAGGGAGTGTTAATAATTAATAAGGCGGTTAAGTCAAAGAATACAAAAAATGAAGAAACAGCATTTAAAAGTTTTTTGAAAAGAAATAAATCACTTAAATATTTGTTACCTATATTGGTGATTTGGCTTGTGGTTCTATTTATTTTTGTATTATCCGGGGGCTTCGATAGTGATGATATATCGGCCTATAACCCTACTTCTACACCATCCGCTTCGCCACAAGAAAATTCTGACCAAAATGAACCAAGCGTAGAGGTTCTTCCCAAGAAAATAAGGACAGATACCAACATAAAGGATAATATCAGCAATGATCCATTTGATTCTATGATGAATCTTACCGGCATAGTTTATGCAGACATTAACTCAACAGCTATCATTGAATGGGGAGATTCTTCCTACATAGTACAGATTAATGATGCTATAGGAGACAGCAAATGGGTCGTAAAGGATATTGAACTGGATACTGTTACTTTACAATCTGGTGAAGATAGTATTATTGTCCTGAATATATCTGATGGGGCAGAAAGCAACTAATATTTTAGGAGGTTCATACAGATGCTGAATACAAAAAGGCTGAGCAAATCATTGATTGCTATTGTTTTGATTAGTACAATCATCCTGTCTGCTTTCATTACTACTCCAGTAACGGCAACAACTGAAGACACCATCTCTATAGAAATGCGAAATGCTGATATTCGCGATGTTCTATCTGCCTTTGGTCTTAATATGAATAAAAACATTATATATACTGGTGACGCTACACATATAGATGTAAGTATTCAGAATGTACCTCAAAAAACTGCTTTGGAATATATCTTGAAATCTGTAGGGTATGCCTACATAGAAGATGATAACGCAATTATTGTCGGTGACAGGGCTACCTTAAGCAGAGATTTCTCCAGCAATCTTTCAATCAGCAGCTTCCGATTAAAATACATAACCTCTGATGTTATAGCGTCACAAATAGAATCCTTAGATATCCCAGTAAAATCTGTTACTCTTGATAATAATCAAAAAGGTATATGGATTCAGGGCTTTAGTAATGAGCTTACTAAGGTCAATGAGCTTATTAATATGTTAGACAGGCCTGAGAATGCTTCTGCAGATTTATCCGGTACAGCCTTATTATTAACACCTATTAATACTAATTACATAAATGCTGAGGTAGCAAATGATTTACTAAGGCGTGTAGGTATAAATACAGGAATAGTACTAGATTCTAATCCAATGATAATATGGGCTTATGGAGACAGCGCCACTATAACACAAGTACAAAATATTATTAAAAAAATTGACATACCTGCAAATGCAGTAAGTAATTCATTTGAGATAGCTGCAGTAAAACTGACATATTTATCTGCTGAAGAGATTATTAGTATCTTAACTCAAATGTCTGTTGGTGTTGGTGTTGATGTTATTTCTTTTGAAAGAAGCCTAAAAAGGATTTGGCTTGCCGGAGGCAAATCAGATATTGCAGTTGCTAAAGAGATAATTAAAGCATTTGATATTAAGGACCTTACAAGTGATGGTACTATCTTTGTATATGATACAGTCCATATTACAGCCAAGGAATTAAAAACAAGGCTTGAAGTATTGGAACTTCCAAATGTAACTATTAATTATTTAAACTATCCTGAGTTTTCAAGAGATCTGATTGTTTATTGTCCGCAAGACTTCAAAGTTTATGTCTTATCATATATACACAACCTTGATGTTATGACTGAAAAAATTAAGGTTCCCATAGATTTTTCA
>JAAYTU010000031.1 GCA_012523705.1 Clostridiaceae bacterium
AAAACATAAATGTAATACCACGAAATCGTACTATTACTCGCTATTTTGCGTACTTATCAAGTAATTTGATAATTTCGTCAACCTTTTTATTGCCAGCCACCTCTCCTTCGGAGAAGGCCTGCTTTACACAGTGCTTAATATGCTGATCGATGATCTTCAAATTGGTTTTCTTTAGTAATGCCTGGACTGATAATATCTGATTCGAAACATCAACACAGTACCTGTCCTCTTCAACCATTTTTATAATGCCATCTATCTGACCGTAGGCTGTCTTTAGAAGATTTATAACCTTACTTTTATCCTCGGCTAGAATAATAAACACCTCCAAAATAACATATTGTACAACACCAGAGATCCGCAATATAGGGTAGACGTTTCACGTTCGATATCAGATCCAGAAAGCTACCCCTCAGCCCCCGATAGAAGCTAGAACCGTCCCCTGTCTTACTGTCTCTGATAGGACACGAAACCGTCCCTGTCTTACCCTTAACCCACCCCTCCCCCGGGGGGTATAATACTATTATAAACCTTATTAAGTGTTTGTCAATAATAATCAAACGATTCTTCTAAATTACTGAAATGAATTAGATTGGAAAAAGCAAGAACTAGTAATATATCGTCAATGCTTACTGCCGCCTCTTATTCTTCGAATAATGCGTTTATATATTATGGGTTCTTCCTCAAATTTTAAAGATCTATTATATTTAAGGGCCATAGAATATATATTTCTCCCTAAATCAAGAATCTCTTCCTTGTTATAACCTCCAAAATGAAAGGCAAACACATTCCCTTTTGTAGATGTTACCATCTTGGCATGAGACCTACCTGATGCTTTGAATTCAAAACATATCTTATCTATATACTTTTCCGGGTGAAGCTGGTATTCGTATTCATATATCTTTTCTATGGATTTGTTTGTTGAATTCCGCATGTGAAGCAAATCCTCAAACCATATTTCTGCGCTTTCCCATTGGCTATTGTTTACATAATATGATTGTTGTTTTATTAGAATATGGTCATTGTATACCTCTATATATCCCCCTGTGTAATCCTTTGTTTTAGTAACGACGATCAAAGCCAGGGTTAATCCTGCCCATACGAAAAAGAATAGAAATAGTATACCGCTTATACTTAATAGAATCGTTAACACAGTTTCTGCTCCCGGGAATAATGGTTGCATTGCTGGAATAAGTATGTTTGCAGCCAGAACACCGAGTAATATCATAACACGCTTTTTAAGTATCCGTATAGCGTTTTTCCGCTGTTCAACTGCCTGATTGTCTAAACTCGCGGCTTCAATTCTGATAGGATTTTGAGAGCTATACATTTAATACTCCTTTGAATATACTCAGTACTTAATTACTTATTATTGAGGGATTTATCCTTGCCATAATCAATTCATTTACATATTCTCCGTTTCGGATTCCGGCAAGTTTTTTTACTCCCTCTTTCTCAAACCCAAATTTCTCGTAAAGCTTAATGGCTTTCAGATTATCCTCAAACACAGTCAAATCAATTCTTACAAGCATAAGCCAATTATCAGCTATGTCAATAAGTGCTTCCATCAATGCTGACCCAACACCCATATTCTGATAATCCTTATGAACCATTATTCCAATACCCGCACTGTGACGAAGACGGAGATTATCGTAAACAGATAACCCTGCTGATCCTATAACAATCTCTTCGCCGCTCTGACCCTTTGTTACGGCAACAAACAAATGAGTATTATCGTTCAGGCTGGCGATATAGTCTTCATTTTTCTTTATTCTCTCTGAAGGAATACCAAGAATATTCTCAAACACTCCCGGCATACGCCTTAAT
>JAAYTU010000032.1 GCA_012523705.1 Clostridiaceae bacterium
ATAATTGCCCGTTGGTATTGCATCATACACAAAACAATGGTAGCATAATACTAATAAAGAAATCAATAAAGGAGTTGAGTTTTGTAATGCCTGACCCTAGTCCGGAAAGGCCGGATTATAGTTCTTATCTTGAGAGTAGTGATATTATAGACTACGACAATTCATTGATTCAGGATGTTGTTGATCAGCTTACAAATGGCATAAACGACAATGTTTCTAAAGTGCGTTCAATATATGAATTTACCCGGGACCATGTCTTTCATTCCTTCGAAATAAACGCGACAAGCGTTACAATTAAAGCATCCGAGGTTATTGATCAAGGCCATGGTACTTGTTTTTCCAAATCCCATCTTCTTGCAGCTCTTATGAGAGCCGCTGGTATCCCTACAGGCTTTTGTTATCAGGTTCTGTATGATACTGATTTAGAAAGGCTTGTGGTTCACGGCTTTAACGGAGTTTATATTGAAGAATTGCAAAAATGGGTGCGCATGGACTCATGCACCCATAAGGATCAAGATGATTTGGGCTTCGACCCGCTTGATGAGCAATCTGTTCGCCCTATTAATACCAATTTGGGTGAATCCGATGATTATATTATATATTCTTCACCCAACAAGAGGATTATTAAACTATTTCTTAATTCAGATACATTAGAAGATCTTAAAACCTTAATTCCTGCAGCTATATAGAAATTTAACCACCCGACGGAACAGTTACTGCCTATTGTCGGGTGGTTTTCTTTTGCTTCTGCTCATCTAAATCAGTAAACATAGCTCAGGGCACCTTTGATGTTTGTACTTATATTTGCACTTCTACTTTTCTCACAAAAAGCCAGCTGAACACAGATAATACGCCTGAACAGGGAACCGTCCCCTGTCTCACCGTCTCACGAGAGGTTTTTATGAGAGTTTTCTACTGTATTGAAAATAAGTTCATGGAGATTTGATAATTGATCAGATTCATTATTATTAAGGTACAGGAGGTATTCGATATTTCCCTCCGGTCCAGTGATTGGTGAATAAGATAAGTCCAGAACTGAAAATCCCAGTTCGGTCGCAATTTTGATAATGTTTTCAATTACTTCCCGGTGAACCTCCGGATCCTTTACTACACCCTTCTTTCCCACCTTATCTTTTCCTGCTTCAAATTGGGGCTTAATAAGGCAGACTACCTTTCCATGGGGCTTAAGCAATTTTTTTAAGGGAGGAAGAATCAATTTCAGAGAGATAAACGCCACATCCACCGCGCCAAAATCAAGGGGCTCAGGAATGTGTTCATCAGTCACATAACGAAAATTGGTGCGCTCCATACAGATTACCCGGGGATCCTTTCTTAACTCCCAGGCAAGTTGGCCATAACCTACATCCACAGAAAAGACCTTACGGGCACCATTTTTCAGCATAACATCGGTAAAACCGCCCGTTGATGCTCCCACATCAACACATACAAGATCGGTCAGATTAATTTCAAATTCTTCAATTGCCTTGGCCAGCTTTAACCCTCCCCGGCTGACATATGGGATGAGATTACCTTTTATCTCAATATCACAATCGGGGGGAAACATGGTGCCGGGTTTTTCTACCCGTTCGCCATTAACAAATACTATGCCTGCCATAATGGAGGCTTTAGCCTTTTCCCGGCTTTCAAAAAGACCTTTATTAAGTAAGATTAAATCTATTCTCTCCTTGGACATGTTCACCTCAAAGCTTCATAATGCATGGGAATTAAGTACCCATAACACATTTTTTAATACCCTCAGCATCTAGACCGTATTTTTTATATATTAATTCTCTTTTGCCATGTTCTATACCCTTGTCGGGAAGTCCTAAAACTGTTACAGGCGCACCTGTTCCTGTATTATTAATTAACTCTGTTACATAGGAGCCAAAACCCCCATTTTTTATTACATCCCCTATCACAAAAACCTTACCTGTTTTCTTTGCAGAGGAAAGTATGAGCTCATCGTCCGCAGGACGCAGAGTTCTGGGATTTATTACGTCGCAGGATACCCCCTGCTTCTCAAGCAGTTCAGCCGCCTTAAGGGCAATCCCCGTCATATGTCCGATGCCAATCAGGGTAACATCTTCACCCTTTTTCAAGAGTGTCCCGCGAGCAAATTCAAATGGAATTTCAGAGCCGTCAAATTCATGGTCTGATCCCCTAGGATATCGAACTGCAATAGGCCCCTGGTGTTCGGTAAGGGCATATTCGAGCATGGCTCTCAGTTCGTTTGGAGAGGCTGGCGACAAGATGGCCAAATTAGGTATAGTATATAAAAATGAAATATCATAAATGCCCTGGTGTGTCTCGCCGTCATCGCCAACAACGCCCGCTCTGTCAATAGCGAATACCACATTCAAATTTTGTAGTGCCACATCATGTAGTATCTGATCATAAGCACGCTGAAGAAATGTTGAATAAATTGCTACAACCGGCTTCGTGCCACCCATGGCAAGGCCTGCTGCCACTGTGACAGCATGCTGTTCCGCAATTCCAACATCAAAGAAACGGTTTTTATAAAGACTTCTAAAATCCGCCAGACCTGTGCCTTCTGTCATAGCAGCAGTTATAGCAATTACCCGTTCATCCTTTAGGGCTAATTCACACATTTTTTCGCCAAAAATATCTGAGTAGTTCTTAGCGCCCCGTTTCTTTAAGTTTCCCGTTTCAATTTCAAAGGGCGCTATCCCGTGATAAGCTGCAGGCTTCTTTTCTGCAAATGTATAGCCTTTTCCCTTAACAGTCGTAACATGGATAAGAACAGGTCCTTTCATAGACTTGGCTTGTTCAAAGGCATTTACCATTTCTTTAATATTATGACCATCTATAGGACCATAATATCTCAGTCCCAAGTCTTCGAAGAACATGGCAGGCACAAACAAGCTTTTTATTGCCGACTTCCCTCTATGTAGAAAACTCCTGAACCTCTTCCCTTTTTTAGGCCATGAATCTACAAAGCTCTGAACAGACTCTCTTGTTCTGTAATAGAAAGGTCTCAGCCTGATTCTGCTTAAATATCTTGACAGCCCGCCTACATTTTGTGCTATAGACATACCATTATCATTTAAAATAATCAACAGATTGGTCTTAGATATGCCGGCATCGTTGAGGGCCTCCAGTGCCATTCCTCCCGTTAGGGCACCATCGCCGATAACTGCTACCACTGCGTAATCTTCGCCCTTTAAATCCCGAGCCCTGGCCATTCCCAATGCCGCAGATACAGATGTGCTGCTATGACCTGTATTAAAAGCATCATAAGCACTCTCCTGCGTTTTAGGAAATCCGGCTAAACCATCTAATTGACGAAGGGTATGAAATTGATCCTTACGGCCTGTAAGAATTTTATGAACATAGGTTTGGTGCCCTACGTCCCAGATAATCTTATCATTAGGTGTATCCAGCACTCTGTGAAGGGCCAATGTTAATTCTACCACACCAAGATTGGAGGCAATATGCCCCCCTGTCTTTGAAACAGAGTCTAACAAAAATAGCCGAATTTCCTCGGCTAGTATTCCAAGTTCATCAAAGCTCAGTTTTTTTAAGTCCTGGGGTTTATTAATACTCGAAAGATATCCCATATATTTATCATCAGATTTATTAAAAACTCCCAATTAATCGCACCCCTCGAATCAAATACCTTATTGTATTCTCTCAGATTTTTTCTTTTTCATGCTTTGAAAAAATGAAAGAGTTCTACCAACCTTATAAACTATATAATTAGCATTATTGATTCCTATATTCTTTGCAAAGGCTTTTCCGCCAACTGTAAATGCAGCAATCAAAGCTCCTAAAACAACCTCATATAAGGATATGTTTTTGCTGTTAATAAATAACTTATAAACAATAGCCGTACCGGCCGCTCCACTAACGACACTGCAAATATCCCCTACAACATCATTGCAAAAGCTTGATACCTTAGGTGCATTACGCAACAGCTTAATGGATTGCTTTGCTCCTCTAAGCTTTTTAGAAGCCATTGAATGAAAAGGCGTTTCATCTGCAGCAGTAACCGAAATACCTATCACATCGAAAATTACACCAATAATTATAATACCAAATACGACCAAAAAGGCAAAGGGTGGAGAAATTGATTTAAAAAGACTGGTGGATGCAAATAGTATGAGTATTGACAAAACAAAAGATATTATTGTAACAGTAATACCCCACACTATATGTTTCTTTTCAATACCGGTTCCCTTTTTTACAGGAATGCTTTCATTGGATAATTCCCTATATCTGTCCAGAAGCTTAATATACTTCTTTCCTGATTTATCGCGTTCCAAGTAATAATCCTGCTTTCATATTATGTTCAATGATAAACATTGGAAGGCAACAATCCGAGTAAATTTTGCGGCTTAGGTCAGGCAGGTTTTCCCTATGAGATACCAAATCGTCGCCGATTCGACGGTTACCCTTTAAATCCCATATTGAAAGGTTACCCTTTTCAAAGCCTGATCACCACTTAGTCCACACTACAATCCCCGGATTGCTTGATATTACAGCCTAGGGGTTTTCCCCGAAAGCCTTTGCTTACTTCTAACCTCTTTTGCATCGGCGATTTCAAGCGGCAATAGCGCTTATGTACCGGCCAGTACATAAACACATGATCCACTATCCCTACACGCGACACTCAAGGTAGGCTACACTGCCCACAGCATCAAAAAGCGATACCGCATGACAGGTTCATTCCCTTATCGTAGTCAAGATTTCTATCGCTCACGCGAGGCAATCTGTCTCCCACAACTAAGGGTCTCCGCGGTAAAGGGGTCATATCCCGCATGCCATTGCGAGCTGCCCCTAAACCTTAACTCCCAGCACCAACCCATCACTGGGCGTAACAAGCCGGCACCAGGAACTTCATCGATGTGCCCTTTAACGGATTTTTAGGCCCGCCTTCAAAGTAAGCAGTACTGACTAGGATACTGCGCCATCCAATGCTTTAAACTTTGAGAAGTAATTATACACTATTTTTTGTCTCTAGGCAAACACTTCTCTTTTTTATTTATTTGTTTCTATCTGCTATAAAAATTGCCAGCTCACCCAAAAATCTGTTCCCAGGTATTGTTTTTATTGAATATAAAGCTTCCTGTATTCTCTCATTTAACAATTCTTTAGCTCTTTTCAGGCCGAATAAGCTCACATAAGTTACTTTATTGTTAATTGCATCACTGCCTGTGGTTTTCCCCACCACAACACTGTCTCCTTCTAGATCCAAAATATCGTCCTTTATCTGGAAGGCAAGACCGATATTCTTAGCGTAAGTATCCAGTGCAGCAATAATGTTTTCATCTGCATCGAGCAGCAATGCCGGAGCAAGCACCGAGGCAGAAAACAATGCACCCGTTTTCTTCTGGTGCAGGAAGACTAGCTCCTCATAAGTGATGAGCCTTTGTTCAGACTCAATATCCTGAACCTGACCTCCTATCATACCCCCAGTACCAGCTGCATGAGATATCATTCTGGCTGCTTTTACCCTTGAATTATTGTCACGGTCACACCTTTCTATTTCTTCAAGCATTATTTCAAATGCCATATTCAGAAGCCCATCCCCTGCCAATACGGCTATAGCCTCACCAAAAACCTTATGACTCGTAGGCTTACCCCTTCTATAGTCATCGTTATCCATGCAGGGAAGATCATCATGAATAAGTGAATAGGTGTGGATAAGCTCAATAGCACATGCAAAGGGTAAGACTATATCCTTATTGCCATTTAACGCATCGCAAACCGCTAAGGAAAGCACAGGTCTGATTCTCTTCCCGCCGGACATCAGGCTGTATTTCATAGCATCGTCTATTTTTTCCTGTGCATTCTGTGTCGCCGGGGGAATAATCCTGTCAGGCATCCCGAGGGGTATGTTGGTTTCAAGCCATTCCTCAACTGTTTTTAAATATATGTCATAGGTTTCTTTAAAATTCATTATTGTTCATTGGGCTGAAAATCCTTCTCCTCAAGCCCTTCCTTTCCTTCAACCAAAATTGTTATGCGCTTTTCAATATCATCTAATTCTTTGTTGCAGAACCTGACCAAGCTGATGCCTTTTTCGAACATCTTTATGGATTCCTCTAAGGGCAAGTCTCCCTTTTCAAGTAGGTTTACAACATTTTCTAATTCTAATGCGGCCTGTTCGTATGTAAGCTTCTTATCCTTTTCAGACATTTTCATCCTCCTAATTCATCTATGGGCTTATCATAAATAGCCCTGAATTTTCCGTCAGCCATTTTTACTATCAGTCCATCACCCTGCTTCAGATCTTTGCCCCTCCGTATCAGTGTATCCTTCTCACTATAGACAACAGCATAGCCTCTGCTTAAAACTGTAAGAGGACTTAATGCGTTAAGTTGTCCGGCCATGGAGTTCAATGAGGCTCTATAGCGCTCTGACAGAGTTTTTATTCGAAATATCAGGCTGCGCTCTGTGGAATCTAGCTGCTGCCTTTTCTGATTAATCATTTCAAAAGGTCTCTTCAGGCTTCTCATGCTCTGAAGCCTGAAAATCCTTTCTCTTTCTTTTCTAAGATCATACACCAGCCCGTTGGAAAGCCTTTTTTTATAGTTTTCCAGGGTCTGCTTCATTGCTCTTTTATCAGGCATAACAATCTCTGCCGCCGCAGATGGAGTAGCCGCCCTTAAATCTGCCACAAAATCAGATATGGAAAAATCGGTTTCGTGACCCACTGCCGAGATAACGGGGATTTTTGAGCCGGCTATTTCATAGGCCAGCTTTTCATCATTAAATGCCCACAGGTCCTCAAGTGAACCACCGCCCCTGGCAAGAATAATAACATCAACATTATTGTGTTCATTAAATGTCCTTATCCCTTTAATTAACTGCGAGGGTGCCTCGGGGCCCTGAACCGCCGAGCCATATAATATAATTCTGGAGTTAGGATATCTTCTTTCTAGAACATGTACTATGTCGCGAATAACTGCTCCTGTCGGGGATGTAATAACTCCTACAGCCTTAGGTAGCATTGGAATAGGTCTTTTTCTTGAAGGGTCAAATAATCCCTTCTTTTCAAGACTTTTTTTTAATTGTTCAAAAGCCATATATAACGAGCCGGTTCCATCAGGCTGCATGCTATCAACATATAACTGATAGGCCCCACCTTGAGGATAAATTGAAACATAACCTCTGGCCAAAACTTTCATTCCCTCTTCGGGTTTGAATTTAAGCCTGCTATTCTGACTTCTGAACATAACAGATCTGATTACTGCATCCTCATCCTTAAGGGAAAAATACATATGACCGGAAGTATGGTGCTTAAAATTTGATATCTCACCTGTCACCCAGACACTAGAAAGCAGCATGTCACTGTCAACAAGCTGCTTAATATATTTTGTCAGTTCTGATACGGTCACAGTTCTGTTCATCTTATCCACCTGATCCACTTCCGTCCTGGGAAGACAATTGAGAAAATATCTTGCCCAAGACACCATTAACAAAGGTGCCTGACTGCTCTCCGCTATATTTTTTTGCCAATTCAACTGCTTCATTTATTGATACATTCATGGGAATATCGTCTCTGAACTTTATTTCATAACATGAAAGACGCATGATAGCCAAATCTACCTTTGGCATTCTGCTTATGGTCCACCCTCTTGCATAATTTGAAATAAGACAGTCCAACTCCATTTCCTTGTCTATAACGCCGTTAACCACATTCAGCAAATATTCTCTATCCTGGCCGTCATTTATCTCATGTTCCTCTATGAATCTGTCTATTTGCTCTTGAATATCGTCTTTTTGTATCTGAACCTGGTAAAGTAGTTTCATAGCATTTTCGCGTGATTCTCTTCTCCCCACAGGGCGTCCCTCCATATCGTTTCTTCAAGGTGCATCTAATATTATAAGACTTCTGTTTTCCTATACTCCGATTATAACCATGTCAAGCCTTCTGTGCAATAAAAAAAATGCGTTCTTCATCTGCCCTGGGCCTGTTAAATGTCAGATCCCCATACTCGCCCAGGAGCTTCAAATTATTGCATTCAAGAGCCTCTATCAACTGCTGGCTATAATAAACCTTTTCCTCATGAATCTCATCAAATCTTTCGTAAAGGCCATTTTTCTGTTTAACAAAGAAGGTTAAGTCAAAGGTTGTGATTTCTCTCTTAGGATCATATGTATTTTTCCATATCCATGATATTTCTTCCCCTAATTCATAAAAAACCTCATTCCCCAACGTATGGGAAAGCTTATAAGCACTGTTGATATCAAAGATAAATAGCCCACCCGGATTCAGATAGTTGTTTACAAGCCTAAAAATCTTTTTCACTTCTTCAAGGGAAGTTATATAGTTAAGAGAGTCTAACAGGCAGATAATTATGTCTACGGTGCCATAGAGCTCAAAATCTCTCATGTCCTGGTTTAGGAACAGGATGTCAACATCATTTTCCAATGCTTTATTATATGCCCTTGTGAGCATATCGGCCGAGGAATCCAAAGCAATAACTTCATAGTTTCGCTTTGAAAGTTCAATTGCCATGCTTCCTGTACCACATCCCAGTTCCAGTATAAGCTTTGGCTCTACGCCAAATTTGAGAAAGGCTGATTGTAGATAATCAGCCCATCTGGAATAATGGATATCATGTGTTAATGCATCATAAATATCAGCAAATCTTGTGTACATGTAAATCCTCGCAGTTCAAATAGCCTTGGATTTCTTTTTTCTTGAAAGAAGCCCTCCTATTCGCCCCGTCTCCTTTGCGCTAAGGCTTTTCCAGCCGCCAGCCTCTATTTTTTCCAGCAGGCCAAGCTCCTTGGCTATTTCCAATTTAAGCTGCTCATCCTTTTTCTTCATATTATATCACCCCATGAGACATTATTGCCAACCCTGTCCATGGGTATTCATAATTACATTATTTTTCTATAGCCTTTTGTAACTGTTCAACTGCAATTTTCAGCTGGTTATCCTCATTGTGAGGAATATCCTCTATAGAAGTCGTATTGAATTCTTCACTCAGCTCAACCTCTATATCAGGTGAAACTCCCTCGCCGTGGATGCTTTTGCCCGAAGGGGTAAAATAGCGTGCCTTGGTATATTTCAGCCCGCCCCCATTGGAGAAGTTGGTATCAATCTCCTGAACAAGCCCCTTACCATATGTCTGGGTACCTACCAAAATACCCTTATTATAGTCCTGAACACAAGCAGCAAGAATTTCTGATGCACTAGCACTATAACCATTAATGATAACGGCTAAAGGTATATCAAGCTCCCGCTCATCAGAATATTGTTCATTTCTATTCTGCTGCCTATCCTCTGTATACACTATTATACCCTGGGGTACAATTCTGTCGGCTATACGAACGACCTGATAATATGAGCCTCCCGGATTATCTCTCAAATCAATAACCAGTCCTTTAATTCCCTGTGCTAATAATTCATCTAGATGGGTCTCGAAATCCTGTGCTATATCATCGTCAAATTGTTTAATATAAATGTAACCTATATCATTATCAAGAATTTCGCTTGAAATCCAGGAAATATTTACTA
>JAAYTU010000140.1 GCA_012523705.1 Clostridiaceae bacterium
CTTTATTAGCAAACCTCTAAAATATTACAATTCTTGAACAATCCATTCCATTATAATTACATCAATTATTATCATATCTTCTGACTCTACACTGACAATCTCATTATAAGCATTTTTTAGAGCTGCTTCAGACAATTCTATTGTTTGATTGCCCTTTTGAAGATCTTCTAAGCCTTGGCTCATAAAATACTTGACTGTAGCATTTTTAAGTTTGGTGACATTCTTTTCTATAAGTTCCTTTCTTTCTTCAAGCTTCCTATTCTTCTTGCCCCCATCATAAATGATGGACACCGAGGTCTTAATAAAGCTGTTCGGATGCTCCTCTGTACTTTTTATACTGAATATTTCACCAGTTGAATACAGTGTAAACTCAACCTGCTCGTCAATAGGAACTGCCCGCTCTTTCAGAGGCGGTTTTGTTTCTTGTGAAGGATCTGCCGGCGTAGACCTAAAAGCCGTAAATAAGAACACTATCATAACGGCAAGCGCCAATGCCATAACGGCAATAATTGAAAGTAATATTGTATACAAACTCTTCCCCTGCAAAACGAGCCACTCCTTCTATGGGTAAATTTCTCTTCGTATATATTTCTAAGTCATTTATCGTCATTTTCTGATAATATGTTAAGCTTTCTGTTCACAAAATAAGTTTTGTACTTATATTCTATTACCCTATTTAGGATCTCTTCAACACCTTCAGCAACAATATATTTCTTCCCGTTTGTAAGTGTAATGACAGTATCGGGTGTAGACTCAATTGTTTCAATCCATTCGGCATTAATTATAAGCTTTGTATTGTTTATACGAGTTACATTAATCATAATTTTTCATCCCTTCATAATAGCTCAGTTAGCCTAAATAAATGGCACATGAGCGACGGAGTGAAGTTTGGTGGTGCGAGCCAGCTTAGCTGCTCCGTGAATCTATCGGGCACTCACGAAGCAGCTCGCTTGACTGCGAAAGGTTTATAGATAAACCACAGCACAATATGCTATAAATTATCTCTTAAGATTTGCAAGCTCCTGCAATATTTCGTCAGAGGTTGTTACCACACGGCTGTTGGCCTGGAAACCTCTTTGAGTAATAATCATCTCTGTAAACTGTTTTGCCAGATCAACATTAGACATCTCCAATGTGCCGGGGATTAGAACTCCAGAACCATCATTTCCAGGCTGACTGGCTATTTTAAAGTCACCGGAGTTCGTTGTCTGAGCAAACTGGTTGGAACCAACCTTCATAAGACCAGCCGGATTTTCAAAGGTTGCCAGAGCAATCTGTCCCAATGGCTGTTGACGACCATTGTCATAAACACCCGTAATTACGCCGTCACCACCGATACTGAATGTTACCAATGTTCCGGGTGGATACCCGTTAACGCGGCTTGCCTTAACCGATGAGTCATCGGCATACATGGTAAACTGTTCCATGTTAAGCTCAAATTCAAAGGGTTCAGCACCAGTGCTTAAGCTGGGCTGTAGTCTGATTGTAGGTTTATAGTTGAAATCTCCCGTATCCTTTATTAATCTTCCCGAGGAGTCAAACTTGATAAAACCGCTTGATCCCGCTGCAGTTGAATTTTCATCACCCTCTACAACATAGTACCATGATGTTTCAATGGGATTTGTTTCACTTCCGGCTTCTCCCGAAGTAAAGTTTTTCCATAGCTTAAGATTTAGCTTGTATTCGTTTCCCAATACATCATATACATTAATAGGGACTATGTAATGGGGTGATATATTTTCTGAGTCGGCCCCATTGTCAGGAATACCATCAGCGCCGCTGGTCCCATCCACTAAAACATCATCAAAGGGCAAGGATGTCATAGAACCAGATCCTACCCGACTTGCTGATGTGCCACCTATTGGTCTCTCAGTTGCATCTAAATTTCCGGTAAGTATTGCCTGGTCTGTAACCTGGGCTGCAATGATTCTCTTGTTTATACTTTTATGTTCATAAAGATTTATAGGAGCAATCGTTTCCTGTGTATCAAACACATATCCCTGGTCTGTAAGTTCATAATCCATCCAGCCATATACATTTTGCCCTGAAGCAGTTGTTAAGTTCCCCTGCTTGTCAATAAGGAAGTTTCCGGCTCTTGTAAAGCTAAATGCTCCTTCGAGACCGCTCCTGACAATAAAGAAGCCTTCTCCTTCAATTGAGAGGTCTGTAGGACTCTCTGTTCTTTGGACGCTTCCACGGCCCATTTGAACATCAATAGCATCCACATTCATTCCAAGACCTACCTGCATAGGGTTTACACCGCCTCTTCCAGATGAGTTGTCTGGTGCACTGGCTGATGAAAGGGTTTGGGAAAATATCTCCTGAAATGTTGCACGGCTTGCTTTAAACCCAACAGTATTGACGTTGGCAATATTATTACCAATAACGTCCATACGAGTCTGGTGAGCCTTCAAGCCTGAAACACTTGAAAACATAGACATCATCATAAATAATCAACCTCCTAAAAGTCTCGTTCCATCCGTCGATCCGGAACGAACAGCCTCCCGGTGGGTCCGGCTGTTTAATTAAGTTTGTTTTTAGTTAACTGTTAAGTAAACACTGCTCCGTCGATTTTTGTAAAAACATTTTCTTTAAGTTCATTCTGATTTACTGCTGTTATTACAGTTCTTGCATTTACATTCACAACGAAGGCTATATCATCCATGACCACCAGAGTATCTCTGACACCTTTTGTTGAAGCCTTGTCCACTGCGCTTTTTAATCTCTCCACCTGATTCTCATCAAGTTTTATATTGCGTGCTTCCATCCTTAACTCGGCGTGCTTGGACATTTTAATCTCCCTTGCTTCATTAAGCTTATTGCTCAAGATAGCCGAAAAGTCCGGACTGTCATTCTGAACCTGCTTTTTTGCAGTGGTTTTGCTTTTATCAATGATTTGATTAATACTCTGGATAGGTCTGTTATTGTAAATATTCATAATACCAACTCCATCATATTACATCAGAGATTTCGGGCTCTTCGTCCAAGGGATCCTGAACAGGGTCTTCGTTTTCATCATTCAATGGTTCTTCGGGAGTATCCGCAGCCCCTTGGTTCCGTATTTCCTGCAGTATCTGGTTGAGAAGCATCTGTTCGGTAGAAAACAGGTCAATCTTTCTTGTGGAATAGATATCATCTGCCGGTATTTTAACTCCATCCAGCAGAAGTCTGACTTCGCCATCTTCCCCCATGTATCCACTTCTTAATGTCCCAGTAACTGTATACCTCTCGCCTGTAAGCTCATCCTCGAACCTGATGGAAACAGTTTGTCCTGCCATGTACTGGACGTACTCGGCTTCGTCACTGAAGGCTCCTATATCCAGCTTATATGGTTTAATATCAACCTCGTCAAAGGTTGCAATAATACCATTATGCTCTTTTGAAACTGATGCAATGATACCCTCAATAGAACTGGTTTTCCCATCATCATTGCTAACCCGTGCAGTTCCTAACAGGCCAATGATGCTGCTATAATCTGTCATACTACCAGTTGGAGAACCAGATGCATCAAGCACCCGATGAATTTTGTCCAAGGGAACGTCATCTTCACCAACCACAGCATATACCTCACTGTTAATTATTCTCACGCTTTCCACTATTCCGTCAACATATTTGGTGTCACCGGTTACTGGATCAGTTATGTCTGCCGAGATAAACTTCCCCATCATGGAAAGGCCTGATTGATAGGCAAATGACATATTGAGGTTCTGCATCTGCTCGAGAGAGCTGAATTGCGCCATCTGGGCAATAAAATCGGTATCGGTTGTAGGGTTCAGCGGATCCTGATACTGCACCTGTGTTATGAGAAGCTTTAGAAAGTCGTCCTTCCCAAGTTCTCCAGTATTTCGTGTTGATTTTGTTGCTTCTTCCTGTGCTGCAATTATTTGTTCAATTGTTTTTTGACTTCCTATACCTGATGTGCTAGACATTTGTTCACTTCCTTTCCCTTATAAATTCATGATAACGCACGGGTTATGCCGTCAGGTCAATCTGGGATGCGCTGTATTCGTTTTCAATTTTTGCCCTGATCTCACTTTTGTCTGCCATTACAGGGCCAATATTGTTACTCCTTGCAATCCCCTTGTATTGTCTACCTGCATTTTCACCCTCGCTTTCATTTCCGGACTCATTATTGTTTCCTATTGAAACGCTCAGGTTTTGGACTGTAAGACCACTGTTTTCCAAAGCATCCTTCAGCATTTGCATATTGTTTTCTATAATCTCCTTGACCTGCTGATTTTCGGCTGTAATTTTTGCCAACACTTCACCGCGCTCATGAATTATTTTCAGGGATAGTTTTCCTAAGCTCTCAGGCTTCAGGTGCATCTCTAACTCCTGCTTGTTCTCGCCAGCCATAAGCTTAACTTTCATCATCACCTGATTGGTAACGGTTTGCTCAAGCGGCTTTTGAGATAAAGGAATGTTTGATTTGAAGACCTTTGCAGCCTCCTGAACAGACTCCTTTGTAATCTGATTGTCGGGGATAATGAAGTTCTCATATTTGTTTTGTTCCGGCCCCTTTAGATTTGCGTCTAGCTTATCATAGCCTAAGCTATCAGTCTTTGAGCCTTGGTCTTCTGCTCGGGAATCCCCCTCACTATTGTCGGCCTCAACATCTTGCCCACTATCAACTGCATCAGTCTCGAACAAGTCATCTGAAACCATACTACTTTCCTGGATCTCCATATTTAAATCCAAATCAGTCTCGGC
Source organism: Clostridiaceae bacterium (assembly GCA_012523705.1). Lineage (GTDB taxonomy): Bacteria > Bacillota > Clostridia > DSM-8532 > DSM-8532 > DTU059. The sequence goes on from JAAYTU010000140.1 coordinate 4,711, forward strand.
TTCCAGAGCAAGAGAATCTCTCAACTCTGAGACCTGGCTCTTAAGATCTTCAATAAGATTGCTGACCCCTGCCTTCATCTGTTGTATCAAGTCATCACCTATTTTTTTGGATGTTTCATCTGTAGCATCAGATTCTCCAGAGAATTCACCGTTGAGCTTTTTTAAGATGTCAGTAATCTTGTCCATTAAGGCTATAACTTCAGGAGACTTTTCATCCTGCTGCATTTTCCCCAGGAACTCCTCCAGCTTTTTGATGTTCTGTGACACCAACATTTTTAAAATCTCCATAGGAGAGACCCCTTCTTCTTCCACAGGCATTAAAGTCTTTTGCGGAAATACAGGATCTATCTGGTCTACAACCTTTACCTCGAGCTGAGCAAGAAGCTGTTCTAGCAATGCAATCATGGCTTCTAGGTTACGGATTTTTTCTTCCTTCTCCGCCTTTGTCATATCCTCTGCTTTTTGCGCTTTATCGGCCTCACTGGTTTTTACAGTTTTACTATCCTTGACAGATTCTGACTTTGTTGTATTGGTATTATCAGATACCCTATTCTGTAGCTTATCTGTCTTGGAAAAATCATTATCTGCTGATGATCTTTTCCCCGTCGTCATGAACTTGGCCTTGTCTTTGCTTACAAAGTCTGTCTTCTTCCATGAGTTTTGTTCAAAACCGTTGTTTTTTCTTGAATCCATTCTTTCACTCAAGATATTCAGAAAAGAATCATTACCGTCATCATGTTTTTGTGAAGCCTTTGGCATGGAAAAATCCATGAGAGTGCGCGTTAATTGCATGGCATTTACAAAATTACTCTGCATTCTTTTTCACCCCCTTTCGCAAATAAATGTTAATATTGGTATTTCTATCTGTTAAGCCGTCTTTCGGCTAACAGGCTATAAATCTCTGCTGCCAGCTTAGAATCCATTCTTTCCAGTATGGGAGCCATAACCTTTGACTGCATACCTTCAAATATATCCAGAGTTGCCTCAGCATCCTTTGTAAACATTTCTGACAACATATTGGCGGCTCTTTGTGAATCCATTTTGGAAAAGGGCTCTGCCAGATTCTGCTTCTCTTCATCTATGATTAGATCCTTAGCTATTTCGGAATAAATATCTTCTGCTGTTGACTTATCTACCTTTTGAAAATAAGCAGCAAACCCCTCTTTATCTCCTTGCAGAATCAGGTCCCCCAATATCCTTTGATCTTCCTGTAAAGCTTCTCGTTGGGCCTCAATCACTTCTAAAATCCGTTGGTTCTCTTCAATCAGAATCTGTTGTTCTACTAGATCCTCATCGTCTATCTTTAATTCCTCGATAGTTCTGTTGGCCTCTTCAAGACTATCATTGAGGTTCTTAACCTTTTCCCGGTATTCCTTATATTTCTCAAGAATCTGCTTGTCAGTAAGATAGATAGGATCATCAGGATCATATTCAGGCAAATCCTTTGGCATGAAAAGCTGAAGAATAGGATATTTGCGAAGGTACGGTCTTAATGACTCGGCAAATCCATTGATGTTATTTTTTGACATATAATAGAAAACCCCTACAGTAACAACTGCAACAACTAAAATAGCCAAAATTACTACAATTATCGAATGTAAACATCCTTGAGGCTTTTCTCTTTCTGCTAGTTGTGATTTTGCAGCTTCCTGGGGTTGATTATCCTTTTTATCTGCCATGTATAATCTCCTTAACCGGTTTCATCCACTTTAGCAGCCTCCTTGTAGCTGACTAGTTCATCTATGCGCTGCTGTTCTTTTCTTTCTTCTTCCTTCAAATACTTGTGAAATTCCTTTTCTTTAAGCTTTTCCAGAACCTTTCTTTCCTTCATAATCTCCACAAGCTTGTCTCTTACTTTATCGACATTTTCCTGCTCTTTCTTAACATTCTCCTCTTGCCTCTCCTTAGCTGAATTCAGATAAACAATAAAGGATTTCAACTCCTTTATTGTTTCACGCTGGATAATGCCTGTACAAGCTTTTTTAAAATCCTTCATATTGATTTCTATTTCGTCAGAAATTTTCTTGAGCTTTAGTTTTTCTTCCTCAAGTTTTTTAATAGCGATGCCTAATTCATTCTTGGCATTTTTTTCGAATTGCTCTTTTAGATTTAGAATTGTTTCCAATCGGAATTTAAAGCCTGCCATAATATATCACGCTTTAGCTTTCTACAGTTTTAATAAGAAGTTCAACAGTTTCAGGGAAGGAATATTTCGCAAAAATATCCTGAGTCAAAAACTCAATAATGCCCTTATTTAATTTAATTGATAAATCTATATCAGGGTTACTGCCCTTAACATAGGCTCCAACATTAATAAGGTCCTCAGCATCAGAATAGATTGCCAGGTTTCGCCTAAGCTCAGCGGCAGCCTTTTTATGCTCGCTATCTGCTATATCTGTCATTACACGGCTTATAGATGCAAGAACATCTATTGCGGGATAGTGGTTTCTATGGGCTAGCTGTCTGGAAAGCACTATATGTCCGTCCAATATTCCACGTGCAGTATCTGTTATGGGTTCGTTCATATCATCTCCATCAACAAGAACCGTATATAGTCCTGTTATCGAACCCTTATCCGATGTGCCTGAACGTTCTAAAAGCTTTGGCATGGCCGCATAAACAGAAGGGGTATACCCTCTTGTTACAGGAGGCTCTCCCGTAGCTAAACCAATCTCTCTTTGAGCCATAGAAAAACGCGTCAATGAATCCATTAAAAGAAGTACATCATTACCACAGTCTCTAAAGTATTCAGCAATTGCGGTTGCCACCGAGGCACCTTTTAGGCGGATAAGAGCAGGTTGATCCGATGTTGCTATAACAACCACCGAGCGTTTCAGACCCTCCTCACCCAAATCTCTTTCAAGAAAGTCTCGAACCTCACGACCACGCTCTCCAATAAGAGCGATGACATTTATATCAGCTTTTGTATTTCTGGCTATCATACCTATGAGTGTACTTTTCCCCACGCCACTTCCGGCAAAGATACCAAGTCTCTGGCCCTTTCCTACTGTGGTAAGACCATCTATGCACTTTACCCCCAACGGTAGAACCTGATTAATCCTGGGGCGTTTTATTGGATTTGGAGGAGTGTTGTTTACGGGATAATACTTCTCAACCTCTATTGGCCCCTTGCCATCCATAGGGTTGCCTAAGCCATCCAGAACTCTTCCTAAAAGCTTCGGTCCTACTCCAACCTGTAATTCGCTGTTAGTAGCAATTACCCTGTTGCCCGGACCAATACCGGACATGTCTCCGATGGGCATTAACAGAACATTGTTATCCCTGAAGCCCACTACCTCAGCAAGAATAGGTTCCTTCTGCTGGGAAACAATATGACATAAGGCCCCGACATGTGTCTCGGGGCCCTCAGCCTCTATGGTAAGGCCAACTACCTTGGTTACCTTGCCCGTATAACGGACAAAGCTGCGGGATTTTAATAGTCTATGATATTTGTCCAGATTTATATTATTCATCATCTTTTCCGTCTTCTTGGCCGTTTTCGCCTATTAATTCAAAAAATGCTTTTCGTATACTTTCCAAACGGACATCATAGCTGCCTTCAACCGAACCAAAATTAGTATCAATAATGCATGAGCCTTTTTTCAATGATTTATCCTCTCTAAGTTCCAGCTTGTGTATTCCTTTAACAGAGGATTTTAATAATTCCTGATTCTCAACTACAACATCATAATCCTCGGAAGATACTATCAGAGTAATGTTTTCTCTGTTGCTACATGAATTAATTGTATCCTTTACAATATCTAAAACAATATCCTTATTTTCTTCAACTAGCTTCCCTATGACCTTTTCAGAGATTTCCAGCACCAGCTCTATTATATTATTTTCAAAGGAAGCTATAGTCTCTTGATACTCTCGCTCACTTCGCTCTTTGAAGTCCTGAGCTTCTGCCAGAAGATCACTATAATGTTGTTGGGCCAGTTCTTCACCGTGGCGATAACCTTCTTCCTTAGCCTCCTGAAGAACTTCTGCAAGCATTGCCTCACTTTTTTCTTTGGCCTCGTTTATAATACTTTCAGCCTCCTGCTCAGCCTCATGCTTGATTAGAGCCGCTTCACTCTTGGCCTTATGCACGATATCCTGGCCAATTTTAAGGTCCATGTCCGGATCGGCCTCTGATGCCGCCGCAGCTTCGTTAAAAACTTCCTCAACTATCGATTCGGTCATTTTAGGCGGCTTATATGGTGCGCCTAGATTAACTTGATTACGCTTATATACACCATATCCATATTTATTGCTATACAACTATTTCGTCTCCTCCGCCCCTTGAAATAATTATTTCGCCGGCATCCTCCAGTTTTCTTATTACATTTACTATCTTCTGCTGCGCCTCTTCTACATCCTTCAGGCGAACAGGTCCCATGTATTCGATATCCTCTTTTATCATCTCTGCCAGACGCTTGGACATATTATTGTAAATATGAGCTTGAACTTCTTCGGTAGATCCTTTGAGGGCAAGAGCAAGCTGACTGTTGTCCACCTCATGGAGGAAGCGCTGAACTGAACGGTTATCAAGCTGAAGAATATCTTCAAATACAAACATCCTTTTCCTGATTTCTTCAGCCAGATCAGTATCTTCAATTTCAAGAGAATCCATAATATATTTTTCAGTTCCTCTGTCAACTGCATTCAAGACCTCAACAATAGCTTGGATTCCACCAACGGCTGTAAAATCCTCTGTTACAAGGGTAGAGAGCTTCTTCTCAAGTACCCTTTCAACCTCTTTAATTATTTCCGGAGAAGTTCTGTCCATCTGAGCAATTCTTTTTGCTACATCAGCCTGTTTATCCTGCGGGAGTGCTGACAGAATTGCCGCCGATTGATGGGGCTTCAAATAAGCCAATATAAGTGCTATGGTTTGAGGATGCTCGCTTTGAATAAAGTTTAACACCTGTGAAGGATCAGCCTTCCTGACAAAGTCGAAGGGCCGGACTTGCAGTGACACAGTAAGCTTATTAATTATCTCCATAGTCTTTTCTGTGCCCACAGCTTTTTCCAGAATATCCTTAGCATATCCTATACCTCCCTCAGTAATATACTGCTGGGCAAGGCATAACTGATAAAACTCATTTAACACATTTTCTCGTTCTGCCGGTGAAACCGTTCTAATATTTGCAATCTCCAGTGTTAGCTGTTCAATTTCCTCTTCCTTCAAATGCTTAAAAATTGATGCAGAACTTTCCGGGCCCAATATAATAAGGAGCATAGCTGCCTTTTCTCTACCCGACATCTCTCTTACCATATCTGCTCTATATGTCATTAGCTTCACCCGCCTTTGGATCTGTGCTAAAAACTAGTCCCAATCTTCACCAATCCAGTTCCTTAATAATTGAGCTACTGAATCAGGATTTTGCTTTACAAACTTATCTATTTGCTTCTTAATCTCAGACTGTTCCTGAACATTAATATCAGCTATTTCATCAATTTCCTCAAAGGGCTGTGCTGCGCCTCCTGTTGTAGCTGCTGCCGCTTCTAATGCCACTGCCTCAACACTACCAGTCTTCTTTCTTGGAAGCGCCGTAATTATCATTACAATTAACAGTATAAGCATTAAAGCATAAAAACCATATTGATTAAAAATCTCAGAGGCCGTATCAGCAAAAGTAACCTCTGCTATAGGCTCTGGTGCAATTTTTTGTACGCTTATTGTTATATTCTCTATCGGAACCCCGGTAGCAGAAGCGGCCGATTGTCTGACCTGCTGCAAATAATCCGAAGTAAGACCTGAATCATTTTCAATTCTGTTTCCATACCAGAGAGAAATGGACATGGTAGATTGACCGGCAATAAGCTTTCCTACTGCCTTCTCTTCCTCTGCGTTTTTCTGATTATACAGATTTTCTCTGACGGTATGCTCTTTAATATATTTCCCGTTACCTTCTTCGCCCCATTGATACGAGGTGGTTCCCTGCGGATTAGTGTCTGTGCCGGGAATATCACCCATATCCCCATCGGTTAATGATTCATATAATGATTCTTCAGAAAGCACAGCATCCTCATCTTCGACTGGGCGCTCATATGTAACTGATGAACTTTTATATGTGTCGAAATCCAGTACAACATGAGCTGAAACACTCATGGTATCAAAAAATTCATTTTGAGCAATTCCTACTTTAAAGAAATCATATACTTTATTCTCCAGTTCAAGCTGGCGTTGACGGCGCATTTCATCTTGAGTGCCGGCCTTAAGCATATCGCTTTGACTATAATCTCTGGAAAGTGGATTAAGATTATGATCAACTATTGTAATTCTGTCAGCAGGGATGCCTAAGGATGCAGCTACTACCTTTGCCGCCGCATCAACCTGATCAGGCGTAAGGGCTTTTTTTGTTTTTAACATAACATAGGCACTACCCTTGTCTTCCTGATCAGATTTTACCCAATAGGTCTTTTCAGGTTTTGAATACTGCACTGTCGCATTTTCAATATTTTCAAATTTCTTTAGCTTATATACCAAATCATTTGTTAAGTAATTTTTCCAAAGATTTTCCTTGTCGCTTTCAGTAGCTGTAAGTGATAATTTGTCCCAGGTGTCAGCAAAGGTAATCTCGGGCGATACCAGGCCCTGGGTGCTTAAATCAAACTCAATATCTCTTTTGAGCTTGCTATCAACATATATCTGGTTTTCTCCCTTTTTAAAGGCAATATTATTCTCTGTGAGATAATTAACAACAGGTTGTAGATTAACCTCTTGAGATGTGTCGAAAAGCGGAACATATTCAACTCTTAATGATAGTGCTACGGTAATTACTATTGCTGCAAGTACAACTCCCAGTAAGGTAAAAATTCTTATTTTTTGACCTTTTTCAAGATCATTCCAAAAAGTCTTAAATTTTTCCCATAGCTTCTTTATTCCTTCCGGCATAATCTAACCCTCCCGATAAAGGTTCCTCTAAAGTACCTCATGCCTTTTCTTTAGTATGATATATCCGATTAAATCTGCATTCTCATAATTTCCTGGTAGGCTTCCATAACCTTGTTTCTCACTTCAGTAATAAACTGTAGTGACACAGAGGCTTTTTCAGCCGCAATTAAAACCGAGTGAATATCATCGGTTCGCCCGGCTATAAAATCCTCGGTCATTTTATCAGACTCCCGCTCTAACGTATTAACATTATTAAGTGCATCAAGTAAAAGGTCTTTAAAATTAATATTATCACTTGCACCGTTAACAGCTTTTGAAGGAGCCTCCGTTAGTACTTTATTATTAATTAAATTAATACTTTGTATGGCCATTTACTAACGCCTCCTTTGTCTATCCTGCTATTATCTGCCTATTTCAAGAGCCTTGGTAGCCATTGATTTAGAAGCATTCAATGCCGTTACATTTGCCTCATAGGCTCTTGATGCAGAAATCATATTAACCATTTCAGTTACAATCTCAACATTGGGCATTTGCACTATTCCGTTTTCATCCGCGTCGGGATGGCTTGGGTCATAAACCTCCTTAAAGGGGGTTGGATCTTCTACAATACCAGTAACCCTCACTCCTCCACCAGCAAGATAACGACTCTTACTTTGTTCGGATAAATATTGTGAAAATGGTATGTCGGCTTCCTTTTCCTGAAATACAACCGTTTTTCTTCTATAGGGAGTTCCATCCTCAGTACGGGTGGTGTTAACATTAGCTATATTCTGCGATATTATATCCATCCGAAGGCGCTGCGCCGTCAGTGCCGATGCACTGATATTAAACGAGTCAAACAGGCCCATTATCATCTACCTCCTCGAATAACATTCTTAAGTTTTGAGAAGTTTCCGTTTATTCTCTGGATCAGGGTATTATATCGTAAATTATTGGCCGCTAATAAAGCCATTTCATGTTCTATATCTACATTATTTCCGTCGCTTCTGTAGGATGAGGATGAAGGGTCCTCTGTAACACTTATCCCATCTGGATAAATCTTAGATTGGCCACTGTTTATTTTCCCGGTTTTCATTTCATTGTTCAAAAACTCTTCGAATCGAACTACTTTTCTTTTATATCCGGGAGTATCAACATTGGCAATGTTTTGGGAAATGACATTGTTTCTTAGCCATGCAGCATCAAGAGCACGTTCAACATTGCTATTTGGAAAGAGTAGTTTAGATGGCATGCTATCATCTCCTTATAAATTGCAGAATGCAATCTTTTTCTTTCGTCTAAATAGGTACCAAAAATATGTATCTACCTATGAATATACCACAATATATTGATAGATACAACAAAAGTTCCGCAAA
>JAAYTU010000141.1 GCA_012523705.1 Clostridiaceae bacterium
TTGATGTTAGTATAATATAGTAGACACGATTTCCTAATATTATAAAAATTAGAAAAGGAAAGAAGTGTCTACTATATTTATATAGACCCAGGTTGCATATACCTATATAAAAATTTTGAAAATCTAAGTTGTAAGATGTCGAAGTAAAGGATATAATTACAGTAAACATAAAAAGTTGTAAAATATGAGTGAAACTGCTGTTCTTAACGCTATGGGAGGTGATGATATACAACTGAAAACAATGTTACTCATAGCACTAGGATATGTATTTCTAGGGTTGGGTGCAATTGGATTAATATTGCCCTTATTGCCGACAACTCCTTTTGTTTTGCTATCTGTCACTTGTTTCTCCTCAGCGCCTCATATTAAGGCACGTATTTTGAAAATACCATTTTTCAGAGAGCATATCGAAAATTACGAACATAGAACGGGTCTTTCGCGTAAAGCTGTTTGCCATAGTATGATTGGCTTATGGGGAATGCTGATTATTTCTATAGCAATTATTCGAACCCTTTGGATAATAATACTTCTTATCCTTGTCGGTGCCGCTGTTACAAGTCACATCCTTTTTATGGCTAAATCCAACAGCAGAAAAAAGCCTAAGATAAAATGAAAATATCTCCAAGGAATTTTAATAAAATACGAAAGGAGCATTATCATGAACGAACACAAAAAACTCACCAACGAGGTCGGTGCACCGGTAGCCGACAACGAAAATGCCATTACTGCTGGACCGCGTGGTCCTGTTGTTATGCAGGACGTATGGCTGATGGAAAAAATGGCACATTTCAACCGCGAGGTCATACCTGAACGTCGAATGCACGCCAAAGGATGGGGGGCTTACGGTAAGCTCACTGTAACCCATGACATTTCAAAGTATACCAAGGCAAAGGTCCTTCAGCCTGGTGCAGAGACAGAATTGTTTATTCGTTTTTCTACAGTAGCAGGCGAACGCGGTGCAGCCGATTGTGAACGTGATATCCGTGGTGTTGCTGTCAAGTTTTATACTGAAGAAGGCAACTGGGATCTAGTCGGAAACAATACTCCCACTTTCTTTATTCGTGATGTACATAACTTTTCCGACTTGAACCGCGCTGTAAAACGTGACCCTCGTACTGGCCGACGCTCAGCACAGAACAACTGGGATTTCTGGACGCTATTACCTGAATGCTTCCATCAGATAACCATTGTCATGAGCGATCGTGGCATCCCCGCTTCTTTCCGAAACATGCACTTCTTCGGAGAGCACACATTCTCTTTCTACAACTCGGAAAATGAACGTGTTTGGTGCAAATTCCATTTCAAGACTCAGCAGGGCATAAAGAATCTATCAAATGAGGAAGCTGCAAAGATTAATGGAATGGACCGAGAGTACCACGGTAAGGATCTCTACGAGGCAATTGAGCGCGGAGATTTCCCTAAATGGACTATGTATGTACAAATTATGACTGAGGAACAAGCAAAAAATCATTATGAGAATCCATTTGATATTACTAAAATCTGGCGTCACTCAGAGTATCCTCTTATTGAGGTAGGAGTTCTAGAGCTGAATCGCAACCCAGAGAATTATTTTGCCGAAGTTGAGCAGGCCGCTTTTACACCTGCACATGTGGTGCCAGGTATTGGCTTCAGTCCTGATCGCTTTTTACAGGGAAGACTGTTTGCTTACGGTGATGCACAGCGTTACCGACTTGGAGTCAACCACAACTTAATACCGGTGAACCGTGCTAAGGTAGAGGTAAATGCATATCACCGCGACGGTGCAATGCGGGTAGATGGTAACTATGGCAGTGCACCAGCCTACACACCGAACAGCTATGGTGTCTGGACTGCACAACCCGAAGTTATGGAGCCACCCCTGGATTTAGAAGGTGCAATGTACCGCTACGATCCGAAGGATGATCCAACAGACGATTGCTTCCGTGCCGGTGGTGATTTGTGGCGTATTATGACAGAAGACAAGAAGCAAATTTTAATAGAAAATACAGTTACTGATATGGCTTCTGTTACTGAAAATATTAAGTATCGCCATGCAGTTCACTGTTATCTGGCCGATCCTGAATATGGGGAACGCTTTAGCAAAGCCGCCGGACTTAATATGGATAAGGTTAAGGAGCTTTCTAAACTGGATCATAACGGATTGGTCCAAGCTACCCTATCCATGTAATCAAGTATCTAACTAATTGGAGTAATACAGCTCACCTAATCGGGCGAGCTGTATTTTTATGTGAATTTAGAGGGGCTGTTGCAAGCTACTTAGCAGTTGAACAGTTAAGTTATCAGTAGTCTGTTTATGTTAAACTGCTATTGAAAAAAA
>JAAYTU010000033.1 GCA_012523705.1 Clostridiaceae bacterium
ATTTTGCATGATGTTTCGTACACTGTTCAATTTTCAATGTCCATTTTCGTTCGCCGATTTGTTTTTCTCACTCGGCTTTCTGCCTTGCTTTCAAGTCTTTTTTGTCTCTCGTCTGCGAGGCAGCTTTTATATCTTATCACCCTTAAGCCATGTTGTCAAGAACTTTTTTATTTGTTTTTGCTTATTTGTTCTTTAGCTTAATGATTCATTTTTCTTGCCGCTTTGCTGCGGCGGAATTTTATATTACCATCATCCAATCTTGTTTGTCAAGCACTTTTTCGACAAAATCCTCTCTGGAAGTAATTTGCAGAGGTATAATAACTAACTTCTTAAGGCCTTATAATGTATTTATTATATATAGGTCAAATTTCAGGCCTCTGGCCAAACATCATTTTCAGAATGAACACTAGGCTTTTTTTATTACCCTCAAGTCTTAATTAATATGATGTGGATAGAGATACAGGTCTGTGCCATGAGTAAAAATTGCTAATTAAATCAAGTTTTTTATTGTGCTATTATTATAAAAAATCACAACCTCTCAATTATTGCTAGCTTTTTACATGGATATGTTTTATAATACTAATAATATTGGAAGTTTCATCTTCTATGTGATGGGTTGTAAAACCAACCCGTTACAACTAATTGATAATTAATTATTGTCAATTATTTACCCCCCTAATATACTCTATATAATTTAAAATGGGTATCTCTCAAATTGAGATACCCACTTTTTTTACCTTAAATCTTAAAATCAAAGTTCTTTACATTTATCATTTAGATATCGCCGGTTTAGTCATCTTCGGCTTCATCATTGGTTTTGTCATCCGCCTCGGCCTCGTCATCAACTACGGCTCCATCACCGGCCTCGTCATCTGCTTCAGCTTCGTCATCTGCTTCAACAGCATCAACAGCCTCATCTGTATCCTCATTGTCATCATCATTTACATCGGCAGAAATTCGGGTTATGGAAACAACTCTATTTTCTTCTGATGTGCGCATTAATGTTACACCCTGGGTAACACGGCTCAAAATACTTACCTCGTCGACATGCATTCTGATAATTGTGCCATCGGTGGAAATAAGTAATATATCGTCGTCGTCAGATGCAGACATGGCACCTACCAGAGGTCCGGTCCTGTCGGTTACTCTATATGTGAGAACTCCTTTTCCGCCTCTGTTCTGAACCTTATATTCATCAAAGTCTGTCCGCTTACCAAAACCGTTTGCTGTGGCAACAAGAAGGGTTGTGTTTTCGAAATAGGGCACCATGGCTATTACCCGGTCCTCTTCGTTTAGGCGTATTCCCATTACCCCCATCGCGTTTCTGCCCATAGGCCTTACGTCTTTTTCCTGGAAACGAATAGCCTGGCCCTTTTCTGTTACCAAAACGATGTCGTAGGAACCATCAGTCAACCGGCTTCCGATAAGCTCATCACCTTCTTTAAGACTAATTGCGGTAATTCCACTTCTTCGGATATTATTGTACTGCTCTAATGGCGTCTTCTTAATCATACCATTCTTAGTGGACATGATAAGGAACATATCCTCTTCGTCGCCATGCAGCTTAATTCCGGCAGTAACCTTTTCACCGGGCTCAAGCTCAAGTAGATTAACTATTGCAGTACCTCTGGCCTGACGGCCTGCCTCAGGAATCTCCCATGCACGGAGCCTGTACACTCGGCCCTTATTGGTAAAGAACAATAAATACCTGTGTGTGGATGTAATAAACACATCCACCGCAAAGTCATCCTCCCGGGTGGTAAGGCCTGCAACACCTTTACCTCCTCTTCTCTGGCTCTTATACGCATCAACCGAGGTGCGCTTGATATAGCCAAAGCGGGTTAAGGTAACGACCACGTCTTCATCATCGATTAAATCTTCCATGTCTATTTCAGTTTCATCTAAGGTAAGCTTGGTTCTTCTTTCGTCACCATACTTATCCTTAATTTCTGTAAGCTCTTCAATAATAATATTGTTTACCAATTCCGGTTTAGAAAGGACATCCTTATAATGATCAATTTTAACCTTAAGCTCGTCGTATTCCTGATCAAGCTTTTCTCTTTCAAGGCCGGTAAGCCTTCCAAGTCTCATATCTACAATGGCTTGGGCCTGCTTATCGCTGAAGTCGAAACGCTCAATCATTCTTTCCTTGGCCAGAGCCTCTGTTCTGGAGCTTCGGATTATACTGATTATCTCATCAAGATTATCATGGGCCTTCTTTAAACCTTCTAAAATATGTGCCCTTGCTTCAGCCTTCTCAAGGTCATATTTCGTTCTGCGGCGGATAATCTCTTCCTGATGCTTAACATAATAATAGATAATCTCTTTAAGGTTCAGTATCTTAGGCTCAAATTTCTTCTCTTCCGTTTGTACAAGAGCAAGCATATTGGCACTAAAGCTATCCTGCATTTGAGTATATTTATATAGTTGATTTAAGATAACATTTGCGTTGGCATCTCTTTTTAGCTCGATAACCATACGCATTCCGTCTCTGTCTGACTCATCCCTTAAATCTGATATTCCTTCAACCCTCTTGTCTTTAACCAGATTGGCTATTTTCTCAATAAGCCGTGCCTTGTTTACCTGATAGGGAAGTTCAGTAACAACAATCCTTTGGCGATTGTTTCCATAGGTCTCTATATCGGAAACAGCACGGACTACTATACGACCTTTACCTGTTTTATAGGCATCCAATACTCCGCTTCTGCCAATTATGGTTCCACCTGTAGGGAAATCAGGGGCTTTTATTATTTCCATCAGTTCTTCTATTGTAATATCCGGGTTTTCAATATACTTTATTATTCCGTTAACAACTTCGGTAAGGTTATGTGGAGGAATGTTTGTAGCCATACCAACTGCAATCCCTGACGAACCGTTAACCAAAAGATTTGGAAAGCGGGAAGGTAATACTACGGGCTCAATCTCATGTTCGTCGAAGTTAGGTTTGAAATCGACGATATCCTTATTAATATCCCTGAGCATTTCCATAGCTATTTTTGCAAGCCTTGCTTCTGTATAACGCATAGCCGCAGGAGGATCCCCGTCCACCGATCCAAAGTTTCCATGGCCATCTATCAGAGGATAGCGCATGGAAAAATCCTGGGCAAGACGAACTAAAGTGTCATACACAGCCGCATCTCCATGGGGATGATACTTACCTAATACTTCACCAACTGTGGTGGCACATTTACGATATGCCTTGTCGGGGGTAAAGTTGAGTACGTTCATCGCATGAAGAATTCTTCTGTGTACAGGCTTTAGCCCATCTCTTACATCAGGCAGCGCGCGATCCACGATTACACTCATAGCGTAATCGATAAAGGATTGCTTCATCTCTGCTTCAAGATCAACAGGAATAATTCGATTTACATTTAAATTTTCATTGTTTTGGCCTTTTTCGGACATCTATGATGCTCCCTTTCATATACATACAATTAGAATTGTATCCATTTTTTATACGTACTCTTCTATTCTAATAAACATTTCATTTAATGTCCATCGTAAAAAAAGTAACCTGCTTGTTTGGCAGGTTAACAAAGAAAAACTAAATGACTATGGGATTGTATACCGGTGGTTGTGTTGTAATGGGAAAGGAGTAAAGCTAGGGAGGAATCACTGTGCTTTCCTTAACTCATCCTTTTTTGGAATCCGGACTATAAATTCTAAAAATTCTCCACGGTCTATCTGTGCTGCTCGCGCAGGGACACCCGATTTTTTCATTGTATCTATGGCCTGACGAATTGTATTGACAAAAATTCTAATATCTTTTATAGATCTTGTCATCTGCCCTTTATAGGTTTTTGTTTTCGTGGGGTTGCAATACTTATCCAGAGCCTTTTGAACAAGATCCTCGGTTTTTCTAACATTTAATCCTCTTTCGCAAACCTTTTGCAGAACCTTTAACTGTATCTGTTCATCATCAATTTTTAGTAATGCTCTGGCATGTCTTTCAGTAAGATTATTATCTGAAAGAATTTTTTTAACCATTGGAGAAAGCCTAAGAATACGAATTTTATTTGCAATTGTAGACTGGCTTTTACCAATTTTTTGTGCTAATTCTTCTTGGGTAAGGCCGTGCTCTTTAATAAGATTTCTGTAGCCCTCGGCCTCTTCAATATAACCTAAATCTTCTCGTTGAAGATTCTCGATAAGTGCCATGATGGCAGAATCATTTTCACCAATATCAACAACAATAGCAGGGATTTCTTTATGTCCTGCCATAGCCGCTGCTCTAAGCCGTCTTTCACCGGCAACAAGCTCGTAGTGACTTTTGCTTGTCTTCCTCACATTTATGGGTTGAATTACACCATATTGCTTAATGGAATTGCATAGCTCGTCTAAAGAGGAATTATCAAACTTTCTTCTTGGTTGATAGGGATTTGGCCTGATCGAATCAATTGATATCATGGAAATCATTTTTTCTTCGGGCTTCTTACCCTGGTTTTTTTTCTCTATTCCAGGGAATCTTAATCTTGTTGCAATCATAGGGCACCTCTTTCCTTTCGTTCTCTTTTGTGTATTAGCACATTTTATTCCATACAATAGAGATATTCGCCCTTTGATTGTCTCATCCTTTAATTTTTAAAAATTAAATATCGCATAAAACCCTTCTAATTAAGGGCATTCGGCATTATTTGATTGGATCCCTTGTCGGTTTTCCACTCTTCCTGGGATAACTTGTCGGAGTATGTCGAAGTTTTCTAATTATTACCACACTTCGTTCCATATCGCTTTCGGGTAAAGTAAATTGCTTTATTTCTTCGACCTTTCCGCCTAATATATCAAGAGCCTTTTTGGAATCCTTCACCTCATCCTTAATATCCGGACCTTTCATAGCAATAAACAGCCCACCTGTCTTTACAAAAGGCAAACAGTATTCAAGCAATACCGGCAAATTCGCCACAGCCCTTGCAGTTGCAACATCAAACTTCTCACGGTAGTCCTTATTAACCCCATAATCCTCTGCCCTTCCGTGAATCATTTTCAGGCCTTTTAATTCTAAAGCATTGCTTACTTCTTGAAGAAATTTAAGCCTCTTTTCCAGAGAATCCAGCAGGGTTACTTTAATTTCTTTCTTTAGAATGCTAACTGGAATGCCTGGAAAGCCGGCACCTGTTCCCACATCTATTAGAAATTTTGCACCCTGTGGAATAAAAGGGATTATTGAAAGAGAATCCAGAAAATGCTTGGTAACAATACCCTCTGGATCAGTAATGGCTGTCAGATTAATTTTTTCATTCCATTCTTTCAGAAGTCTTGCATATTGTGAAAATTTATCAGCCTGTTCCCCTGATAGTGCTATGCCATATTCTTTTGCGCCTTCTATCAATAATTCAATGTTTTTGTCACTAAGCATATTTTTCTTTAACCTTTAATCCTTTTCCTTGTTTTTTCTTTTACGGCTCTCTAAATATATTAAAAGCACTGATATATCAGCAGGTGATACCCCCGATATTCTTGAGGCCTGTCCTAAGGACTGGGGCTTTTGATTATCAAGCTTTTGCCTTGCCTCCAGACTAAGACCCTGAATATTCTTATAGTCAATATCCTCGGGGAGCAATCTCTCTTCCATTCGTCTAAACTGCTCGATTTGAATCATCTGGCGTTTAAGGTATCCTTCATATTTGATGCTGATTGCAACCTGCTCAATTACTTCCTTTGGCATGTCTGAATACTGATCTATTTCTTTTAAGTACTCAATATCTATTTCTGGTCTTTTCAAAAGATCATACAATCTTATCCCTGTTACTATTTCAGCGCTTTTATGCCTCCTCAGAAATTCGTTAACCTCTTTACTTGGAGGCAGTATGGTTTTCTTCAGCCTTTCCGTTTCCTGACCAATAAGCTCTTGCTTTTTTATAAACCTACTATATCTTTCTTCGCTTACCAATCCTATGTCATGACCAATCTGAGTTAATCTGGCATCAGCATTGTCCTGTCTCAGGTAAAGTCTGTACTCGGCCCTTGATGTCATCATTCTGTAGGGCTCGTTTGTTCCTTTTGTAACTAAGTCATCAATTAAAACGCCTATATATGCCTTGGCCCGTGTTAAAATTAGAGGCTCTCTGTTTTCTAGCTTCATAACAGCATTGATACCTGCTATCAAGCCTTGAGCTGCAGCCTCCTCATAGCCTGAGCTTCCATTGATCTGTCCTGCAAAAAACAATCCGTCAATAGTTTTGATTTCTAATGATAAGTCAAGCTGTGTAGAGTCAATGCAATCGTATTCTATAGCATAAGCAGGCCGCATGATAACAGCGTTTTCAAGGCCGGGTAAGGTCCTCAGCATTTTAATCTGAATATCCTCAGGCATGCTAGTGGACATTCCCTGAACATACATCTCCTTAGTTCCTAATCCCATAGGCTCTACAAATACCTGATGGCTTTCCTTATCCGCAAAACGAACAATCTTGTCCTCAATAGAGGGACAATATCTAGGACCGATTCCTTCAATATCACCGCTATAAAGGGGAGATCTGTGAATGTTTTCGCGAATGATCCTGTGAGTTTCAGCATTTGTATGAGTCATATAACAGGAGACCTGTTCCTTTTTTAAGTCCCCTGTCATAAAGGAAAAGGGAACAATTTCATCATCGCCGGGCTCCTCAATGAGCTTTGAAAAGTCAACTGACCGTTCATTTATCCTGGCAGGAGTTCCTGTTTTAAAGCGCAAAAGCTTAATCCCCAGCTTCTTTAAGCTGTCAGACAGCTTGTTTGCTGGTAAAAGCCCGTCCGGGCCACTTTCATAACTGCTGTCTCCTATTACAATCCTGCCTTTTAGATATGTTCCCGTTGTTAAAATCAAAATTTTACATAAGTATATAGTTCCTGTATGAACACGAATTCCTTTGACCTTGCCCTCTTCACAAATTATGTCCGTAACCTCGGCCTGCTTAACATCAAGGTTTTCCTGCTCTTCTAAAACCAGCTTCATATGCTCACTATAGGCTCTTCTGTCAATCTGAGCCCTTAAAGAATAAACCGCCGGACCCTTAGCCCTGTTTAAAATTTTGGATTGAATAAAATTAGCATCAGCCGCTAATCCCATCTCACCGCCCAATGCATCTATTTCTCTTACCAGCTGTCCCTTGGCCGTTCCGCCAATATTGGGGTTACAGGGCATATTTGCTACGCTGTCAAGGTTAATAGTAAAAATAGCTGTCTTATGGCCAAGCCTGGCAGCTGCCAATGCCGCCTCACATCCGGCATGCCCTGCGCCAACGACAATTATTTTATACTCTCCGCCTGTAAAATCACTCATACTTTTCACACTTCTTACTTTTATATGTTCTGTTAACTTAATAATAAATATGAGACCTAAAATTCCCTCTGGACTCGTCATAAACACATTACCTCGCAGAAAGGAGCGTTCAAGTCAAGTCTCATGACTATTATACCATCAAACGTAGTATGTCCAAGGTGTTTTTCGAAAGATCTTTACCGTTTTGGTAAGGACAAGGAAGGGTTTCAATAATATCAGCGTAAACGATGTAAACGCCAGTTTTTTCCTGGTAATCAACCTACCAATTACCGGGCAAGACATCTAAGAAAATATCTTTCATCGCACGTTTACCTCTTAGTCACATGAAATTGGTCAGTATAAGCATTACACCGGACGGGGGGTTACTGTCACATTATTGTTAATAAGGTTGTTTTTATGATAATATAAAAAGTGACAATAATATTTTCTAATGAACTAAGAGAAAGCAGAGGTGATGGTTGTGGATCCATATCCGGAACCTAATATTTATTGTCAAAAGGATAATAATGGATATAGAGCCATAACTACTGCTTAAACTTGTATATGGCTCTATCTAAGGAGGGCCATGTATGAAAGATAAAATCCTTCGCCTTGTTGCGCAAGGCAAATATCTCGAGGCAAGAAGAGAAATAGTTGATTTAAATGTCGTCGATACAGCACATTTATTTGAAGAAATTAATCAACAGAAACTTCTTATAATCTTTAGAATTCTACCTAAAGATTTGGCGGCTGAAGTATTTACACATATGTCAATTGAACTTCAACAATACGTTATTGAGTCTATTACCGACCAAGAAGCCGTTAGTATTCTAGATAACCTTTTTATTGATGATGCCGTCGATTTTCTGGAAGAGATGCCATCTAATGTGGTAAAAAGAATACTTAGAAATACTAACGAAGAAACTCGGATAATAATTAATCAGATATTAAATTATCCTGAAGATTCCGCTGGCAGTATAATGACCATCGAGTATGTCGACTTAAAAAAAGAGATGACTGTACAGCAAGCTATACACTATATTAGGAAAATTGGACTTGATAAAGAGACCATTGACACCTGTTATGTTATCAACAGCAATCGAGTACTTGAAGGTATTTTGTCAATAAGAAGACTCATATTAAGTGATGAATCCATGCTTATCAAAGACATAATGGACGCAGATGTAATATCCATCTACACCCATGACGATCAAGAGGATGTCGCTAGCTTGTTTAAAAAGTATGATTATTATGTTATGCCTGTTGTAGATAAGGAGAATAGGCTTGTTGGCATAATCACAGTAGACGACATTTTAGATGTTATTGATCAAGAGGCAACAGAGGATATCCAAAAGATGGCTGCAATGCAACCATCTGAAAAAGAGTATTTAAAAACAAATAATTGGACTTTAGCAAAGCATAGAATACCGTGGCTACTAATTTTGATGATTTCAGCATCGTTCACAGGAAGTATAATTAAAAAATATGACAATGCATTGCAGTCAGTAATTATTTTAGCTGCCTTTATACCTATGATTATGGATACGGGCGGAAACTCCGGTTCGCAGTCCTCAACCCTTATAATAAGGGGTTTGGCTTTAGGGGAATTACAGATTAGTGATATCTTCAAAGTATTAAGAAAAGAACTGTGTATAAGTGGGATTATAGGTATAATCCTCTCTGTTGTTAACTTCTTCCGAATATATCTGTTAGAGTCAACCGATATATATGTAGCTTTAACTGTATCCTCTACACTGTTCTTTACAGTTGTATTGGCTAAGATTGTGGGTGGGACACTACCTATTATAGCTAAAAAGCTCAAATTCGATCCTGCTATTATGGCGGGTCCATTGATAACAACTATTGTTGACGCAGTAGCATTAATGATTTATTTTACAATTGCTACATGGTTATTAGGCATATAATTTTCCTCCTAGATGACAGGGTGTGACAAGAGGACTGATGAATTAATATCTGATTGGCAGTTACAGGATACTACAAGCGAGTCGATAGGCCTCATTT
Organism: Clostridiaceae bacterium; assembly: GCA_012523705.1. Taxonomy (GTDB): domain Bacteria; phylum Bacillota; class Clostridia; order DSM-8532; family DSM-8532; genus DTU059. The sequence goes on from JAAYTU010000033.1 coordinate 9,263, forward strand.
CTTCATACTTAGTTAACAGAGTCCTCTTGTCTCTATATTACTTACCTAGGCAGAACCTTGCAAATATTGCATTTACAACATCCTCATCTGCATGGTGTCCTGTTATTTTTCCGAGCTCCTCGAGAGAGGCCTTAAGATCCAATGCCAATATGTCTAAAGTCATCCTCATTTTGCAATTTGATAAAACAGTCTCTAAATACTCCTTTGCCCTTTTTAGCTGATGCTCATGTCTTGCATTGGTGATAAGAACTTGGTTATCTATGTCCTGGTTGTTTTCTGTTGCAAAATTGAAAATACTTTCCTCGATCTTTTCTATTCCGGCATCCTCCGTAATGGATATAAATTTGGCATGAGGATTTTCCATCTTCAGAGCTTCCAGTTTTTCTTCATCCTCTATAAGGTCAATTTTGTTAAAGCATAGAATGTATGGCTTTTGCTCTTCCTTTGCTTTATTAATTATTGACTGATCCTCCCCGCCAATTTCTCTTGAGCTATCAAAAATAACAATAATGAGATCCGCATCTGAAATGGCCTTTAAGCTTCTTTCCACTCCCTGCTGTTCTACAATATCATGGGTTGATCTTACTCCTGCAGTATCCAGAAGCTTTACCGGAATGCCTTTAATATTGATATAATCTTCGATAACATCCCTTGTTGTGCCGGGAATATCGGTTACTATGGATTTGTTCTTTCTTGTAAGCCTGTTCATAAGTGATGACTTACCCACATTTGGCTTACCGGCTATTACAACCTCCATACCCTCTCTTAAGAGCTTTCCGAATCTGAAGCTTTTAATAAGGTTATCCAGCTCTTTTATTATTTTTTCGGTTTCTTGTTCTATCTGGTTTATGGTGACCTCTTCAGCATCATACTCCGGATAATCTAAGTTAACCTCAATTCCTGAAAGGAGCAGAATTATGCTCTCCCTTATCTGGTTGAGCCTTTGGGATACATCTCCTTCAAGCTGTTTTATTGCAACCTTGGAAACTCTTTCAGTTCTTGCCTGAATTATATCCATAACTGCTTCAGCCTGAGATAAGTCTATCCTACCGTTTAAAAATGCTCTTTTTGTAAATTCTCCTGCCTCTGCAGGTCTGGCTCCATTTTCATAAAGAAGATTCAACAAGGCTCTTGCTATGGTATAACCGCCATGGCTGGATATCTCCACCACATCCTCTCGGGTGTAGGTCCTGGGAGCCTTCATTTTGGTCAGAAGAACCTCATCAATACTCTCACCTGTTTCCGGGAAAAGTATTTTTCCATATTGAACTGTGTGGGATTCCTGTTCGGAAACCCTCTTCTTCCCTTTAAATAATCTGTCAGCTATCAAAACAGCTTCAGGACCACTCATACGAATAACAGAGATTCCTGAATTTCCTACAGCTGTTGAAATACCGGCAATTGTGTCGTTTATCATGGTAATTCCTTTAATGCTTCCTTTTTCTTTATATAATTTAAATAGGCTGTCTCAAAATCGTAATTTTTAAGACAGCCCCGTATTCCTGTTAATAATTTGCCTTGTATCGGACAACAACCTTGCGGTTCGGATCCTCGCCTATACTTTCAGTATCTACATACCTGTGTCCCTGTAAAGTAGAATGAATTATTCTTCTTTCATAAGGATTCATAGGCTCTAATGTCATACTCTTACGATATCTTGTAACCTTGTCTGCCATGCGATTCGCAAGTCTGACAAGGGTCTGTTCCCTTTTTTTCCTGTATCCTGCAACATCCATGATTACACGAATATATTCATCTGAGCTGCGGTTAACTACCAGGCTTAAAAGATATTGTAATGAATCTAGGGTTTCACCCCTTCTTCCTATTACAATTCCAACATCATCTCCTGTCAGATTAACAGTTATTTGATTTTCTTCATGGATAATATCCAACTGAGCTGTAATATCCATGTGTTCAAATATTGGTCTTAGAAAATCAACGATTACATCATCAATTCCGGCCTTTTTTGTGACCTTAACTACTGCATTCTTGCTTCCGATAATACCTAATAATCCCTTGTTTCCTTCATTTATTATTTCAATTTCTACATCGTCTTCTACTACATCTAATTCTTCACAAGCAAGTCGTATCGCTTCATCTACGCTTTTTGCCTCTTTTGTTACGGACCTTTGCACTCTTCTTCTCCTCCTTCTGGGCTTTTGGTTTGTGTTGGTGGTTTGACCCATTTTTTGATTCTATGCTGAGCTGCTTTTTAGAACCTTTCGGGTCATTGCTGTTAAGTTGTCCTTTAGTGTCCCTTTGTTCTGCCTTATCCTGCTGATTGTCATCATTTTTACTATAAATATTATTGATTACCTTTTGCTGAGCAAAGCTAATTATATTATTAATTGTCCAATAAACTGCTAATCCACTAGGCGTTTGAGAACCAATGACAAGCGTCATTATAGGGCTCATCCAAAGCATAGCCTTTCCTGCACATCCGGTATTAACAGGATTACCATCCTTATCCTTAGCTTGTAGCTGTTGGTTTCCCATAAGTAACAAAGAAGTAAAATATGTTGTTGCCACCGCAATCAATAATAGAAGTAATGGCGGCAGAAATGTTGCCGGATCCTCTTTGATCTTGGCTAATTCAAATGTTGGCTTAACACCAAGATTAAATACCTTAAACATTCTCAAATCCAGTCCTAAAAGTACATCCTTCTGCTCTTGAGAAAGGTAAAAATTCTCATTAACTATTTCAGGATATCTGTTAGCTACTTCTAGTACCTTTATCTCTATATATGGATCCTTTTTTGTCAATGACTTATATGTTTCTTGAAGATATAAAACAGTACTATCGTCTTTGTTTTGAAGTTCTTTGATTTCTTTAAAAGTAAAGTCCTTTAAAGTATTTTCGTTTAAATAGCCTTCTTCAACAGATTGAATAACCATATGAGTAACAGCAGCTGCAGGTGTTTTCATCATGTATGCCATTGGCATTCTGATAACATAGAAAAGAGCAATAATTATGGGGAATTGTATCAACATAGGAAGACACCCTTTCATGGGGTTATATCCCTTTTCCTCATAAAATTTAGCCTGCTCCTCCTGAAGCCTTTGCTTATCATTTTTATATCTTTCCTGGATTCTTTGGAGCTCTGGCTGCCATTCCTTCATTTTCTGTGAAGATTTCGCTTGATTAATGGAAAGAGGTAAAGTTAATAGTTTGTAGATTAATGTCATTATCACCAGAGAAAGAGCATAGTTATTAGCTCCAATCGTACTATATATAAATAACATTAATCTACCAAATAATTTGCCAATTAATCCTAGTAGTGCACTCATTGATCTTTCCTCATTTCTATTTTACAGGGTCATATCCTCCGGGATGGAAGGGATGACACTTTAGTATTCTAACTATAGCCAAATATGTTCCTTTTAAAGCTCCGTACTTTGTTACGGCCTCAAGGGCATACTGGGAACAGGTTGGATAAAATCTGCATGTCGGAGTTCTTTTCAATGGGGACAGAGATTGCCTATAAAACTTTATGATACTGATTATTAGCTTTTTAATCATTGGCTTTCCTTCTCTAATAGACCTAACTTATAAAAAAGATACCTCATTTCTTTACCAACTGTATCAAAAGTCGCCTGGGAATCTGATTTTCTAGCTACCAGGACTAAATCTATTCCTTTTGGCAGTTTGTAAAAAAGTTGTCTGATATTTTCTTTAATAAGTCTTCGCATCCTGTTCCTTTTTACAGCGTTTCCGACTTTTTTACTTGCTGTTATACCAATCCTAGTATAGTCCAGTCTATTCTTAATATAATAGACGACTAAGGTAGTAGAAGCCGCATACTTTCCTTTGCTGTAAACTCTATGAAATTCCTTGTTTTTTGTTAAAACAGGCTTCATCCTCACTCTTCTTTTCTTATATTCCTCATATCCATTATTGACCTTTTTTCAGCTCTTAAAAAATAATATTCTTATTATAATATAATAAATCATTACCAAATAGAAGAAAAGACCAATTTAATGGTCTTATGCAGTCAGTCTTTTTCTGCCTTTTGCTCTTCTTCTCTTTAAAACTTTTCTTCCATTAGCAGTCTTCATTCTTTTTCTGAAACCATGTTCTTTTTTTCTTTGCCTTTTCTTAGGCTGATAGGTACGAATCATATCTGGCACCCCCGTTCAGTATTTTTTTATCATAAAATTAATAAATCTTTTAACTAATTGTAAAGACAGCATTCAATATTATATAACCTATCCTTTGATAAAGTCAAGATGTAGTAATATTATTGTTGAAAGAATCTTTGAATTTTGATATATTTATTATTACGATATTAAGTATCGAGAGTGTCCCCGTCTTAAATGGCGAGGGTTCTTCGTTTTTTATTATGGAATTTTTACTAAACCTTATTTTTTTATTATTTTAACATTTTTTGAGATACAATATTTGTGAAACAAGCTCTTATTTAGTACATGGAGGAATTTCTAATGGCGTCTAATTTGAATGAAACATGGCAAAATGTCATGAAATTACTTGAGGCGGAGATGACTAGTGTCAGTTTCTCTACATGGATAGAGACGCTTATACCTTTATCAATTAACAATAATTGCCTCGTTCTCGAAGTACCCTCTGATTATAATTTAGGATTAATTAAATCAAGATACTATGATCTTATAAAAAACTCTGTTAAATATGTAACAAACCGTGATTTAGATTTAGACTTAGTATTGAATTCCTCGGAATATCCCTCAGATCCTGCTGAGACAAATACTGCAGATAATGACGGTTCACAAAAACTGTCCATTTTAAATCCCAAATATACCTTTGATACCTTTGTAAAGGGAAATGGCAACCAGCTTGCTCACGCAGCTGCCCTCGCCGTTGCCGAAGCTCCGGCAACCTCCCATAACCCTCTTTTTATTTATGGGGGGGTTGGTCTTGGAAAAACTCATCTTTTACATGCTATAGGCCATTATATTTTAGAGAATAATAAGGATTCTAAAGTTCTGTATACATCCTCTGAAAAATTTACAAATGATCTTATTAATGCCATCAGAGATGACAGGAACGAAGAGTTCAGAAGCAAATACAGAAGCATTGATGTTCTTCTGATAGATGATATTCAATTTATTGGAGGCAAGGAAAGGACCCAGGAAGAATTCTTCCACACCTTTAATGCTCTTTATGAGTTAAATAAGCAGATTGTGATTTCTAGTGACAAGCCGCCAAAGGATATTCTCACTCTTGAAGAAAGACTGCGTTCAAGATTTGCATGGGGATTACCTGTCGATATTCAGGCCCCTGATATTGAAACCAGAATTGCTATACTTGCAAAGAAGTCTCAGCTGGAGAATTATGATATTCCCCAGGAGGTTTTAGTCTATATTGCTGACAATATTGAGTCCAACATTAGAGAACTTGAAGGAGCTTTGAACAGAGTTATTGCATATGCTTCGCTAACAGGATCTCCTATAACATTAGACCTTGCTAAGGACTGCTTAAAGGAGATTATCTCAGGAATCAATGCTGTAGATATTAATTATAAAACTATAATGAAGGTTGTCTCCAGATATTATGATATATCCCCGGATCAAATAATATCTCAAAAAAGATCAAGGGATATATCTTATCCACGCCAGGTGGCCATGTATCTGTGCAGAGAATTAACAAATATGTCACTTCCAAAGATTGGGCAGGCATTTGGAGGAAGGGATCACACAACTGTTATGCATGCTTACGACAAGATATCCAGCGAGATTGATAAAAGTGCTGAGTTAAGACGAGCTATTACAGAAATAAGGCGAAATATTACAGGAAAACAGTAGATTGGAAAAAGGACAACAGTAATCCCCACATTTCTGTGTATATGTTGATTAATTTATGTTGATAGAAAAGATGTTTTTAATATTTAAAAGTTATACAAATATGTTCACTCTTTATTAACAGACTTATTAACATGATGAAAGCTAAGATCCTCAATAATTTGACATAGTTTTCAACACTATCAACAGCACTTATTACTACTGTTACTAAAAATAAAATAATATAAAGAAGGAGATAAAAAGATGAAGCTTATCGTTCCTAAACAAAATCTGCTTGAAGCCATAAATGTTGTTCAAAGAGCTATCATGCCAAAGGCAACACAGCCTGTTCTTGAAGGTATATACTTAGAGGCTGGAGATTTATTAAAGCTTATAGGTAATAATTTTGATTTTGCCGTTGAATACAATTTAGAAGCTGATATTAAGGAAAAAGGATCTATAGTTGTCAATGCCAAGATTTTTGGTGAAATAATCAGAAAGCTTCCGGATGCTCCTGTTTATATTGAGGTAACAAATAATTACAGAGTAAAGATAGAATGCTTAACCACATATTTTGAAATCGTGGGTTTGGATGCTGAATCATACCCAATGCCTCCAATATATGAGAAAGAAGAGTTGTCCTTTACTATTTCCCAGACTGCCCTTAAAGATATAATCAAACAGACAATCTTTGCGGTTGGCTCTGATGAAAATAGAAAAATCATGACAGGTGTTTTGATAGAAGTAGAAAACAGTGAGGTTACCATCGCTGCATTGGACGGATTCAGAATGGCTGTAAGCAATACATTGATAAAGGAAGATGTTAATTTTTCTGTTGTTGTTCCCGGTAAGAATATGAGTGAGGTAATGAAAATATTAGATGCAAATGATGATTCTGTAACAGTTTCATTATCCGGAAATATTATTTCATTTATTCTGAAGGAATGCAGAATTTCATCCAATGTCCTGGATGGAGATTTTATGAATTACCGAAGCTATATTCCTTCTCAGTTTGAAACAATTATCACAGTTAATACCAGGGATCTTATTGACAGCATAGAAAGAGCTTCTCTTATAACAAGTGAGGATAAACGTTTTCCTGTAAAGTTCACCATTAATGATGATACTGTTGTTATTTCTTCAACTACCGATATAGGTATCTCAAAGGAGGAAATTACTATCAGTAATGATGGTGCTCCTCTTGTTATTGGGTTTAATCCTAGATATTTTATTGATGCCTTAAGAGTAATTGATGAGGAAAAAATTAGAATCTCTTTTACTTCACCAGTGGGGCCATGTATCATAACATCAGAGGAAAATGACAGATATACATACCTTATCTTGCCTGTAAGAATGAAAAACGCATAGAGGTTTTTATGAAGGAAATTAAAATTACAACTGAATATATAAGGCTTGATCAGTTTTTAAAGCTTGCAAATATTGCTTCCTCTGGTGGGGAAGCAAAGTATCTTGTTTTAGAATATGAGATATTTGTTAATAATGAAGAGGAACACCGTCGCGGAAGAAAACTAAGACATGGTGATATAGTAACTGTAAACGGCCATGAGTTTAAGGTTGTTCATAATGGTGAGAGAAATTGACCGTAAAGCAATTAGAATTAATCAACTTCAGAAATTATAATAAACAGACTATTAATTTTGGAGAGGGCATTAATATTTTATATGGTCAAAATGCTCAGGGTAAGACAAATATCTTAGAGGCACTCTATATATCAGCTACTGGAAAATCACACAGAACCAATAATTATCGTGATTTAATTCGCCATGAATCCAATGGCTTCGAAGTAAATTTGACTGCTACAATTGCAGGCAGGGACAATACAATTTCAGTAAAATATATTCTAGAAAGAGGCAAATACGCCGAGATTAACGGCGTAAAAAGAGAGAAGCTTTCAGATATATTAGGAACACTCAATATGATTTTCTTCTCTCCTGAAACATTGGAAGTGATCAAAGGATCACCTGCTGTAAGAAGAAGATTTATAGACATATTCCTTTGCCAGACAAACAGGCAGTATCTTCATTTTTTAAAAAGATACAATACTCTTATAAAGAATAAATCTATTGCATTGAAAAACGAGAAAAAGGATAAATTCGGAGACACAATTCCTGTTTGGAACGAACAAATTTCTAATTATGGTGGAAAGATTGCATACTACCGGATGAAAGCCATAAATGAGCTGAATGCGTATATGAAAAGAGAGATAAAAAGCATAACCGGTAATTTAGAAGAATCTGACATGACATATAAAACATACTGCAGCTTTGCTGAAGATGCAGACCAGGAGTTTTTTATTAGCAGGTTATCTGAAGAACTTATAAAAGGGCTGGAAAAGGAAAAGCATATTGGACAATGTATATATGGCCCTCACAGAGATGATTTTGAGATATTGTTAAATGAGATGAGTTCAAGACAATACTGCTCTCAAGGACAACAAAGAACCTTGGCCCTGTCACTTATAATTGCAGAATTATTCTATGTAGAGAACATAAAGGGAGAAAAGCCCGTACTTTTATTGGATGATGTAATGTCTGAGCTAGATCAGAGCCGCCAGGAATATTTATTAAAAGGGTTGATGGATGTTCAAACAATCATTACAACAACCGATGAGCTTTCATACCATGATATGAAAAATCGTAATATTAAAAAGTTTTTCATAGAAAAAGGTATAATTTCTTCCAAAGTTGACCTTAATTAAAAACTAGAATAAAATTGAGAAGGTGATAATTTTGTATTTACATATAGGTGAGGAAGAGGTTGTTTTTTTTGATGATATTGTTGCAATCATGGATATCGAAAAAACTACAACTTCTAATAATACAAGAGAATTCTTAAAGAAAAGTGAGGAAAGTGGAATAGTTAGAACAGTGGGCACAGATATTCCAAAATCCTTTATAGTAGCATTGACGGAGGGAAAGCAAAAGGTTTTTTTATCTCCCATATCGTCAAATACTTTAAAAAAACGCGTTGCAAAAATAGCTGATGATTACAGGAGGAACCGATTTAATGTCTGAAATAAATAATCATAATGGATACAATGAAGAACAGATTCAAGTATTGGAAGGATTAGAGGCTGTTAGAAAAAGGCCGGGTATGTATATCGGTAGCACCTCTTCGAGAGGACTTCATCATCTGGTATATGAAATTGTTGATAATAGTATAGATGAATCATTAGCTGGTTACTGTGACAAAATCGAGATTGTTTTGAATAAGGATAACAGTGTTACAGTATTAGATAACGGTCGCGGTATCCCAACAGGAATACATCCTAAATTAAAGATTCCTACTATGCAGGTTGTTCATACTATGCTTCATGCCGGCGGAAAGTTCGGCGGAGATGGCTATAAGGTTTCAGGCGGTCTGCACGGTGTGGGTGCTGCTGTTGTTAATGCTCTTTCTGAATGGATGGAAGTAGAGGTATCCCGTGACTGTAAGGTTTATAAGCAATGCTACGAAAAGGGTAAGCCAGTTACTGATGTTGAGGTTGTAGACGAATGCTCGCCTGAGTTTTCGGGAACAAAAACTACCTTTAAGCCCGATGCCGAAATCTTCGAAGAGACAGTTTATGATTTTGATATTCTGTTAAAGCGTTTCAGAGAGATGGCCTTCTTAAATAAGTTTATTACAATTACACTTATTGATGACAGAGAAGAAGAACAGAATAAGGTTGTTCTTCACTACGATGGTGGAATCAGCTCCTTTGTTGAGTATATTAATAAGAATAAAGAGGCAATTCATCCTGAAGTTATCTATTTTGAGTCAAAGGAAGATGGGGTAGAGCTCGAAGTTGCAATGCAATATACAGATTCCTTTAACGAGAATACTTATGGCTACGCCAATAATATTAACACCACTGAAGGCGGAACCCATATTACAGGTTTTAAAAGTGGTATTACCAAGGTTGTAAATGATTATGCAAGAAAAACGGGTCAGTTGAAGGAAAACGATAAAAATCTGTCCGGAGAGGATATAAGAGAAGGATTAACTGCTATTGTTTGTGTCAGGTTACAGAATCCTCAATTTGAGGGCCAAACTAAGACAAAGCTTGGTAATGCTGATATAAGATCCTTTACAGAAGGCGCCGTAACAGAAAAGTTGGCATACTTTTTAGAAGAGAACCCCAAGATAGCGAAGATTATTATTGAGAAAACCTTGCTCTCATTCAGGGCCAGGGAGGCTGCAAGAAAAGCAAGGGAAATGACAAAGAGAAAGTCTGCTTTAGAATCCACAACACTACCCGGAAAGCTTGCTGACTGTTCAGAAAAGGACGCTTCAAAATGTGAAATATTCATTGTTGAGGGAGACTCTGCAGGAGGTAGTGCTAAACAAGGCAGAAACAGAAGATTCCAGGCTATTCTACCTCTTTGGGGTAAAATGCTTAATGTTGAGAAAGCAAGAGAAGATAAAGTTTACGGTAATGAAAAGCTCAGTCCGGTAATAACAGCATTGGGAGCCGGATTTGCAAATGAAATGGATTTGTCAAAGCTTCGCTACCATAAGGTAATTATTATGGCCGACGCAGACGTAGATGGTAAGCATATCAGAACATTGCTGCTGACATTCTTCTACAGGTATATGAGGCCTCTTGTTGATAAAGGTCATGTATATATTGCTCAGCCGCCTCTTTTTAAGGTAAAGAAGGGCAAAGAAGAATTCTATGTATATAATGAACGTGAATTAGATAAGCTTTTAGCTGAAAAGGGCTGGGACAGAAATGATAGAAGCATCACCCTACAGCGCTTTAAAGGTCTAGGTGAAATGAACTCAGAACAGCTCTGGGAAACAACCATGAATCCTGAAACCCGCCAGATTCTGAAGGTGGATGTGGAAGATCATGTTGTCACAGATGATGTTCTAACTGTGTTAATGGGTGAAAAGGTTGAGCCCAGGAGAGAGTTCATCCAAAAGTATGCAAAGAAGGTAAGCGACCTGGATTTCTAAGCGCGAGACAGGAGGCGCCTTCCTCGTCTAAAGACCGTAAGACCAACAGCCCGGAGACAGATCCGCGGCGCATTAAGAAAGGTATGATGTCGGAGGTAGAAGTCAAAGCATTTGATTTCTGTCGTCCGACTTTTTATTTACTTAAGACTGCTATTGATATTTATAGTTTTTGTTCACATCATTATTAGTTCTATTGTTGTAATAATATATAATTTAAAACTGTCTAGGATGATAATTACTATTTAATCAAGGATTGCTATCGCGTTCTTTCTTGACAAAACAATAAATATTAATAAATAGAACCCTCAGCTTTATTTAGAGAATTTTATCTGAAGTTGTGTCACAAATGTTTGACTTTTCTAGATTCAGATGGAACCTTCATGTTCAGCTCTTCACCTCTCAGCAGCTATTTAGGAATTGGTACCTATGAAATCAAGGATAGCAAGCTTACAATGAATACTTACGATGGGCAGTATGTTTATGTTTTTGACGCTCATTCTTCATCAAAGATGATGGGGTTGTCTGAAATAACCCATGGTTCTGTGTTTAAGTATGTAGAAAATTAGAGCGAGTTGCAGCCAGCTGCCATATTTAGTAGAGATTTAGTCCTGCTGTGTAAACAACAGGACTAATTTTATTTAAAGCTCATTATTACATCAAAGGAGTGCTGATCCCTTGAAAGGTTTGTCCCTCTGAAGATAATACTGTTATCATTATCATTAATATATGCTCGCATAATGGAAAAATTTTCATTACTCCTAAGCTCAGATAAAAAGTAAATCTCATATCGTTTTAGATTCTCTAGATTATTCTTTTCATCCTCTGTGAGGGCATCGTAGGCAAATTCTCCGTACCTGATATTGTTAACGTGTCCCAGACAATCAATATGGCTGTTATATACCTTTCTTTTCTCTACTTCAGTAAACTCTATATCTGACTTAAATGTAGGCTGCGCCTTTATTGTGATTTCCTCTATAGGTGCACCGATAGGAAAAGGAGTCTCCTTCTTCCTATAAACAGCCCTGGTGTTCAAATCAAGAAGTATTGAGAAGGTTGAGCCCTGAAAAAGAATATCACCCTCTGAATTTTTAAAGACCAGCTCACGCCTGTAATAGGGCCCCTTCTTACCTGAGTGCCATGTCTGAGCAAAGAGCTTTCCTATGCCTCTGACGGGAGATACTATTTCAAAGGATAAAGATATTAGTGCCCAGGCGAGATTGTATTTTATTGTGGTATCCATATTCAGGTTTATTTTACTTAAGTGCTCTTCAGCTATTTTTGCAAAAAGGTTCTGGTAGGCATAAGGCTTTAAAAAACCATTTTCGTTTAAATCAGAAAGATCCGGTGTAACCTCATAAATATAACTTTTTTCCATAATTACCATCCTATCACCATAATGTATGTCAAGATTTTTAATAACAAGGTTTTATCCTATCTGGCACCTGTTCGAAATTCTAGATTTTATAACAGGATTCCCAAAATAGATAAGAAGACAAATCTTAATTTATAACTTAAGTAATCTCTTTGCATTACCAAATAATATATCATCCTTCTCCCTTTGTGAAAGGGGGAGCGTATTTAAATGCTCGATTTCAGTTTTTGCATTACTCCAGGGGGAGTCAGATCCGAATAATACCTTGTCTGCTCCGTGAGTTCTTACTATTCTAATAAATTGTTCATGTGAGAAATATTCAAATCCCATTGAGGTATCAAGATATATATTCCTTCCGGCTAGATGTTTTTCTACATCGTCCCATTGTGCATGGCCGCCAAAATGTGCGGCAATAATTATGCCTCCTTGCATTGCATCAACAATGTTTGCAAATTGCTGTGGAGTGCTTTTAAAGGGTGGTGAAAAACCAGGGTCAAAGCCTGCGTGATGTAAAATAATTAATTCTTTACTTAAAGCATAATCATATATCTTAAGCATATTATTATCATCAACTATGAAGTTCTGATATTCAGCATGAAACTTTAGTCCCTTTAATCCTAAATCTACAACGAAATCTATCTGACTTTTATAATCCTTTGAATGGGGATCAATAGCTCCGAAGGATATAATTCTCTCTGAACAAATATTTCTTGCAAATTCATTAATGCTGATTACCTGTGACGAATTAGTTAAAACGGGCTGAACTACTGAAATATCAATACTCCAGTTATCCATGTTTTTTAATAAGCCCGAAAGGGTGCCATCATGTACAGGCTCATAAATATTCTCTATATTA
>JAAYTU010000034.1 GCA_012523705.1 Clostridiaceae bacterium
CAGTCTTATTCTCTGATACTGTCTGTGATGCCCTATATGTGTTCTGATCGGCTTCTGAAGTTTTTGTAGAGTCTGAAGCTTCCTGCATGTTTTCAACCATGCTATCTTTTGCAGAAGGGATAATAGCAGGTTGTATTACTACAGGTTCAGTTTCATGGGTCAAAACTTTCGCAGGCTTTTCAAAGCTTCTTATTTCAAGCCCGCCTATTATAGCGTTTTTTACTCCATGATATATGGTGCTGAATAGCGAACTGTCATTTGCAAAGCGTACTTCGAGCTTTTGAGGATGAACATTCACATCATAATTTTGTGGTGAGGTTTCTACAAGCAGAATAGCAAAGGGAAACTTCTTTTGCATTAGTATTGTTTTATAGGCCTCCTCTAAGGACTTAGTTATTACAGGATTTTTTATATATCTTCCGTTTAAAAACATGTATTGGTTATTTCTATTTCCTCTTGCTATTTCAGGTTTACCAATGAAACCAGTTATCTTAAAACCCTCATTTTCATAGTTTAAAGGCAGAACAGCCTTTGCAGTATCCTTCCCAAAAATACTGTATATTGTACTGAGCAAATCATTATTTCCCGGTGTATGAAGCTGTAGCTTATTGTTCTGAATATATTTAAAAGATATATCGGGATTAGCCAGAGCAAGGCGGATTATTACCTCTGAAACATAGCCCGCCTCAGTACTGTCCTTTTTCAAAAACTTGTATCTTGCTGGTGTATTGTAAAAAATGTCCCGTACTGTAAAGCTTGTGCCATCAGGGCTGCCAATACTGGTTTTTGTAAGCACTTGCCCGCCCTTTATCTGGACCTTTGTACCGGTTTGGGCATCCCGGGTTTTGGATACAACTTCAACATCTGAAACTGAAGCGATTGAAGCCAGGGCTTCTCCTCTGAATCCCATAGTTGAAAGCGTATCTAGATCCTTAATGTTTCTTATTTTACTGGTTGCATGCCTTTCAAAAGCAAATTCAATATCTTCGCCATCAATACCTGCACCATTATCGGTAATCCGTATGTAGGATATTCCTCCATTTCGAATTTCTACAGTAATCTGTGTAGCTTCTGCATCTATAGCATTTTCCGCCAATTCCTTAACAACCGATGCGGGTCTTTCTATAACCTCACCTGCCGCAATCTGATTTGCTGTTACTTCATCTAACAATACAATTTTATTCATGGGTACTCTCCTTCACTGGTTCGGACTACTTCAGCTTCTGTTGGAGGCTATAGAGCTCATTTAATGCATCTAGTGGTGTTAAAAGTGATGGATCAAGCCTTTTTAGCTCATCTAACACTTCTCTTTCTGCCTTCGAAAGAGAACTTGAAGCAAATAAATCAAGCTGCCCCTCAACAGGCTTTTTGATGCGCCTTTTATTGTTTCTGTTAATATCAGCTTCATCAAGATTCTGTAAAATAAGCTTAGCCCTCTCTATCACAGAATCAGGAATTCCGGCAAGGGCGGCAACTTCTACGCCATAACTTTTATCTGCTCCACCCCTTGTAAGCTTTCTTAAAAAAATAATATCATCACCCTTTTTACGGACCGAAACACAATAGTTTTTTATGCCGTGAAGCTTGTCCTCAAGCTCTGTCAGCTCGTGATAATGGGTCGCAAACAGGGTTCTGCAGCCAAGTCTGCTCATGTCATTTATATATTCTATGACTGCCCAAGCAATACTTAAGCCGTCGTATGTACTGGTTCCTCGTCCTATTTCATCTAATATTAAAAGGCTCTTAGGGGTTGCATTTTCAAGGATATTAGCCACTTCTGTCATTTCAACCATGAATGTGCTTTGGCCTGATGCCAGGTCATCAGATGCACCAATTCGGGTAAAAATTCTATCCACAAGACCTATCCTTGCCTTCTCTGCCGGAACGAAGCTCCCGGCCTGGGCCATTAGAGTTATTAAGGCAACTTGTCTCATATAAGTTGATTTTCCAGCCATATTAGGACCAGTTATAATACTGATACGGTTTTGATCGGTGTCAAGATAAGTATCATTAGGAACAAATTGAGATTCAGTCAAAACCTGTTCAATGACAGGATGTCTGCCATTTATTATCTCAATTGTCCCGCTCTCGTCTACTCCCGGTCTGACATATTGGTTTTTATCTGCAATTTCAGCAAAGGAGCATAGGGCATCAAGAGTGGAAATACAGTCTGATGTGGTCTTTAGTCTAACTACATGCCCAGCAACAGTATCTCTTATTTGACAGAATAAGTCATACTCCCTCTGCACGACCTTGCTCTCTGCACCAAGTATGGTGTTTTCTAGCTGTTTTAGCTCCTCTATAATGTATCTTTCGCTATTAACCAGTGTTTGCTTTCTTTCATATTCTTCAGGAACTAGGGACATATTTGCCTTAGTCACTTCAATGAAGTATCCGAAATTATCGTTGTACCGTATCTTCAGGCTTTTTATTCCGGTTCGTTCCCTCTCTCGAGCTTCAAGCTCTGAAATCCACAGTTTACCCTCTGTGGCAGCTTTGCGATATTCGTCAACCCTCTGATCATAGCCTCCCTTGATTATCCCCCCCTCCTTGATGGCTAGGGGTGGTTCTTCGTTAATAGATATTTCAATAAGATTATAAACATCCTCTAATAAATCAAGGCGTTCATATATTTGAGTATTGTATTCTGAATCAAGTTCCTGGATTAAATCTTTGATGTGCGGAAGCTTTGATAAAGATACTTTTAAGGATAATAAATCTCTTGCATTTACAGTACCGAAAACAAGTTTTGAAGAAAGCCTTTCTATATCATAAACTCCTCTTAACAGCTCCATCAGCTCCTGTCTGACCATGAAGCTGTCCTTAAGCTCAGATACTGAATCAAGCCTCATATTTATTTCATTGACATCTAAAAGGGGCTGTTCAATCCATTTTCTAAGTTTTCTTCCCCCCATGGAGGTTGAGGTTTTATCCAGAACCCATAACAGGGATCCTTTTTTCTGGGATTCCCTCATAGTTTCAGTAATCTCGAGACTTCTTCTTGATGAGGCATCCAGCATCATATACTGCTCAATCTTATATATTTTGACCTTTTCAATATGCCTTAATTCCAGCTTCTGTGTAGAATCCAGATAGGACAGCAATGATCCTGATGCACACTTGGCTAAGTCCAGGTTTTTAAAAGGGTTTTCTCCAAAGGCTTCAATAAGCTTCTCATTGCTGTTATCTATGTTGAAAAACCCATCATCTATTATAGAAGGTTCTTTCCTTAAAAAATCAATAAAATAGGATTTATAATCCTGAGAATTCTTAAGCTCTGCATTTGCAATGATTTCAGAGGGCTTATACCTTGATATTTCGTCTATGAGCTTACCCATGGAGCTTCCCCATGTAATCTGAGTGGAATAGAATTCACCAGTTGAAACATCTACAACAGCTATACCGAAGTAAATCTGCTGGCAGTATATTGCCATGAGATAATTGTTCTTCTTTTCCTCAAGCATTGTCGGGTCAATGACCGTTCCCGGAGTGATTACCCTTGTTACATCCCGTTTTACTATCCCCTTGGCTAAAGCCGGATCCTCAATCTGGTCACAAATTGCCACCTTATACCCCTTGGCTATAAGTCTGGATATATATGTGGCTGCTGCGTGATAGGGTACACCACACATAGGAGCACGCTCTTCTAAGCCGCAGTCCCTGCCGGTCAAGGTAATTTCCAGTTCCCTTGATGCCGTTTCAGCATCACTAAAGAACATTTCATAAAAATCACCAAGCCTGAAAAAGAGAATACAGTCCTTATACTTTTGCTTGATTTCCATGTATTGCTCCATCATGGGGGTTAGCTTAGCCAATTACCTTCCCCCCTCTGCCTTCCAGCCAGAAAGCTCCTGCCCTAACTATATCCACCAAAACAATATCTCCTTTTTTTACACCTTCGGCCTCGAAGTTTACCAGGCGATTTGTCCTAGTACGCCCAGATAAAATATTGGGGTTTTGTTTACTCGGGCCGTCAACCAATACTTCCACGGTCTTACCTTCGACTTTCTTGGCCAAATCAGTACCGATATCCTTTTGAATATCCAGAAGGGTTTGAAATCTCCTGCTTATTACTTTAGATGAGACAATCTGCTCCATTTTTTCGGCCGGAGTTCCCCTTCTTGGCGAATAAATAAATGTAAAGGCAGCATCAAACTGAACCTTCCTAATAACATCAAGGGTATCCTCGAAGTCCTCATCGGTCTCACCGGGAAAGCCTACTATTATATCTGTACTTAATGCAATGTCAGGAATTTGCCGCTTTATTTTATCTACTAGGTTAAGATAGCCTTCTTTGGTATATCTCCTGTTCATCTTTTCTAAAATACGTGTGCTTCCCGATTGGAAGGGTAAATGCAGATGATTACAAACCTTCTTGCAATTTTTCATAGCATCTATCAGGCTATCAGAAAGATCCTTAGGATGTGATGTCATAAATCGAACCCGTGAAATACCGTCAATATCTTCTATGGCATTAAGAAGTTTGGCAAAAAGATTCTTTTGCCCCAGATCATTTCCATAGGAATTCACATTTTGACCTAACAGGGTAATCTCCTTACATCCATCCTTTGCAAGCTCCCTAATCTCATTTAATACAATTTCCATGCTCCTGCTTCGTTCTCTTCCTCTGACATAGGGAACAATGCAATATGAACAGAAATTATTGCATCCAAGTATAATACTAACCCAGGCCTTATGCTTTTCGGTACGCTTTACAGGAAGATCCTCAATAATTCTATCTTCCTTCTCCCATACATCGATTACTCGTTTCTTATTATTAAAATATTGATATAAAAGCTTCGGGAATGTGTGTACATTATGGGTTCCAAAAATAATTTTTACGTTATGATATGATTTTTTAAGTTTTTCAACTATATGAGGCTGCTGCATCATGCATCCACAAGCAACTATTATAGAACCATTTTCCTCACATTCCTTTGACAAGGCACCAATATGGCCGTAAACACGCTCTTCGGCATTTTCTCTTACGCAACAGGTAATAAAGACTATGATATCGGCCGGATCATGCTCACCAACTTCTTCAAAGCCCATATCAATCAGCATACCTGCAATGGTTTCAGAGTCCCTTTCGTTCATTTGGCATCCGAAAACATTAAGCTTAAATTTCCTTGTCTTCCTTGTTTTGAGGCTGTGGTCCATATTAAAATTTCTTATGTTCTCAATCCAGTCATAATTCTCAGGAGCATTTTCAACCCCCATGCCTGATAGAGAAGCTTTTTGCTTTAATTTATATCTGTCAATATTATTTTTTGTATCCAAGTTCGTTACCCTCAATTCATACTCCATTCTGTATCAATATCATAACAAAAATGCATTAATAATTAAAGGGTGCGATTATTTAGGATTGAAGCAAAAAAGACACCTTCACGGTGTCTTTTATCAATTGATATAACAGTTTTATCAGTTTCTTCTCCTGCTGCTGAATCTCAGGATAATCAAAAACAGATTAATAAAATCCAGGTATAAACTAAGAGCACCTGTAATTGCTACCTTTTGCCTCAGTTCAAGATCCCCTCCAGTGTTCACATAATAGGCCTTGAGCTTCTGCATATCATAGGCTGTAAGCCCTAAGAACACAAACAGACCTACAATGCTTGTAATCCAATCCAATGTGCTGTTTGACAAGAATACATTGATAACTGAAGTAATAATAATTCCTATTAGGCCCATAAACAAAATGTTTCTGAATTTAAACAGATCTGTTTTTGTTAAATAACCATACAGGCTCATGGCTCCAAAAGATAACGAAGTAACCAGAAAAGCACTCACAAGTGTCTCACCAGTATAGGCTAAAAATATTATTGATAATGTTAAGCCATTAACTACAGCATAACCGATAAATAATGCAATTGCTGTACCATAGCTCAGTTTTTCAACTCTTGAAGAAAGGGCACCAACCAAGATCAATTCAACTATAAACAATCCAAAGTATAATAAAGGATTGGAAATAATAGAGACCACTATGATTTCACTTGTTGAAACAAGATAAGCTACAATTGCTGTTATCAAAAGTCCGGCAAACATCCAGCCATAAACCTTGGAAACATAAGAGTTCAGACCTTGCAATACATCAAATTCTTCTTCGTATGCACTTGGACCATACTTTCGATAATTGTTATTGTACATTTTTATCACCCTCAATTATTCTTACTTTCTTTAAAGTATTATATACCATTTGACACTCACTGTAAAACATTATTAAGACAAAAATTTCAAAATATATAAAGACAAGGTTATTTGATATAACCTTGTCCATAATTAATATCTGTTTTAATTTGTCTTTATTCTGTTTCTTTAATTTGATTAGCCCAATACCACATCAATAATGTGGTCCTTATTATCATTAAATACTGGAACGATATTACCTTCAATAGCCTGGCCATCAACCTTTATTGAGCTTATACCCTTTTCAACATGGGAAGGATTTTTTACATTGATGATATATGTTGCCCCTCTGAACTTACGCCTTACAGTATATCCATCCCAATCAGCAGGAATGCACGGATTAATCAGCAGTCCATCATAATGAGGATGAATACCTAGAATGTACTGGGATATTGTAACAAAAGTCCATGCTGCTGTTCCTGTCAACCAGGAATTCTTAGCCTCACCAGGCTTCACGGCATCCTTTCCTGCAATCATCTGTGAATAAACATATGGCTCTGTTTTATGGATTTCACTGATATCCTCAATAAAGGCAGGAGTAAACTTTTTGTAAAGCTCAAATGCACGGGTTCCTCTGCCTAGCTTTGTCTCAGCGCAAATTACCCATGGATTATTGTGGCAGAACACTCCTGCATTTTCTTTATATCCGGGTGGATATGAAGTAATCTCACCAAGGTTTTTATCGTATCTTGAGTACGGTGGATTATTCAATACTATACCGTAGTCGCACTCCAAGCGTTCCTTCACTGAATCCAGGGCCTTGAGGGCATCACCGTTATCAAGGCCGATTTCAGCCATTACACACATTCCTTGAGGCTCTATAAATATTTGTCCTTCTTCATTTTCAGCGCTTCCAACTTTATTTCCGAAGGCATCGTATGCTCTTAAGAACCAATCTCCATCATATCCATGCTTATTTACTGCCTCTACCATTTCTGAGATATGCTTCTCTGCTTTCTTAGCCTCGTCTTCAAAGCCTTTGGCTCTCATCAGATATGCATAATCAGGACCAACAAACACAAATAATCCTGCAATAAATATACTCTCAGCTATGCGACCATCTGGATCGCCAGTTGTCTGGAATGATTCGTCAGGGGTGGTTGAGAAGCAGTTCAGGTTGAGACAGTCATTCCAGTCTGCACGTCCAATCAATGGTAGGCCATGGGGCCCTAAATTATTAATAACATGGTAGAATGAGCGCTTCAAGTGTTCTAATAATGTTGCAGTATTATTAGGATCTGAATCAAATGGAACTTGCTCGTCTAATATGGCAAAATCACCAGTTTCTTTAATATATGCAGATGTTCCTAGTATTAGCCATAGTGGATCGTCATTAAATCCACCACCTATATCGTTATTTCCTTTTTTAGTTAATGGCTGGTACTGATGGTAGCAGCCGCCATCTTCAAATTGTGTCGAGGCTATGTCTATGATTCTTTCCCTTGCTCTGTCCGGAATCTGATGTACAAAGCCCAGAAGATCTTGGTTTGAATCTCTGAATCCCATTCCACGGCCTATTCCTGATTCAAAATACGAAGCACTTCTTGACATATTAAATGTAACCATACATTGGTAAGGGTTCCAGATGTTAACCATTCTATTCAGCTTATCTTCATTGGTGTTAACTGTGTAAATAGACAGTAATTCTTCCCAATAAGCCTTTAGTTCTGCGATAGCATCATCAACCTGTGCAGAGGTTTCAAAACTTTTTTGCATTTTCTTGGCTTCAGTCTTGTTAATAACATTTAATGCTTCCCATTTCTGGTCATCAGGGTTTTCAACATATCCAAGAACAAAGATAATCTCTTTTTCTTCCTGAGGTTTTAGGGATATGTCAAAATAGTGTGATGCAATGGGCTGCCATCCCATTGCTACTGAATTGGATGCCTTTCCTTCTTTCACAGCATCCGGGCTGTCTGCGCCATTGTAGAAGCCAAAGAAGGTTTCTCTGTCTGTATCAAAGCCATCAACAGGAGTATTGGCCCAGTAAAAGGCATAGTGATTTCTACGCTCTCTGTATTCTGTCTTATGATAGATTGCAGACCCGTCTATCTCTACTTCGCCTATGGAGTAATTTCTCTGGAAGTTAGTCATATCATCATATGCATTCCACAAGCACCATTCAATGAATGAAAATAGCTTTATATTCTTGTTTTCAGAGGTTTTATTGGTAATAGTAAGTCTGTGAACCTCTCCATTGTATTTTAATGGAACTAATGAAATCTGTTTAACTGATATACCATTCTTTTCACCATGAATTTTGGTATACCCCAGGCCATGCCTGCACTCATAAAAGTCCAGCTCTGTTTTTACAGGCTTCCATCCCGGATTCCAAATATCCTTTCCGTCATTTATATAGAAATACCGGCCTTCGGTATCCATGGGAAGGTTGTTATAACGGAAGCGTGTTATTCTCCTCAGGCGTGCATCCTTATAAAAGCTGTACCCCCCCGAGGTGTTAGATATTAATCCAAAAAAACTGTCGTTCCCTAGATAATTAATCCAAGGAAATGGTGTCCTGGGTGTTTCAATGACATACTCTCTGTTTTGATCATCAAAAAATCCAAATTTCATAGCCACTTCTCCTAATCTAAATTTTATTTTTTGTACATGACTTACGCCAAATTAATTCAACATCAACCTGGTAATGTAATAGCCCCTCTGCTTTTCCCTTTATCATTTCAGAGAGAGCTTGTACGGCTTTTTGTGCCATGGTATAAAAGGGGATGCGTACCGTTGTCAGAGATGGCTCAACTAAAGATGCTACAGGCGAATCGTCAAAGCCAATTATTGATATATCCTCCGGTATGCTTATATTATGTGCTCTAAATGTATCCATTGCTGCCAGAGCCATTTCGTCGTTAGATGCAATAATTGCTGTAGGAAGCCTGCCCTTATTAATCATTTTAGCTACTTCTTTCTCTGTCTTGTCTCTAACGAAGTCACCCTTCAATATATATTCATTCTTCAGTTCAAGGCCGTGTCGATTCATGCTCTTAATAAACTCATCTTTTCGTACATAGCCTGAATAAGTAGTCTTTCGGCCTTCAATGAATCCTATTTCTTTATGACCTAAGGAGACAAGCTCATCTATACATTTACTGATACCTTTTCTATCCAACGAATTAATTACCACAATTTTCCCATCTTTATGCATTATCTTCTTAATTTCATCAGGATCGTAATCAATAATAGCTAAGGGGTAATTGGTATTCGAGATAACTGTTTCTATCTCTGGATTAGATTCTGTACCAATAATAATACCCCCATCAATTCGTCTTTGTGAAAATGTCTGATATATATATCTGCATTCTTGAGGGGTATAAATTGTGTGTATCAAAATGTAGAAACCCTTATAGTTTCCAGTATCTACGACAGCATCTAAAAATGGTCCAAAATAGCTGTTACCATATACTCTGAGTGGATTCTTTTTGTCATAGATACTGAATAAAAACAGTCCCAGGGTATCTGTACCTTTCCCTGCTAGAACCCTGGCTGACACATTAGGTTCAAAATTATATTTCTTGATAACCTTCATAACCTTATCCCGCGTAGCTTGAGGAACATTAGGATAGTTGTTGATTACTCTAGATACCGTGCTACGAGAAACACCGGCCAGCCTTGCAATTTCTTCGCTTTTCATAATAAGTACCCCGTGTCTATTGTAAACGCGTGTTTATTTTATTATATATTAATACCTTTATTATATCAAGACACTTGTAACTTATTTTTGTAAGACAGGGGACGGTTCTGTGTCCCCTGTCTTACTGTCTCTCCCCATTATACTAGAAGTGGTTCAATCTGCTTACCCTCAAAGGCCTTTTCTATAGTTGGGACTATCAGCCCGAATTTTGCAACTAAGCTATTGGGTTTGTTTTCAGAATCATCCTGGCCAAAGGGTACAAAATATACATTTTTAGTATTCAACAGCAAGCCAATATTCTTTGCATTTGCTGCAAGACCGTCGTTGGTTGAAATGGCCAATACCACAGGAGATTGATTCCTAAGATGAGCTTTAACCGCCATTGTTACAGGGGTATCGGTTATTCCGTTTGCAAGTTTTCCAAGGGTATTTCCTGTGCATGGCGCAACAATTAAAAGTTCCAGCATTTTTTTAGGACCTATAGGCTCAGCATCTGCAATAGTCTCTATGCATGTTTTCCCTGTTATCATTTCGATACGCCTACGTAAATCCTCGGCTCTGCCAAAGCGGGATGTGACTGTAGCAGCATTATAGGATAAAACAGGATAAACATCCGCCCCAAGAAATACTAAGCGCTCTAGCTCAACAATAGCATCCTGAACGCAGCAAAAGGAGCCTGTAATGGCAAATCCTATTTTCTTATCGCTAAGATTCATTTAATACACGCCTCCCTCTTCTTCAAGAATATTATAAATTGTGCGTCGTATTATATCTCCCGCTGTCAGGGGTGCTGTTTTTCCAGGTATTCCAAGAGCCCAGATGGTCTTGAAGTCATAGGCTTTCGCTGCCTCAAAATCTACACCTCCCGGGCTTGAAGCAAGGTCGAGGATCAGACAGCCGCTTCTTGTTTTCTTAAGAATATCCTTTGTTATTACAAGTGCCGGAGCAGTGTTAATAATTGCATCCATGTCAGAAACATATCTAGACAGCTGATTTAACGCAACCGGTTTAAGCCCCTGAGCTTCTATCCATGCTATATCAGAATACTTTCTAGCTGCCACCCATACATCTGCACCAAATCCTTGAAGCATTTTTGCCAGGATTTTTCCTATCCTTCCATATCCCACTATCAGCAGACGACTATCCTTCAAGGTCCTTGGCAATTCTTGAATAAGGATATGTATGGAACCCTCGGCCGTCGGTACCGCATTTAGAACCGACATCTCTTCTCTTTTTAAGATGTCAATACATTTCACATGTTTTTCATTTAATTGCTCATTAATGCTATCAGGAATCCTGCCTGCTATAAAAAGTGAATTTGATGGTACTTTTTCTATGACCTCGTCAATTGGAGCTTTTTCACTAGATAAGGGTGTAAAAAGAAAACTCACGTCAGATGTTAAGGGTATTCCGCCTACTATTACCCTGGCTCCATCCAATACAAAATCAAGGGGGGAATTCTTTGAGGCCCAAGGCCTTTTACTATTATCAAAACCATATATTTCAACATACTGGTAATCTTTTTTCAACAACTCTGCCAGGTAGATATTCCGCATATCTCCCCCTATGATGGCAAATTTTCTCCTGTACATTATTCCGAACCTCCCATCTCAAAACATAACAATACATTTTATGAGACGGAGAGCCTTCTTGTGTATCACTTTAAAATAAGATTCTATAAGAAAAGGCTATTACAACTGATTTTATATGGGATAAAAATAACGACGGTCAAACCGTCGTCTAATATAATACCAGTATACATTAGGAGGATTTTAAGAGGGCCAAAATTTCTATATAAAGCCGAATTCTCCTCTAAACTGTAATGATCCGACACTATTCATCAATTCATTTACAATAGACTGTAAAAGATTCCTTTTCTCAATATGCCCGGTATATTCTCCTATACTTTTATCTACCTCTTTGTACTGCTGAAGAACATATTTATCAGCACCTTTGATGGTATCAAGGATATCAATCAAATCCTTATCGCAGAGCTCTGGGGTATAGGTTGTACGGAATTCATATTCTATATTGCTGTTCTTCAGAATATCTATGCTGCGCATTATATTCTCAGTATTTACAGACGAACAGCATACCATTTTATACTTGCACAAGGGTGCTTTAATATCCATAGCGACATAGTCCAATAGATTCTCATCTATGAGTCCTTTTAAGGATTGAGGATTGGTTCCGTTAGTATCCAACTTGGTCTTAAAGCCCATAGACTTAACTGACCTGAAAAAGTCAGGCAAATCCTTTTGGATGGTTGGTTCTCCCCCCGATACTACCACGGCATCGAGAAGGCCTCTACGCTTTTGTAAGAAAGCAAATATTCCATCCTTATCGAATATGCAATCTCTATTATCAGACCCTATCAATTGGCGATTGTGGCAGTAGCCACAATTCATATTACAGCCCTGAGTAAATATAACTGCTGATATATTTCCCGGATAGTCTATGGTTGAGCTTTTTTGAACACCTGCTATTTTCATATGACTGATCACCCGACTCTTTTATCAAGTACAAACTTTTTCCTCGTTCTGTACTCTTCTCTTTTTCCTTTGTTATAATTAGCAACCGGTCTTAAATATCCTACAACTCTGGACCAGACTTCAGTATCCTGACCGCACTCAGGACATTCGAAATGTTCACCTCGAATATATCCATGAGTATTGCATATTGAAAATGTCGGTGTTAAAGAAATATACGGCATCTTGTAATTTTCAAAGATGCGTCTGATGATGTTTTTAGCTATCCTTATATCCTCTATGCTTTCACCTAAATAAAGATGCTGCACCGTTCCACCGGTGTAGAGAGACTGAAGCTCATCCTGTAAATCCACATACTCAAAAATATCATCTGTATATCCCACTGGCAGCTGAGAAGAATTGGTATAGTATGGTGTATCTTGGCCTGCAGTAATTATGTCGGGATATCTTTGCTTATCTAAACGAGCCAGTCTATATGATGTTCCTTCAGCCGGAGTTGCCTCCAGATTATAGAAATTACCGGTTTCTTGTTGGAATTCTACCATAATCTCACGTAAATAATTCATTATATCAATGGCAAATTCCTGACCTTCGGGAGTGGTAATATCCTTGCCCAAAAAGTTTAACAGAGCCTCATTCATGCCTACTATTCCTATAGTAGCAAAGTGATTATACCAGTAACTTCCGAATCGTTCCTTTACATTCCTCAGATAGTGAGCAGTATACGGGTAAAGCCCCTTTTCCGTCTGTTGCTCCACAACTTTTCTTTTGATTTCTAGGGAGGTCTTTCCTATCCTGGCTATATTATAAAGCCTCTTCTTGAATTCTTCTTTTGTGTTACTTAAATACCCGATTCTCGGCAGATTGATGGTGAATACACCTATTGATCCGGTAAGTGGATTACTGCCGAATAATCCACCACCTCTTTTCCTGAGCTCTGAAGTATCAATACGCAACCTGCAGCACATAGATACTGCATCCTCAGGGGAAAGATCTGAGTTAATGTAATTTGCAAAGTATGGGATACCATACTTGCAAGTAATCTCCATAAAGGCATCCACAGCCGGATTATCCCATTCAAAATCCTTTGTGATATTAATTGTTGGAATAGGAAATGTAAAGACTCTGCCTTTTGAATCTCCTTCTAGCATAACATCACAAAAAGCTCTATTGAATACATCCATTTCTGCCTGGAAGTCCCCATATTTATCGTTAGTATATTCGCCTCCGTAAATAACCGGTTCATCTCTGATAGTCTTTGGAACCTTAATATCGAAGGTTAAATTGGAAAAGGGGCATTGAAAACCAACTCTTGTCGGAACATTGATATTAAATATAAACTCCTGTAAGCATTGCTTAACATCGTTGTAGCTTAAATTGTCATATCGGATAAAAGGAGCACAATATGTATCAAAGCTGGACCAGGCTTGAGCACCTGCTGTTTCACCCTGAGTAGTAAATGTAGAGTTAACAACCTGTCCTAAAAAGCTGCGCAGGTGTTTGGCCGGTTTACTCTCTACCTTACCAGGTACTCCTCCAAAGCCGTCTAATAGAAGTTGTCTTAAATCCCAGCCTGCACAATAGGCTCCGAAAAAGCCCATATCATGAATATGGCAGTCTCCGCTCTCATGGGCATTTCTGATTTCTTCAGTATACAGCTCATGTAACCAATAATTCTTGGTAAATACTTCTCTTATGTAATTATTAAGACCGTTAACACTCTTTTGTGTGTTTGCGTTCTCCTTGATTTTCCAGTCCTTGTCCCCTAAATAATCAGCAAACATATTTATAGTGGCACCGATGAGGGCATTCATCTCTCTGGCACCTTTGCGCTTCTCGCGATATAGGATATATGCCTTTGCAGTTTTCGCATGACCATTTTCAATGAGCACATACTCTACAATATCCTGAATTTGCTCTACCTCGGGAATTCTTCCTATGTACCTCTCCTCTGCAATTGTTATAACCTCGTTGGTAAGCCTTTTAGCTAAATCAAAATCGCTTCCTCCACAGGCCACAGCAGCTTTATAAATAGCAGATGTGATTTTATCAGGCACGAACTTCTCGACACTACCATTCCTCTTACGTATCTTTTCAATCATTTTCGATTGCCTCCTGTTCTTGTATTAAGAATCCCTTAGATTCCAGCGACAAGATTTCACCTAATACTATTTATGGATACATCAAAGAGTGCTACTTAGAAAGAATCTATATGTCGTTGTCAATTATACTATCATACACAATATATAGTGTCAACCCGTTTTTTTGTCGTTTTTTTGTACAAAATGACGAAATATAGCAATCTCAATACTTTCAGCCTATATTTCTTATATCGACATGAAACTACATTTTGTTAATTAGTTATGATGTAAACACAACATATTGTGTCTTATGCCATGTAAGCAAAATGACCAAAACCCAGTAATATATTGCATTATATAGACTGTTAAAATCAGGCAAGGCATTCGACAGATTATGATTGAAAAAAATAATGCGCGACTTTCTTCGTCACGCAAAAAAATTTTTGTTGATTATTACTAATAGGACTTTTTTCCTAGATGTCACAGGGTTCAAAGCATTATAGAATCAATTATCCCCTGCTCTGCCAGGCTGATATACCTGTCTCCCGCTACTATAATATGATCAACTACACTTATTGCAATCGGCCTCATTGCCTGATAAATCTTCCTTGTAACATCAATATCTGCATTTGAAGGCTTTAAACTACCTCCAGGATGATTATGAGCAAGTATCACACTATTTGCCCTATGTCGAAGAGCTGTTTCAACAATAATTCTTGGATATACCGGTGCCTCATTGATAGTCCCCTCATGAACAAGGGCTGCATGATTGACTCGATTTTGTGAATCAAGACATATTACATAAAAGCACTCATATACTCTTCCCGCAAAAAGACTTACGGCATAATTTCCAGCAATTGTTGATGTATTCAGAACAGGCCGGCTTCCCCATTTTTGCTTTAAATACCTTCTTGATAATGGTGCCATTAGAGATAATAAGATGGATATATTTAAATTGACATTACAACGCCTTGCAATATCCCTAGGGTTGGCCTCCAATAAATTATGGAGGCTCCCAAACTCATTTATCATTTTATGGGCAAGTACATTCGTGTCTCTTTGAGGTATACAGTAAAATAATATTAGTTCGACAATTTCATGATCTGAAAAGGAGTCAAGCCCCTCCTCAATATATCTGTCCTTTACCCTTTTTCTATGTCCTTCATGAACTTTTGCCCCAGGCATTGCCATACTCCTTAAGATTATTGCTATTGTTTTAAACTAATGTATATTTTAGCACAAAATTCCTTAATATGGCAAGCCTGTTTGCATTAAAAATGCTTTCTTGAACACTCTGCTCATTTGTTGTAAGCATTTATAAATTATTGATCCGTTATTACTAGTAAATTAGGATGCAATTGAAGAACAGAAGCAGGTACCATCGGCGTTATTGGCCCATAAATAGATTCATAAAGAATCTTTTTCTTTACCTCACCAGATGCCAGCAACATAATGGCTCTTGCACTCATGATACTCTTCATCCCCATTGAAATAGCATAATAGGGAACCTCGTCCAGAGAATCGAAAAATCTACCGTTTACACGGCGTGTATCCTCTGTAAGCTTAACTACATGTGTTTCCTTTGGAAAGGAGTCATCGGGCTCATTAAAGGCAATATGTCCGTTATTTCCTATTCCTAGAACCAATAGTTCAATTCCACCAAGACTATAAATCAATTCTTCATATCTTTTGCATTCTTGCTCTGGATCCTTAGCAAGGCCATCGGGTATATGTGTATTATTACTCGACAAATTGACTTTAGAGTAGAGATTTTGATTCATAAAATATTGATAGCTTTGAGGGTGTTCTGCACTGAGTCCTACATATTCATCCAGATTCACTGTCTTAATATTTTTGAAATCCAAATCGCCCTTTTTGTTTCTTTCTGCCAGTATTCGGTACATACCTACCGGAGTATCTCCTGTAGCTAATCCCAATACACAATCGGGCTTTAGAGTAACTACTGAAGAAACAACATTGGCTGCTTTTTGACTCATTTCTTCATAATTCTTTGTTTTAATTAGTTTCATGTCTAACCCTCCATGTTTAATACAGATTTAATTTTATAACAAGAAAGAACAATATACAATAATTATTAACACAGATTAAAGTTGCTCAAATTAAAGACTAGAGCATACTTTGATATTTATATATAGTATTAATTTGATGATTTTAACACTAAAAAGGGCATTGTATAAGATTTATTATACAATACCCTTTTATTAATTATAACGAGCACAGGGGGACGGTTCTGCTGTGTTTTAGTTTAGTGTCACCTTACAACATTTAGATTTTGTACATTTCCAGTGCTAGAATGGCAATTGTCATAATAAAGCCCATGAACATAGTAATTACATATGACACCTTTTGCCCCTTTGTACATGAAAATGTGCTTTTTTTCTTGAAAAAAATGATTGCATAAACAAGAGGAATAATACCTAGAAGAATACTTGCAATAACATAAGGTATGAACTTAGTTACAACAGCCTCCATTGTTAGCATCATACTCGCAACTCCAATTATTATAAACAAGAGTAAAATAATTGCTATGCAGAGTATAATCTGATATTTTTTA
>JAAYTU010000035.1 GCA_012523705.1 Clostridiaceae bacterium
GATACCATATCCTGCAAAAATTCTGAAATGAATAAAGGACTGCCCAGAATGGAATGTCGTACTATACAACATATTCCCAACCATGAGACAGTCCTTTATAGAACCCCTTATACTCTATTTGTTCACTCTCTTAAGAAGGTATGGTATGCATTGTTCAAAATTAACGCCATACCAGCGTCCATC
This sequence comes from Clostridiaceae bacterium, assembly GCA_012523705.1. Classification (GTDB taxonomy): domain Bacteria; phylum Bacillota; class Clostridia; order DSM-8532; family DSM-8532; genus DTU059. The sequence continues at coordinate 184 of JAAYTU010000035.1, forward strand.
CTTATCCTCAAGTGTTTTCTGTATACAAAGGGCGGTATAATCTGCTGCTATTGGTGTCGCTTCTTTCCAGGAAAGGCCATTTGCCAGTACTCCAACAAAGGTGCTGGCGAAGATATCGCCGGTTCCGTGATAGCATCTATTGATTTTATCATGTTTATAGTGGAAAAATTCATTACTTTGCTTATCTAAGCCCATTACACCAGTAAATTGGTCATCGAAGCTTACTCCGGTGAGAATGGCAATCTTAGCCCCAAGATCAGTAAGCCTCTTAAGCATTTCCTTAATATAGGATTGGTCATAGGAATCCTTGTATTCCATATCTACCATAAAGGAGGCCTCTGTAATGTTAGGGATCATAATATCTGCCTTTCCGCAAAGCCAAGCCATTTTTTTTGCATAAGCCTCATCAAAAGCTGGATACAGCTTCCCGTTGTCGGCCATGGCCGGATCAACAATAATTTGATTATTATCAGTTTTGAACTGGTCAAACACATCTGCAATTATATCAATCTGTTTGATAGTACCCAGATATCCTGTATAGATACTGTCAAAGTCTATTTTCTCCTCTTTCCAATGACGAGTTATAGGTATTATCTCATCGGTCAGATCCTTAAATGTAAAATTCTTAAACATGGTATGTGTAGAAAGCACGGCTGTGGGAATAATAGCAGTTTCCACCCCTAAAGCCGAAATAATAGGAAGTGCAACTGTAAGAGAGCATTTTCCTACACATGAAATATCCTGAATAGTTAGAATGCGTTTCATTTCATCATAATCCTTTACAAATATATATATTTTTCATATCATTATACTATAGTATGACCATAAATAAATATTCAAAACAGTAAAAAAAGATATGGTCAGATGGAGGAAAAATGTTAACCTACTCATTTGAGGACAGAGGAAATGATACCCTTTACGAGTATTTATATAAGCAAATCAAAAAGGATATAAACACTCAAAAACTGAAGCCTCGGGAAAAACTGCCCTCTAAAAGAGCGTTGGCAAAGCATTTAAGCATCAGCACTATAACTGTTGAAAATGCATATAACCAGCTAGCAGTGGAAGGATATATCTATTCAGTTCCCAGAAGCGGCTTTTTTGTTAGTGATATTACTGCGCGTGAAGCTGCCGGCAACGCAAATATCAGCACAAAAGCATCTGTTCCGGAGGATAAAAAGTCACGAACCGGGCCTCAAAGCAGCCCCGGTAAGATTCATAGTGTAATCCCAAAGGAGAAACGGTCTGAATTCATTGACTTTACCAGTAATTCAACCACGACAGAGAACTTCCCCTTCGCTACCTGGAATAAGCTGATGCGCAATACTTTATCAGAAAACAGGGACAGTCTGATGATAAAATCGCCTTCAGAGGGGGTAATTCAGCTAAGGGAGGCCATAGCAAACTATCTATATCAATTTCGTGGCATAATAGCCAGCCCGGAGCAGATTGTGGTGGGAGCAGGTACAGAGTATCTTTATGGGTTGATTATACAGCTTTTGGGCTTTGATAAAACATATGCTGTGGAGGATCCGGGGTATCAGAAGATATCACGAATTTACGCTGCAAATAAAGTCAAATGCGTTCATATTACTCTTGACGAAGATGGAGTAAATATCGATGCCCTTAAGGGATCGAAAGCTGATGTATTGCACATAAGCCCCTCACATCACTTCCCGACTGGCCTTGTTACTCCCGTCAGCAGAAGATATGAGCTGTTAAACTGGGCATCTGAGCATGAGAACAGATATATAATAGAGGATGATTATGACAGTGAATTCCGGCTCCTGGGCAAGCCCATACCTGCACTTCAAAGCATAGATACAAGGGATAAGGTTATTTATATAAATACATTTTCCAAAAGCCTGACATCTACAATAAGGATAAGCTATATGGTTTTACCAAAGACTCTGATGGAAAGATACAAAAATGAGCTAAGCTTTTATGCATGTACTGTATCAAACTTTGAGCAGTATACTCTGGCTAAGTTCATAGATCAAGGATATTTCGAGAGGCATATTAACAGAACCCGCAACTATTACAGAAAGATCAGAGACGAAATACTGTCAAATATTAAAAGTCATATGGATAATAAGAAAAGCTATATTATGGAGGAGGATGCAGGCTTGCATTTTCTTTTAAAGGTGGATACAAGTATTAATGACAAAGAGCTGGTTCAGCGGGCAAGACGAAATGGTATAATAATATCATGCTTAAGCCAATATTATTATGACAAGGCTAATGCTAGGGAGCATATTTTAGTAATCAATTATTCAGGCATTAAGCTCGATAGCATCAGTGAGGGTGTGGAAAGGCTATATGGAACCTTCTGATATGCTATATTAAAATATGAAGAATAAAGCAAAGGACGGCACTTATGGGAAGAAACACGAGGATTATTATTATAGGTGGCGGAGCGGCAGGGATGATGGCCGCAATTGCTGCAAAATCCTATGGCGCTGATGTTACCATACTTGAGAAAAATCCGAGGGTTGGTAAAAAAATTCTGGCTACAGGAAATGGGCGATGCAATTTTACAAATGCGAATGCTGATGCAACATGCTTTAGCGGCAATAATCCGAAATTTGTTTATAGTGCACTATCAGAATTTACTGTTGAGGAGACCCTCAAATTTTTTAACAGGCTGGGAATTGAGTATAAGGTTGAGGATTTAGGAAAGGTATTCCCGATGTCGGATCAGGCCTCCAGTATTTTGGATGTGCTTTTATATGAGCTGAATCGCAGGAATATTAGTATCGTTTGTGATGCTAATGTTAAGGAGATAAATAGTAAAGGCAACGGATTCATAATTAGATTAGAAAACGGCAAGGAGTACAAATCAGACAAGGTAATAATCACAACAGGAGGAAAAGCAATGCCCTCCAGCGGCTCGGATGGAAGCGGCTATGAGCTTGCAAGAGATCTTGGCCATAGTATAACAGATGTCTTTCCGGCTCTGGTACAAATCATGCTTGAAGGTCAGTATTTTAAACGCATTGACGGCGTGAAATTTCTAGGAACATCCCATATTATCCATAAGGGGAAATCCATAATTAAAGACAGGGGTGACATCCTTTTCACCAATTATGGTGTATCGGGGCCGCCAATATTACAGATTAGCAGAAAGGCAGGAGAATTATTAAATCAAAAAGAGAAGGCTTATGTGAAGCTGGATATGCTTGATACCATGTCATCAGACGAGGTTAGGGCTATTATTATCAGGCGCTTTGCAGACAATCCGGAAAAGACTGTGGAATTCAGTTTGGTTGGATTAATAAATAAAAGATTGATACCGGTAGTATTGTCAGAGGCAGGGGTAGAGGATATAAAGCGTCCAGTCTCAGCTCTTTCAACCAATGAGGCGGAGAGAATAGTAAATATACTTAAGGATTGGCGATTCAAAATAAGGGGAACCAAAGGTTGGTCCAGTGCGCAGGTTACGGCCGGAGGGGTTTCGACCAAGGAAATTAATCCTAAAACTATGGAGTCCATATTAGTTAAAGGACTGTATTTTGCCGGTGAAATTCTGGATGTTGACGGCAAATGCGGAGGCTTTAATCTTCAATGGGCATGGTCATCTGGGTTTGTGGCAGGTATAAACTCTGCTGTTGGCTAAAGAGGGCGGAGCCTTATCTCCTGCCGGGGCTATCTCGAACAAACTCTTCCAACTCTAATACTGTAAATCATCAGAGCCTTATCTTTTGTCGGGGCTATACCGCTTCTCCACACGGCTAAAAAGTAAGGAAGCTATTACACCCAATATAAACATTACTATTACCAGTATCAGCGCCGGAATAAATGAAAGACCTGATAATAGTAAGCCCTCGGCCATAA
>JAAYTU010000142.1 GCA_012523705.1 Clostridiaceae bacterium
GGTAAATCAGAAATTAATCATCAATGTGGGAAGGAACTTCATTTTATTCTTTATTACCCTGATTCTATGTTCACTGTTGACTTATTACATGCTGCTGGGCAATACCATAACTCTTGAGCAAACAGCCAATAACAGTATAGTATGCGAGATCAAATATACATTTTTGGGGGTAGACAAATTAGTAGTTAATAGACTGACCTTACAGACATAAAGGACATTATTACAGAAACCGATGATGAAGGAGACACCACATACATATTTAAGCATCAGAATTATAATACATATAAGCCTTCTTTAAAAGGCATCAGCCAGGAGGATCTCCAGGCAATGAAAGCCTTTTTAAAAGAAGATGTCCACAACCCGGGACAACAACTTATTGTGAAGGGTGAGACGCATATTCTATATATTCTGTTCTCGCTGTTTTTAATGGTCCAGACGCTATCTATGATAATATCCAGTGTTTCGATACTATTAAAAATTAAAATAAAGAAAATACTGATAAACAAGGATAATGAAAAAATTGTTGTAACCTTTAGCAAAGCATTGAAAAAAGAAAATCAAGAATATCCTTTAGACATTCTTGATAATATTGAAATAAAAGAAATCAGTAATGATAAGTTTTTGTTTATACAAATCCTCAACAAGTCTTTAAGTTTAGGCAATATAAGGGGATCTAAGAAGCTGAGTGAAATCGGGATGTTTATAGAAAGCTTATAATCAAGCTATATATCCAATCCGTCATTGTGGAGAGCTGCATATACTCCACCCTTTTCAAGCAGCTCTTTATGGGTACCCTTTTCCTCTATACCCTTTGATGTGAGGACAACTATGACATCAGCATTTCTTATAGTGGAAAGCCTATGAGCTATAATCAGCGTGGTCCGACCTTTAGCCAGCTTTCGCAAGGAATCCTGAACCAGTCTTTCACTCTCATTGTCCAAAGCAGAGGTTGCCTCATCTAATATTAAAACAGGAGGATTCTTTAAAAACACCCTGGCTATGGAGATTCTTTGCTTCTGGCCTCCCGAAAGCTTTACTCCCCTTTCGCCAACAAATGTATCATAACCGTTCTCAAGCTCCATAATAAATTCATGGGCATTAGCAAGCTTAGCAGCTTCTATTACTTCCTCCCTTGTAGCCCCCGGCTTACCATACATGATATTATCAGATATGCTTCCCGAAAACATATATACATCCTGCTGCACCACGCCAATATTTTTTCTCAGGGATTCAAGTGTAAGGCTTTTGATATCCTTTCCATCTATAGAAATACGACCTTCACTTATCTCATAAAATCGTGGTATCAGATTGCAGAAGGTTGTCTTCCCTCCACCTGATGGACCAACCAGGGCAACAGTCTGGCCCTTGGATATAGTAAGGTTAATATCCTTTAAAACCTCGGTTTTGTCATTGTAGCTGAAGGAGACGTCCTCAAACTTTATGGTGCCTTCAACATCCTTTAATTCTGTTGCATCTTCAGCATCAACTATCTCAGGCTCGGTATCCAGAATCTCCAGGAATCTATCAAACCCGGTCATCCCCTTTTGTAGAATCTCTGTAAAGTTAACCAGCTTGTCAATAGGATTTAGAAATACATTTATAAAGAGAATATAAGCTATTAAATCCGATGTGCTGATTAAACCCTTACTTAAGAATAAGCCTCCGATAATTAGGACACTTAAGTATAATATGCCCTGTAAAAATTGATTACCGGAGAAGAATTGACCCATTATGGCATAGCTATTCTCCTTAGTTTCTAAAAACTGCCTGTTTCCATCGGCAAATTTTTCCCTTTCAATATGCTCGTTAGAAAAGGACTTCACCACCCGGACACCTGCCAGACTGTCCTGAACCTTGGCATTTACCAGAGCAACCTTTTCTCTGTTTTTACGAAATACTGAGCGCATCTTGATATTGTAATGAGCAGTAAAGAGAATAATAAATATCATGATTCCCAGCAGAAGCAGAGTCAGCTTTACGTTCATTGTCATCATTATTATGACAGCACCAACAATCTTAATGGCCGAAATAAATATATCCTCAGGGCCATGATGGGCTAACTCGGATATATCAAATAGATCATTGGTTATTCTGGACATCAATTTACCTGTATTTGCATTATCATAGAA
>JAAYTU010000143.1 GCA_012523705.1 Clostridiaceae bacterium
AATCGCTAATTCAAAAAATAATATCTTTATAAAAAGACCAGTCACAATCAGGCATGAATGCTTGAAGTGACTGGTCTTTTTTGCCCCGCTTGAAGCTGTTCATTTAAGTTTTTCTTCAATCCCTAAGAGAACGCTTCTTTACCTGCCCCGCTATTGTAAATATTGTTTCAGAATAATAGTTGTGATGATGGAGATCAATGCACTTGCTAAGGTACCTACCAGATACCTTTCAGCAAATATTTTATCTTCAAGCTGTTTGTACCGTGCAATACTTTTTGCAGTCAGCACAAAGCCTATTGTCCCAAATTGATTATTAAAGATTAAAAATGAAATAATGATTCGTTCAAGCTTTCCTATTATCCGTCCTGCTGGAGGATCATTCTCCTCCTGTTCACAACTGTTCCCGTCAGAAATGTATGTAAACAGCTTCTTTATAAATACCGCTGCAGGATCCCATAGTATAACAAATGTCAGGCTATAAATAATTAAATTATTAAGATTCGGCCACTGCTGTATAAGACCGTATAGTTTTGTTTCGGCACCCAGATTAAAAGCATAATATATAATAGTAAGCACCAGAGCGTGACAAATTTGGTCCGCTATAAAAGAAGCAAATATGAATGTCTTGTTGTTAAATCTTTTATCTGCACGCTTTCTTATCCAGTCAATCAAAAAGTGTGAACCTACTATTATTAAGTAAGGAAATACAGCTCTACTAAAACTAACAAATGGGAAAATAGCTATTAAAAAAACCACCGCATAAATAATTATATGGATTGCTAAATACTTAGATTTGTCTATTTTTTTCTGAGCAAGTACCGCAGGTTGAAAGGTAAAATCAGCAATAAAGTGAGCCATGAACAAAACAATTAAAAACATTCTAACGTACCCCTTAACAAATACTTATCCCATATTTCCATGAGCATAAAAGCTCCTGAATTAAACAGAATCGGAATCAACCTATAAAATATCTGTCCATATATTTCAAAGCTGCAATAGCCAGGTTTCTGACTTCATAAATATTAGCGGTCTTGATGGTCTTTTCTACACTTTGTCGGCTAATGTTTAATATTTCGGACAATTTAGTACTCATTCCTCTTATCTTTCCGCTGGAAACATAAAAATTGCTGTCATCATTTTCTGCATCAATTGGATCAGATTCAAAATCCATAACCTTAATCTTATCAAAGGGATTCTTTCTTGTATTGTTCTTATAATACCGATAATAATCAGATTTGTTTTTTGATTTTACAAGTTTGAATATATTCCCTATCTTATTAAAATCAAAGGCTTGACCATAATCTACAGGATATAGTAATTCTGACAGTAGCATAAGTTCATTCTGATACTCACTATGATTGGTTGTTAATACTATAGATGCATTAATAACTGCGTTTAGGAATAAATCCTCTGCCTTTCCTGAATAGATAAGTACAGGATATCCTGACGTATCCTTTGCATTATTGATGGCATAGCGAGCGTTATAATATGCTGGGCCGTCCTGGGCTGTAGTACTTTCGTTTTCAATTTTTATGTTCCACTCCCCTATACCAATTCCCGCCCTGACTTTCACAGGGAAAACAAGCATGCTGAGCATTCTAAGATAAAGATATGCTGATTCAGGAGAAAAGAAAAGCCCCTGAACCTCATCTCCAGCACTGAACTCCACTTCCTTAGCCAGCGAGTTTTCATATAATTCATTTAGGGCACGCATTACAGAAAGTATATAGTTTTGTATAGAATTTCTTACTTCTGGTGTATAAGAGCGGGATTTTTCCAAATCTACTATTAATGCAGTGTAATCCTTCATAATCTTACCCCTTGCATAATCAATCAAAATTTATATGCCTGATAAATATTATAGCATAGAGGGCCAAATGCGCAACCAAAAATGGTTGCTTATACAAATAGCAACCTCTAATGGTTGCTATTTGTTGCTTTTTTCAGAGCTGAATGTCTTAATCAAACATAGAATAGTGCTGGCTCATCTGTATTATTCTGAAAGAAGGCGTTTTTCACCTGTAATTTCTTGTATAGGATTTCTGTTTCATCCCCACTTTTATACCGCTCCAGCTGTGGTCTGATTTCATTGTTTATAAGATTGCTTATTTCTTCATTTTCAATTTTGAAGATATGGATGGGGTGACCCGGCTCTTCTTCGGGTTTCTGTGGCCTGTGTATTTCATCAATGGATCCTTTAAAAACAGCAGCGTGTACATCACAGAGTCTTTGAATCTCTTCTACAGGCATACCCTCCATAATCAATGCCTGTTCCATTTCAGAAATCTCAGCAACTGAGATTCCCTGAATCAGCTTTTCAAACCTTGGCTTAATTTCTTCGACACTTTTGCCATTATGCAATTCCTTAATCAATTCTTTTAAGACTTTTTGCCTGTACTCACGATTATTTATCATTTCACTCATAACGCCATCTCCTTTTTAAAGGTATTCCAGGTCTCATGTCTAAATTCATAGCTACAGTACCCGTTATTTGTAACTTATTATTACCACATATTTCATGACATTATGCAGGATATTGACCATTAAGCATGACATCTTACAACCATTGTTTGAAGTGTCATGGATATAATCTTATCGAGCAATAGCAGACTGCCTTAGTCAATAATTTTAATATAGAATTCCCTGTTTCTGGGGCCGTCAAATTCACAAAAGTAAATCCCCTGCCAGGTTCCGAGCATAAGGCTTCCATCCTTGATTATCACGGTGCAGGATGAGCCCATGAGAGAAGCCTTTATATGAGCATGTGAGTTCCCTTCGAAATGGAGATAATCCCCCTTCACAGGATAGGTTTTATTCAATGCCGAAATCATGTCCCGCACAACATCGGGATCAGCATTTTCGTTAATTGTAACTCCTGCCGTTGTATGGGGCACATGTATTACTGCGATACCGTCCTGTACATCGCTTTTTTTTACTGCTTGGGCAACAGTACTAGTTATGTTTATAAACTGCTGTGGTTTAGTTGTTTGAATTCTGTAGTACATAATACGGTCCTCCTACTAAAGTAAGATCAATATTTCGTCTCTCAGAGCCCACTATCTTTCCAGCACAGGCTCCTTATTGAATTATATCATTTTTTCTCTCACGGGGCATACGTCGATGTCCAATCGAAGTAATTAAGGCTTACGCCCGTGCCTCCGATGTTGCTTGGTTTCCAACCCAATATAAGGCTCGCGTGTTGTGCTTATGCCCATGCCCGCTGTTGCTTGTTCTACCTATAAAATTGTGTTAGTATGATTTATGAACTTTTGCTAAGTACTTTTCTTTTAAAGGATAATGATGATTTTGAATAAGAAATATAAAATTTTTGACATTCACACCCATATCTTCCCTGACAACATCGCAAAAAAGGCCGTGGAGAGTATCGGAAGATATTATAATATTGATATGTGGGAAAACGGCACCGTTGATGCCCTTCTGGAAAGCGGCCGCCAAATTGGTGTAGACCGTTATCTGGTTCATTCCTCGGCAACCCATTCAGGCCAGGTGAAAGCTATCAACGATTACATTGCCGGTGTTATAAACAGCCACAGCAATATGATTGGTTTTGGTACCCTGCATCTTGACTTTGAGGATGTTGAGGCTGAAATTGAAAGGATTATTTCCCTGGGCTTAAGAGGGATAAAGCTTCATCCGGAATTTCAACATTTTGTGATTGACGAGCCGGCCATGATGCCCATTTACAAAGCAATCGAAGGTAAGCTACCTCTTTTAATCCATATGGGGGATCAGAATCAGGACTCCTCAAGTCCCATCCGCCTTGCCCGTGTTCTTGACAAGTTTCCGGGTCTGGTGGTAATTGCGGCCCACTTCGGAGGTTACAGGATGTGGGAGGATTCCCGTAAGTATCTGTTTGGCAGTAATATTTTCATGGACACCTCTAGTTCATTACCCTTTCTTGAACCTGCTGTTGCAGTGGACATGATTCGAAGTCACGGCATCGAGAAGTTCATGTTTGGATCCGATTACCCTATGTGGAGACACAGTGATGAACTGGATAGATTTCTAAAGCTGGACCTTTCTGAAGCCGAAAGAGAAGCGATTTTGTACAATAATGCGGCTAATCTGTTTGGAGAGGCCTGAGCCTTCGAACCATAGCCTAAACATCCTGCTCACAATAGAGAAACAATTAGTGGCGTCGTAATAATTGAGAAAATCGTCGACAGGGTTACGGATTTAGATGCAAAGACAGAATCCTTATCAAACATTTCTGCAAAGATGGTTGTGTTAGCGGCAATGGGCATGGCTACTGCCGTTACTAACACTGACATCACTATCTTCGGAACACCAACCAGATAGAAAATGCCATAAGCTGCAAGGGGCAGAATGATTAGTCTGACAGCAGAAGCATAATAGACCTTGGGGTCATTCAGCAACGTGCTGAATTTTACAGTGCTGACCAATGCACCAATAATCAGCATGGACAGGGGCAATGTCATATCCCCTATATAATTTACTGCTGAAATGATGAACCCCGGGACGGGGATTTTAAATATAAATACAACCACTCCAATATAAAATGCTATTAAAGCCGGATTTAGCAAAGCCTGCTTCATGGATTTACGAAAGTCTTCTTTTACCTTTATGTCGCTGAACATTGCCAATCCAAAGGTCCACACAAACAGATTGAACGCAACAAGGTAAAAGGAACCCAGGAACACGCCCTCATCACCAAAAAGCGCCTTCATCATGGGAAGTCCCATAAATCCACAGTTCGAAAATACAGCAGTAAATCGTAATATTGGTTTTATCTTTTTGTCATAATTCTTATACAGTAAGCCAGAAATCAAAATAGAAAACAAAAAGAAGCCAGAGCCATAAAGGAATACCAATAAGCCGTTACGCATTTTCTCCGGTGAATACTCAAAGAAAAAGGAGCTTAAAACCAGCATAGGGTTTGTGATATAAAGTAGAAGCTCTGAAAGTTTCTTTGATGCTCCCTCTGCGATAATACCTTTTTTCCCGGCAACAACGCCTACTATTAAAATGACAACCAGAATCAATACCTGGTTTAATACAACTAAAAAATTCATTTTGTCCTTCCCAAAGCAACATCAAATTGAAGCCCCATTAAGTCTCATTTATCTTTAATCCATAAGGTGTAAAAGCATCTCTATTCTAACACAGGAATAGGTGTAATAAAACAGTGGCATGACTCAACGTTTATGGGGATATCATTGGTCCATTACCACATCTGCAATGCTCAGCTGGTCGGGTTTCACATTGCAGGGAAGATAAAGCACCTTCACACCTGCTTTTTTTGCTGCAGTCAAAGCCATACCAAACTCCGGGTGCGTTTTTACATTGGGCAGTACTTTCCGTACACCAGGCATGGAAATAACAAAAGCGATATAGCATTCGTATCCTTTCTCTGATGCTTCAGCAAGGTCATACAAGTGCCTTACTCCGCGCTCAGTCGGTGCGTCGGGAAAATATCCAATACCTTCTATCTCCAGGGTGCAGCCCTTGACCTCAATAAAAATCCTTCGTGAATCACACTCCAGATAGAAATCCACACGGGTTTTCCCATATGTATATTCCGGCTTGAGAAAGGTGATGTTTTCAAAGAGTTCAGGTGAAGTATTCAGCCATTCCTTTACCACCTGATTTGGTGCCTGGCTGTCAATGTTTACCCAGCCAAGGCCCTTCTTATATACAGTCACCAGATCATACTGAGTTTTCCTGGCAGGATTGTCTGCTTTGGAAAGCACGACATCACTGCCCGGCAAAAGCAGCTCCTTGCATCTCCCTGTATTCTTTACATGTACAGTTTCAACCTTCCCATCAAGCTCGACCTGTGCTATAAAGCGGTTCCTGCGATCTATAAATTTTGCATATGTTGTATTTTTATATTTCATGATTGTCCCACCACATCAGTTAATAATATGCAGATTTCTAAGGCTTAATATTCCTCTATTCATGTATCTAACCATAAAATGTTAGATACTCTTCTTCCGCATCACTTAAGTAACATTATACTATAATTGCTCATTTCTCGGGAAAACCTCTTGGCTGGATTATTAATTCATTAATAGTAAATGTTTTTTAGCTGATATATAATAGCAAATAGAATATAAACATGCTTATATAATCCTATTATAATGCGAGCCATTGAATACAACAATGATATATACCTTGTCGTTGTTAATATTTTATTAAGTTACCATCCGGCGATGTCTGCCGTTACACCAGTTTCATGATGCAGCTTTTGTGCAGCTTCGAGTACCTTCTCCTTTTTAGTTATACCGTGCAGTAGCTCAACTCGCATGGTCTGAGCTTCATCTCCGAAAGTCAGATATATCCGTTCTCTATCAATTTGAACAGCATGCAATCGTGCACCTTGTATCCCATCTAGACCCCACCGATAGATTTCGGTGCCGACAATCAAACCAAAGGCAGATACTACAATTCCCTCAGTATTTCTTTTTATTCGGCGCGGCTTGGAGATGATAACAGAGGCTACCTCAAGAATGCGATTATCCCAGATAAGCATTGCATCATAGAGAAGGCGGTTCTGTCTCACCAATAGCAAAAGAAAAATAAGGCTGATAGCTCCAAGTGCTAAAATTGCTTCTGACATAAATGTTGTAGCGAGCCACACTACCATACAGATACTGACTAAAAACAACAAGGCATATAAATTACGTTTTTCGCGAATTGGTTTCATTTGCAAATTACCTCCCCCAAACATATTTTAGGGAGGAATATCTGGAAAAGCATCGGTCGAAAGGATGAATTTGCAAAAATAGCCCCTAATACTTTAGTGTGAGGGGCCGGTAAAATCCTATGTTTATGCGGTTCTGCTTATCATTCAATTTTTTGATTCTTCAGTAGGGTACTGATGAGCTCGGCCCTGCTTGATACATCATACTTTGAAAAAATATTTCTTGTATGTGTTTTTACAGTACTCTCGCTGATAAACAATGCTTCGGCAATTTCGCGATTGGATTTACCTGAAAGAATCAGCTGCAATACCTCCTGCTCCCGGACAGTCAGAGGGTCAAGAGTTTTAATTTGATAGACAATGTCTGTTTGCTGCGACTGACTCATATTGTCATAAGCGGTGAGGTAGACATGGCTTTTCAGAAGTAAAACAAGCTGACGGTTCAGCGGCGGCAGCATAACCAGTGTAACGCAAACCACAGTTAGGGCAATCACCGCAACATCCGCACCGGGGAGTCCCACCGATGTCACAACCATTCCCAGGATGCTTCCGCAAAGAACCCCAAACACATTGGCGGAAAGGCCAATACCAAAGGTTGTTGCAGGATTATGGCTGTAATCCTGCATTTCTCCAAGAATGCTCCACCAAAACAAATCAAAAATCCCGCAAGCACCGAGCATTAAGGTATCCACAATCAGATAGTCGGAAGCCTTTCGATCCAGTAGCATAAAGCTAATGAACGCACCCATAATCATAGCCATTCCAATATACAAAATCCTTGAACGCTTTGCTTTCATAGGTAGGTTGCGCATAATAGCAAGTGCCACGATATAAGGCACTGCCCAATACCAGCTTACCAGCCCCGTTTGATGCTCAAAAGCAGGATTTATAACCTGATACATCAGTCCGGAATTAATTGTGATGATAAAGACAAAAAGGCACAGCAACAATAGAGGGTTTTTAATGCCACCATGCGTCTTATTTTTCAATGTTTTCTCCTGCTGATTTGTCCCCTTGGCAGGCAACATCCATGTAAAGACTATACCTATCACAAGGCAAAGCATGGATAAGCTGAGTCCGAAATAGGGCGAGCGATTCATGGCAACTATGTTCACTACAATCATCAACAAATTGGAATAAATCAGAACATCTGCACAGGACTTGATGCGCTCATTCTTGTGTGTAAAGGACTTGAGAAAATATCCCCATGATGCCACCGCACAACCACTAAAGTATCCGCTGACAATAAGTCCGACCATCCATAGAAAAGATGGGTCGAAAAAGAAAGGGATTGCGGTAGCTAGACATATGCCCATGCTGCCGAGCATCATGCTTTTTGCTGCCGTCTGAGATCTGACAAGCAGGCCACAGGTTAATAGTCCCGCAAAATGTGCGATAATGGCAGCCAGTATATAACGGTCAGCATCTTCCCCATGCAGATCCAGTAGACTATACAGCACCTGACCTTCAAACAGAAAGGACAATAGATATGCAAAAGAAAACGAAAATGCCGCAACAGAAAGTCTACGGGCATTTAAATTCTTAAATCCATTCATTTTACAACATCCCGCTCATGGCAGGCTTTGTCTAATTTGTGCAATTAAAACACCTTCCCTAGTTATCATTTATTTCGAGAATAGTGCGTGAACAAACGACAAAAGTATGTAAGCACTTCTACCTTCTCTTCCAGACTCGCAAGATATATATAATCCGGATAAATCCCATTCATATATATCTTTTTGCGGTGACTTTATTATACTACTGTCGACTTCGAAAATCTAGCTCAAATGTTGTAAAATAGACAATTACATGTTTTTATAAATAAGTGTATTTTACCATAATTTGAGAGAATGTTCTTTATATTATTTAAACTCGAATTCTCCTGATTGGTTTACTACTACATTAGGGTTAGTGTAGTATCTTCTGTTTTTTTTCATTAAGGGATGGGATACTGCTTTTTGAGGGCACCACTGGATACATGCCATACACTGGACACACTTGCTTCCCCATATTAGATTTCCTTCACCAATAGTAATGTTTTTAGTCGGGCATAGCTTCACACATTGGTAACAGTGGACGCATTGTTCTTTGGTATATAATTCAGAGCCTATCTCACCAAATAAACTCATTTGTTTTTTAGACCTGCTATGAAATAATTTTGCTATTAGATTAGGTTCTATATACCCGGTACTTTTGTTCTCGAGAATAGAGCCTGCAATTTTGCTTATTTGTATCTGCGCTTTTTTGAGGATTTTCTCTTGATAAGCCTTCGGAAATGCTCCATATTCAAGTATGTAGTTACCGGGCATCCTGATTTTGTATTCTTGCAAAATTACATCTTCGTCAGCTAAAGCTTCTCTTATGTCCTGTAAAGCATATCCCAAAGTCCCACCATAATCAGCGACAGCAAACACTTGCTGATCCTTTCTCAGACTAATGCGTTTTATGGCTTTTAAAGCTATCTCGGGAACGTGAAGATAGTAAACCGGGACAATGAATCCCACAATATTATACTCTGCAGCCTTATAATCTTCAGCTTTAAGAAGTGGCACAACAATTGTGTCCCCTATTTCTTTTTGTATTCCTTTTGCTATTGAGTAGGAGTTCCCAGTTCCACTGAAGTAAAAAATAATATTTGACATAATTTAACTCTCCTTAAAGTTTGTAATATGTTATAGAATATTCTAAACTTATAATATAACTTAATAATTTCAAAGTCAAACAATTTTATAATCCCGGCTCCCAAGTTCCAAACTTGTAATCCCTGTGATATACTGATGATAACAGGTTTAAAAATGATCGGATTAAAAATAATATGATTGTCTCTTAGGAAGGATGACTGAATTCTATGAGAAAATTAAATAAATACAGGTTAACAACTGAAAGAAATAAAGCCAAGATCATTAAGGCAGCTCAAGCTCTTTTCAAAGAAAAGGGTGTTTCCCAGGTAAGTATGAAAGAAATCGCTAAGTATTCAGGTGTATCCCAAGCCTCCATCTATAATTATTTTGGAAACAAAGAAGCCGTTGTCGTTGAATGTGCAAGGATTGTAATAGAGGATACATTAAAAAAAGCAATCGAAATATTGGATATGAATATCAGTTACTTGGACAAATTGAATATGGCATTATCTTTATGCACCAAAGGGCTTAGTAAGGAGATTTCCCAGCATTTTAGCAAAAAAGCTCTACAGGATAAAACCCTCGTAAGGCTTTTAGTAGAAAACATACAAGAATTTAAAAATGAAGTATACATCCGATACATTGAATTAGGTAAAGAAGAAAATCATATTGATAAAAATATACCGACAGAAATATATTTGAGCTTTATAAATGCAATAAGTACTATGGGTAGTGACATTACTATTAACAATAATCTTGAAGAAAATACTATGTATATACACAAACTCCTCTTATACGGTATATTAGGCAAATAGGGTATTCAGCTGTTGGTGGTATTAAGTAATGCGTGAAAGTCAATCTCTTCGGTCTGCAGCAGACACACCAAGAGATTGACCTTCACGCACATATAGAATCGCGACTTTAGCTTTGTATATAATGCGAATTAGACAGAGTCAGCAAAACCTAGATTTTGATTTTGAATACATATCAAATGCAACGGCAAACAGTACTACCAAGCCTTTTGCGACAGACTGCAAGAAAACATTTAAGCCTATAATAGACATGCCGTTGTTCATGACTCCCATAATAAATGCGCCTACAATAGCTCCCCATATGGTTCCTACTCCACCATATGCCGAGGCACCTCCTATAAAGCACGAACCAATAGCATCCATCTCAAAGTTTACTCCAACATTAGGCGATGCAGCCATCATCCTTCCAGCCGTTACTATAGCTGCTATGGATGATAAAAACCCCATGTTCGCATATGCAAGGAACATCATTTTTTTGGTGTTAACACCTGAAAGCTCTGCGGCCTTTGCATTTCCGCCCATAGCGTAAAGATGTCTCCCGAGTATAGTCTTTGTAGCTATAAATGAATAAGTCACAAACAAAATGGCAACTAATATCAGCATTATGGGTAATCCTTCGTCCATAGCCAGCCAGTATGAGAAGATGTTAATTACAATAAAGATTAAAGCAGCTTTTATTATGACCATAGGTAAAGGAGCTACCTCATATCCGCGTTTTTTCTTTCTCTGCCGGCTTAAAAACATAAACAAAACATAAATGACCGATAAAACAAAGCCTACAATAAGCATGGTACCATTTAGAAATTTCGGCGGATTCTGAAGGTTAAGCAAGTTGCCAATATGTAAAAAATCCCGGAAAGTATTAGGTGCAATATCGGGAACTGAACCAGTACCGATTGTTACATAAAGGCCAGAGAGCGGTAAGGTCTTACCGTTTAGTATTATATTGTTAAGACCCCTAAAAACAAGCATACCTGCAAGGGTTGTTATAAATGGAGGCACTTTTACAAATGCTATCCAAAAACCTTGCCAAATGCCCGCCAAAAGGCCCGTAAGAATGCCGATGATTATTGATAGCCAGGGAGGTAAACCGAGTGTCGTAGTCATCATACCCGACATAGCACTTACCAGGGCAACTAGTGAACCCACTGAAAGATCTATATTACCGCCGGTCAATATGCAAAACATCATTCCTATAGCCAGTATCAAAACATAAGCGTTCTGACGTACCAGCATGGATATGTTTCTTGGCCATATAATCTTTCCTTCAGTTATGATACCAAAAAATATCATAATTATAAGCAATGCAATAATCATTCCATATTGCCGTGTATTACGGTTCACAAATTCTTTCACTTTGCTCATTTATATTCCCCCTATCGCCCAGCTGAACTATTTATTATAGTGGACATGATATCCTCTGGAGTAGCTTCGCTGGTCTTCATTTCTCCTACAACCCGTCCTTCATTCATAATGTACAGACGATCAGTAATTCCTAGTATCTCAGGTAGTTCCGAAGAAATCATAATCACACATTTTCCTTCCTGAGCCAACTGTAAGATTATCTTGTATATCTCATACTTTGCACCAACATCAATACCTCTGGTCGGTTCATCTAGTATCAATACATCAGGTGAAGAAAAAATCCATTTACTGAGTACTACCTTCTGCTGGTTCCCCCCCGAAAGATTACCTACCTTTTGAAATACACTTGTTGACTTGATATTGAACTTCTCCCTATATTCTTTTCCTATTATGATTTCCTCATCTTCGTTTACAACAAAACCTTTTGTAATTTGTTTTAGATTAGACAGTGTAATATTCCATTTAATATCCTGAATATGTACTAAACCTGCCGTCTTCCTGTCTTCAGTAACATAAGCTAAACCGTTTGATATTGCCTGCTGAATATTGTTAAGAGTTATTTCCTTGCCTTCCTTGATAAGGGTTCCACATATTTTGCTTCCGTATGCTTTTCCGAACACGCTCATAGCAAGCTCTGTTCTTCCAGAACCCATTAGGCCATAAACTCCAACTATTTCACCTTTTCTAAAATTCATATTTGCGTTTTTTACAATACGCCTTTCCTCATTTAGAGGGTCATGAACCGTCCAGTCCTTAATTTCAAAGCCTATATCGCCGATATTTGGCGTGTGCTCTGGAAAACGGTCTGTAAGCTCGCGTCCCACCATATCCTTTATTATCCGATCTTCACTGACACTCTCGCTATTGTCCAGGGTCTCTATGGTTTTTCCATCTCTTAAGATGGTTATGCTGTTTGCAACCTTTATTACTTCGTGGAGCTTGTGCGAAATCATTATACAAGTCATTCCACTCTCTTTATTAAGGGTTTTTAAGAGCTCAAGAAGGTGATCAGAATCTTCGTCATTGAGGGCCGCTGTCGGTTCATCTAGTATCAACAGCTCACAATTCTTTGACAATGCCTTGGCTATCTCCACAAGCTGCTGCTTACCAACACCAATATTCTTAACTTGAGCATCATACCTTTCCCTGATGCCAACTCTTTTCATTAGTTGAACAGCAGCTTTGTTAGTTTCATCCCAGTTGATAATGCCGCATTTTGCTCTCTCATTTCCTATGAAAATATTCTCAGCTATAGTTAAGAAAGGACTAAGTGCCAGTTCCTGATGAATTATGGCAATTCCCATTCCCTCACTATCACGTATGTTTTTAAACTTGCATTCTGTTCCCTTGTAAATTATGTCACCTTCATATGAACCGTAGGGATGTATACCACTAAGAACGTTCATCAATGTAGATTTACCGGCACCATTTTCTCCAACTAGAGCATGTATTTCGCCTTTTTTAACTTTAAAACTAACATTGCTTAGAGCGGTGACACCAGGGAACTTTTTAGTTATATTTTCCATTTGAAGAATATATTCAGACATCGTACACTCCTTTATAGCGCGTCAGTTTGTGTTGGCAATTTTTAGCGCCAAATGTCCTCATATCCGCAACAATGCAACGAGGCTATTACTGCCTCATTTATTACTGCAGATTTAGTTTTTTGTTCCCAGTAATAAAAATGGCAGCAGCCAAGCTGCTGCCATTTTATATAAACTTAATTTGCGTCTGGAATATCTGACAATTCATAGTAACCGCTATCAACGAGTAACTCTTTCCAGTTGTCCTTGTTTGCGAACTTAATCTGGCAGTTGAATGAAGGAACTTTGATTACTCCGTTATCATATTCGGCGTTTACTGGAACTGTTTCCCCTGAAAGCAATGCATCTGTCATAGCGATTACTTGATCAGCAAGAACTCTTGTATCCTTGAAGATAGACATTGATTGTTCTCCGCGAATGATCTGGCCTACATTAATCTTGTCGCAGTCCTGACCGGTGAGTACAGGGAACGGTTTGTCAGCTGATCCGTATCCGGCTGACTTAAGGGAAGCTACAATACCTTGTGCAAGGCTGTCATTTGGTGAGAGGACAATATCGATGTTTTCGTCGGCGTAATACGCTGTCAGAAGGTTATCCATTCTGTCCTGAGCTCCCTTGGATTCCCAGTTTGTAATAGCAATCTGATCTGGGAATTTAGTCTGACCTGATTTAACGACAATCACGCCACTGTCTATGTATTTTTGTAGAACGTCCATAGCGCCCTGGTTAAACAGTTTAGCGTTGTTATCTCCCGGGTCCCCACCAAAGCATTCCATGGTGAATGGGCCCTTTTCACCTTTATCAAGATTTAGAGCACTTTCAATGAACTCACCCTGCATCTTACCAACACCATAATTATCGAATGTAGCATAGAAATCACACTTGTCAGTGTTAGTAATAAGTCTGTCATACGCTATTACTGGAATATTAGCAGCCTTAGCCTGTTGAAGAACACCGCCCAATGCACCGCCATCTATTGAAGCGATGACAAGAACATCAACCCCCATGGTAATCTGGTTCTCAATCTGGCTATTTTGAATATCCTGTTTGTTGTCGGCATATTGAAGATCGACTTTGTATCCTTTTGCTTCGAGAGCCGCCTTAACATTAGCGCCATCTTCATTCCATCTCTGGAGTGATTTCGTCGGCATGGTAACTCCAATGGTCGGCACTTTATCACCTGATGGTGGTGTGCTTGAAGAAGGACTAGGATCATTTCCGCCTTCATCTTGACTGCCGCAAGCGGTTAATGCAAATACCATGACCAATACTAGAGCAATTGAGAATAGTTTTTTTAGGTGCTCTTTCATATAGATTCCCTCCTGTATAATTTGTTTATATACAAACTATAACATGGAGATAATAGCAATAAATTATGAAATACTATAAATTTTCTCTTTCTGCATTTTGTAATTGTTTTACATAGCAATATTTTGTTGGCAAAAAAATGCTATTTCTTAATCTTTTCAGGTACATTTAGATACACTTCTTCAATAGAATGAAAGCCGCCTTCAATGATTACCTCATCAATATTCTCCTTTGTAACAGCAATCGGCTCTAGTTTCTCATAGGGAACATAATAGGTGCCGTCGAAAATTATATCCGTTGCTTCTATTCCCTCTCCTTTTGCTAAGCTCACGGCATACTCAGCTGCCCGCTTGGCCAATTTCTCAATGGGTTTGTAAACTGTCATCGTCTGCGTTCCTTCAACAACTCTCTGACAGGCTCTTAGCTCTGCATCTTGTCCTACTACACTGACTTTACCTGCCATTCTGTGCTCAGAAAGTGCCAAAACGGCTTGGCTGGCCAGGTCATCGTTTCCACAAAGCATTCCGTCAAATTCTTCTGTGAGTTCTAATGTTTTATTAACTGCCGAATAGGCTGTTTCAGCAAGCCATCCTATTGCGTAATCCTTATAAATAATTTCACGATTGGTTTTAGATATTATTTCATTGAAGCCTTCTTCAATCATCCATACATTATTATCAGATTTAGGGCCAAATATAGCTGATATCTTTCCATGCTCAGGTGTATTTTCAATCAATGACGTTGCCATTAATCTCCCTACTTCTTTATTATCGAAGGATATATATAAATCTACATCTGCATTTTTAATAAGTCTATCATAGGCAATTACTTTTATTCCATTTGCCTTAGCTGTACTTACAACATCCTTCAATAAATCAAAATCGATAGGAATAATCACGATGACATCCATTTTGTTTTCTATTAAATACTCGATTTGGGCTACTTGTTCTTCTGCACTTCCATTTGCACTTTGCACGTTGACATGGGCACCTAACTCATTTGCAGTTGACACAAATACATCTCTGTCTCTTTCCCATCTTTCTATTACATAGGAATCAAAGGACAATCCTATTTTTATTTTATCCACATCATCCTCATGGCCAACCATGTCTCTATTATCCACATCACTGCAGCAGACTAAGAAGGTAAGGCAGATAAAGAGGTTTAATATTAGAACTACCTTTTTCATATTATACTATCCCCTCTCTATATTCACTTGGAGTAATTCCAATGCATTTTTTAAATGTTCTACTGAAATAATTAGGGTCACTATACCCTACATTTATGCATATCTCTTTTATGCTAAGCTCCTTATTTGAAAGCATCTCCTTTGCTTTTTCAATTCGTATATTAGTTAAGTAATCTATAAAGTTTTCGCCGGTTTCATCTTTAAATAATTTACTAAAATAGTATGGACTTTTATCCACATAAGTAGCTACAGAGTCTAGCGAAATATCTTTATTGTAATTATTAGCTATATACTCTTTTGCTTTTACGATTACCTCGTTGGATTCTATTTGTTTATGTGCCATGATATTTGTGATTATTTCTGATGTTTTATCAAGAAACCATTTCTTAAGCTCATTGTTGGACTTAAGCTGTAAAATTGTATTTAAACATTTTCCTCTGTTAAAATAATTATACTCTTCAACGCCCATATTAAATGCAAGGTTTTCAATCTGTAGAATAAGCTCAAACACTTTTGCCCGTATATCCATGCCATGCTCTTCACATGTAGAGACCATCGAATCAAAGCATGTCTCGGCCTCGGCATGGGCCCTTAAAACATGACCTTTTTTTATCTCGGAAATTAGTATGGAATCTACCTCTTGCTGGTAATTATAGTCTAAACTATTATCGTCAGAGATGTTTTCATAATAAATTACTTGCGCCGATTGCCTCCTAAGTGCAGTTATTGCCTCCTTATATGATGAAGAAAACTCATCTTGGCTTTTTACTGATCCAATTCCTATTTTGAAATTTAAATCAATATGCTTACTAAGTCTTCTTATTAAATGCCTGGCTTTTTCAATCACAGCCGCTACTTCGTCATCATCCATGTATGGCTTCGAATAAGGGACAAATGAAATGACCTGATTTATCATAACGGGGCCTATAATAGCTTCAAAAGATTCTTTTATAAGTTCTCTCATTTTAGGATAGAGTGATTGCACTTTAACGCTTACTCCAACAGGGTTAGTAAGATCTCCATTCTCGTTTAAATCGCCATATTGAATGACAAAAACAAACCCAAATTTATCTTTTATATTTAAAAGCTCGTTAAAGCTATAAGCATCATTTAAAGAATTTTCCTGTAGAAGTATGGAATAAATCATGCCGTTTTCTAAGATTGGTACAATAATTCCGAGTTTTTCTTTGATTATTAAATCTTCTTTTCGCCGGGCTCTTTCTTCATCGATAGTATTAATAGCACGTTCCAGCGTGGAAATAATCTTGTTTTTATTGGTGGGTTTCATGAGATAGTCAAATACCCTCAAATTAATTGACTCTTTTGCGTATGTAAATTTATCATATGCAGACATTACAATAAAAATTGTAGAGCTATTATTCTTTTTAATCTCCCTTATGGCATCGATACCGTTTATTCCCGGCATTTTAATATCCATAAATACAATGTCAGGCCTGAATTCTTGTGCTAATTCGATTACGGCTCTTCCCGTTCTTGCGCTTTTAATAACACAATCATTACCAAATTTTTTTTCTATTATAAAGGTAAGGGATTCAATAACTATACCTTCATCGTCTGCGATCATTATTTTATACATTTTCTCACTCCCCGTAGTTTAGTTTGTGATTAGTTTGAACAATCATGAACGAGTCAAGCCTGAACTGTTGGAATTATTATTCCTCGTCCATCTCCTGATAGGGTATATGAAGAGTTACTTCAGTACCAGTGTTTGCCCCTTTACTAATGATGCTTATAACATCTTCTCTACCGTAATATAGCTTTAAACGACTAATTACATTTTTCAGACCAATTCCGCTTGTAGTCTTTGTCTGATGTTCACCTATTGAGTTCTCGTTCAGAATATCCTTGATTATGTCTTCTTCTATTCCCTTGCCATTATCTTTAATACTGATTTGTATTTTGTCATCCTGTCGGTAAATTGATAATATAATCTTTCCTTCCCATTCAATATCGCTAATTCCATAGCTTAAGGCATTTTCTATTATAGGTTGCAAAATCATGCTTGGGAGCCTTATATCCATTAGTTCTCTATCAATATCTTCTGTGAAATTAATTTCTCTAGCAAGACGAACATTCATAATATAAATATAATTATGAACAATTTCGATTTCCTCTTCTAGCCTGGCATCCTCATTCAGCTTTTTTGTATTATATCTATAAAACTCAGCCGTCTTCTCCATAAAAACACTTGTTTTTTCGGCGCCTTCCATCATAGCTAATTGAACTCCCGCATTGAGAGTATTAAATAAAAAATGTGGATTTATTTGAGCCTGAAGGTACTTAAGTTGAGCGTCTTTTAAATGGTTTTTCATTAGCAATTCATTTTCTTTAAGGCGACTTTCGTACTCCATATTTTCTTTTATCTGGTTGATATACTCATTGATGCTGATAGTCATTTTGTTAAATGCTTTTGATACCACGTCTATTTCATCATTGTTATCTGATTCTTTAAGTTCTATAGAAAAATTACCACCGGCCACTTGATTGGCAGCAACAGCAAGCCTTCTAAGAGGATTGGTAATGTTTTTGGTCATAATAATGATAAGAAGTACATTAATTACTGATACTATTATTATTATACTAACACCAATAACCTCTATATATTTCAATGAAGCCAGATTTAATTCATATATCTTTGAATTATCTTTAAACTGTTGATTATTCAGACTAAAAATGTTCAACTTAATATATTCATATAATTCTTTAGCGGCACTAAAGTTTTCGGTATATTTACTTACATTTCTTCCCCTTTTCGCTTGTATTGCTTTATAAGTTAAGTCCAGATAATTGTCAGACATATTACGTATTTTTCTTTCCATCAGCTTCACATTATCATCTGAAATCTCATCATTTAATTGCTCTATCAAATTTCTATAATTCTCAGCACTTTGGTAGTAATTTTTAAGAGCATCGGAGCTTCTTGTGTCTAAAAACTCATACATATGTCTTTGCACGCTGGACAAAACATCTGTAAGTTTATTTAATTCTGCATTACTTATATATACACCGCCTATGGATTCCATGGCTTTATTGACATTAATATATGTAAACATATTAACAAAAAAGATAATAGCAGATGTTATTATAAATAATAATATTAGCCTTGTGCCAATAGATAAATTCTTCTTTTTTAACCCTAATGGTTTTTTAATCCGCACCATGCAATCCTTTCCGCACCTTTACTTTATCTAATACAATGTCCTATTTTTTAGGACCAATGGTATCAATGTCTACAGCTATATAATCGCTTACGCGATTATACTTCGCATATTCATTTAATGCATCTATACAATATCTTCCTATTTGCTTTGTATCTACCACAATGGTGGAATGGATTATTTCCTTTTCAATGGCTGATTGAATTATCGCGGAATTATAGTAGCCGATAATCTGGATTTTCCCCACTTGATTATTATCAACCAGTGTTTGATATGCGCTGATAGTATCTATAGCATCTAAACACACTATTACATCAGGGAAATTATCTGAATTCATAATTATATTATGTATAGTTTCCTCGGAGGCAAATGAATTCTTTCTATCTATAGAAGCAAACTGTATATCAACATTGGCATCTACTAATGTATCCTTAAGCCCGGCCAACATAATATCGGGGTTAGCAGAATTGTCGTCTGTATCTGATAAAACTACTACATTGAGGGTTTTCTCATTAGTGAGACTTAGTATTTGTTGTCCATATGTCTTTCCTAATTGGTAACGGCCGGCTCCTATAAAAGAAATTCTCTTGCTATTAGGAGAGTCCTTTATTATTGTGACAACTGGTATTCCGGAATCAACTGCACGGTCAATCAATTCACTAAGATCCCTATCACCGCTGCCTTCAACTATAATACCATCTACGTCTTCATAGATTGCCATCTTAAAACGTTCATAAACGTCATATGAAAAGGGCAGATCTTCGCCGAGTTTTTCCACATAAACATTGAACAATTCCCCCCGAAGCTTTGCTCCTTCATATATAGAGTTGCTAAAGGCGCTGTCTAGATCTTCCAAAATCAAAGCATAGTGCTTGGAATAAGATTTGCTATTTTGATAATCCATGGATTGGATTGAACTGATTCTATTCCTGTAATATGTAAAAACAAATGGGGTTATGGCAGTAAGGAACAACAAAATAGTAGAGAAGATAGCAATAATAATTATATTTTTGTTTCTAATTATTTTCCTTTTTTTTGATCTATGCATATATACTCCCTCTCAAGTACTTTGATAGCTATAGAAATTCGGAACGCCAACAATTTTGAGTTTTAACGGAGTGGATAATATAAACAAGTTAACCATACCATGTCTCTGGGAAGGTTTTGCATCTTTATACTCTCATTTTAGATAAATTGTATATTAATTGCAAGGAATACTTTGTAAGAGCACTTGAAAAAGTATTAAAAAAGAAGTAAACTTATTAATATAATATTAATAAGTTATGAGGTATGTGATATGGCTTATCTTCTTGGAATTGATGTTGGAACCTCGGGAACTAAGACGGTACTTTTTGATGCTTCAGGAAACACCATAGCCAGTAATACTCAGGAATACCCCCTTTATCAGCCCAAAAATGGTTGGGCCGAACAGGAGCCTGAAGATTGGTGGAAGGCCTCTTATATTTCGATTCAGAATGTATTAAGGAAAAGTGGCATTGATGCCAGTGAGATTAAGGGTGTCGGCATTTCGGGACAAATGCATGGTCTTGTGCTTCTTGACGAGAACGACAGGGTTTTAAGAAAGGCTATAATATGGTGCGATCAAAGAACTGCCCGCGAGTGTGAAGAAATCACATCAAAGGTTGGAGCGAAACGCCTTATTGAAATAACAGCCAACCCTGCCCTAACTGGTTTTACAGCATCCAAGATACTTTGGGTCAGAAATAATGAACCAGAAATATATGAGAAGATAAGGAAAGTGCTATTGCCAAAGGATTATATTCGCCTATGCCTTACAGGTGAATATGCTACCGAGGTATCCGATGCTAGTGGTATGCAGCTTCTAGATGTGCCTAACCGTTGTTGGAGTGACGAAGTACTATCAAAGCTTGAGCTAGATAGGAGTATTCTCGGCAAGGTTTATGAGTCGCAGGAGGTTACCGGGACTGTAACAAAGAAAGCTTCTGAAATTACAGGATTAAGCGTAGGAACACCTGTAGTAGGTGGAGCTGGAGATCAGGCCGCAGGAGCCGTTGGAAACGGCATTGTAAAATCAGGCATTGTGTCATCAACTATAGGCACTTCAGGAGTGGTTTTCGCATATACAGATAAAGTCACCATAGATCCTAAAGGGCGAGTGCATACCTTCTGCCACGCTGTGCCTAATACATGGCACATTATGGGCGTTACACAGGGTGCAGGTCTTTCACTTCAATGGTTCAGGAATAATTTTTGTAATGAAGAAATATCAACTGCTGCCCTGCTTGATATTGATTCTTACCAGATTATTGATGATGCGGCAGCCTTATCCAATGTAGGTTCTAATAATTTAATATATCTCCCCTATCTCATGGGAGAAAGAACTCCACATTTAGACCCATACTGCAGGGGAGTATTCTTTGGTCTCTCCTCTAAGCATGACAAGCGCGATGTTCTGCGTTCGATTATGGAGGGTGTGGCATATAGCCTCTGTAATTGTCTGGACATTATCAAAGAGATGGGTATAGACATAAGAGAGGTTCGAGCCTCGGGAGGCGGAGGAAGAAGCAGCTTGTGGCGACAAATCCAGGCTGACCTATTTGGTTCATCAGTAAATACAGTGAATTCCACCGAGGGCCCTGCATTAGGAGTTGCAATTCTTGCAGGGGTGGGCGCTGGTCTATATAAAAATGTGCCAGAAGCTTGTGATTCAATTATTAAAGTAAAATCCGAACAAACCCATAATGTCCATAATCACCAGGTTTATCAGGGCTATTACAAACTATATAACAAGCTGTATCACTCTCTTAAAGAAGATTTTAAGACATTGGCCCAACTGTGAGATTCCTGACAAGAAAATACCATTACAAAGCGTTACCAATTGTATACCGCATTGTACCACTGTTGAGATACCTACAAGAAATGGAGCAATAGAATTTGAAAGCAATTAAAACCGGCAACAATCAATATTTGAAAGAATTGAATAAGGCAATAATTATGGATCTTATCAGAACATCAGAAGGCATTTCCAGAAAGGCCCTTGCTGATAAAACAGGACTCTCTGCCACTGCCACAGGTACTATTGTTAGCTCACTTTTAGATGATGAGTACATTCAAGAAAAAGGCCTAGGCAAATCTTCAGGGGGAAGAAAACCAGTCATATTGGAGCTTAAGCCTCGTTCATATTTTGCTTTCGGATTTGACATTGACTCACACTGTCTTTACACCATTGTTATGGATATAACAGGAGACGTTATATACAAAAGAAAAAGGGAAAACCAAAATGATTTTACACCCCAGCAGGCGATTAAAACCATAACAAAAGAATATACTAAGGCCGTAACCAAACTAAAACTGTCGGAAGACAAGATTTTAGGCGTTGGAGTATCGGTGCCGGGTATTTTAGATATAGTCAGCAAGAAAATTATCCTGGCCCCCAATCTGGGATGGTCTATGGTGGAGCTATTAGAGCCGTTAAAGTCGGCCTTGGATATTCCGGTCTACCTTGATAACGAGTCTATGTGTTCTGCCTCCTGTGAAAATTGGTTAGGGCTTTGCAAAGATGTTGAAGATTTTATCTGTATTAATATCGAATCGGGTATTGGATCGGGATTATTTCTTCGAGGAAAAGCATATCGTGGCATTTCAGGTAGTGCTGGCGAGGTTGGACATATACCCGTTAATGAGAGTGGCCCTGTATGTAAATGCGGTAATGTTGGATGTCTTGAAACCATTGCTTCTATTAATGGTATGGTGGCAAGAGCCAATAAAAGCAAAAAAAATAATCATGATATTGGAAAGACTTTTAATGAGCTTCTTAAAAATGCAAGAGAAGGAGATGAGGAATGTTTAAGAGTATTAAAAGAAGGAGCTGTTAGTTTAGGAAAGGCTATAGCTTACTTAATTAATACTATTAATCCACAGAAAATTGTATTGGGTAAAAGATTTCCCGATTATTCTGAACTTGTAATTGATGTCATTCGAAAAACCGCAAAAAAGTATGCCCTTACCTACCCAGCTAGTCAATCAGAAATAATCCCATCAAGCTTCGGCGAGGATTCTTCAGCTTTAGGGGCAGCAATTATACCTATCAGGAAACTATTTGGTAGGTAAATGAATAAAGATTTTTGTGAAAAAGGAGGTTTTTTTATGTCAGAGTTTTTTAAAGGAATAGGCAAAATTCAATATGAGGGCCCTGGTTCTGATAATCCATTAGCCTTCAAGTACTACAATCCAGAAGAAGTGATAGATGGTAAAACCATGAAGGACCATCTGCGCTTTGCAGTAGCATATTGGCACACCTTTCAGGCACGGGGTGATGACCCATTCGGCGTCGGAACAGCCATAAGGCCATGGGATAACATAACTGATGATATGGATCTTGCCATTGCTAAGGTTGATGCCAATTTTGAGTTCTGCGAGAAGCTTGGAGTCCCATTTTTCTGTTTCCACGACAGGGATATTGCCCCTGAGGGACGGACACTTTCGGAGACTAATAAACGTCTTGATAAAGTTGTTGCAAAAATTAAAGAACGAATGAAAGATAGTGATGTAAAGCTCCTTTGGGGAACTACCAATGCCTTTGGACATCCAAGATTTGTTCATGGTGCTGCAACCTCTTGTCAGGCCGATGTTTTCGCATATGCGGCTTCTCAGGTTAAAAAAGCCATGGAGATAACATTAGAGCTCAATGGTCAGAACTATGTATTCTGGGGTGGTCGAGAAGGTTATGAAACCTTATTGAATACTGATATGAAGCTTGAACTCGAAAACTTCGCGCGCTTCCTTTCTATGGCAGCTTCATATGCAAAAGAAATAGGGTTTACCGGGCAACTGCTTATTGAACCCAAGCCAAAAGAACCTACTAAACATCAGTATGATTTTGATTCAGCCACAGTTATTTCGTTCCTTAAATCTTATGGCTTGGAGAAGGATTATAAACTTAATATCGAAGCAAATCATGCAACCTTGGCTGGGCACACTTTCCAGCACGATCTAAGAGTAGCTCGAATTAATAACGCTTTAGGCTCAATAGATGCTAATCAGGGGGATTATCTTTTAGGCTGGGATACCGACCAATTCCCTACAAACATTTATGAAACCACCTTAGCTATGTATGAGGTTATAATGGCAGGTGGATTAACAACAGGCGGGCTTAACTTTGACGCTAAAGTCCGAAGAGCTTCTTTTGAAGTAGATGATCTCTTTTACGGTCATATTTCTGGGATGGATGCCTTTGCCAGAGGTTTCAAAGTAGCCTACAATCTTATAAAGGATGGAGTTCTAGAGAATTTTATTCAAAAGCGTTATGAAAGCTATACCAGTGGCATCGGTCTTGATATCGTATCTGGGAAAGTTGGGTTTAAGGAGTTAGAAGCCTATACTCTCGAAAATGGTGAACCAAAGCTTTATTCAGGACGACAGGAATTGCTAGAGTCCCTGCTTAATAAATACCTGATTGAAACTAAGTAATAGAATTTATAAAGCAAACTTACCCCCTCACTGATAAAAAATAAAAACCTTGCTTACCATTACGGCGCAGGGTTTTTATTTTTTTGTTTCTATTTGATCTTCTTTTAATATCTAAGGAGCAATTTGCCGCTGCTATTCAGCCTTTATATCTGACGAATACTCGCCGATTTCTTCATTCTGTTCTATATGGAATGTGTAGGCGGTAGGATTACTATCGTCTTTATTAGAGAAGGAGCAATTGTTATCTTATTCATACTCAATTAAAATTCCAACAGAATAGAAACTAATAGTCTACTTTCAAATTTACACCAAGGTATCCGACGGTAAATATCTCCGAAATATACCGTACTGGACAATGCGAGCTTGCTAATATAATTCATTCTTTACTAGACGAAAATGATGCTGACAGCTTTCCTGAACTTTTACATAAAGGACTCTGTCTTCCTTCTGTTAATAGACTAAGCATATTTTCAACAATAACAGTTTTTGCTGAAAGGTGTGAACATCGGGCCTTCAGAAATGATACGTCCTTTTACATTAAACTCCTTAATTGCTTTAAGGAAATAGACATAGTTAAAGTCACTTTGTAATAATGGGAGGTGGTGTCGCTCACTTTTCTCATTGTGAGTCACCCCTCCCATATGAATATGAAAAACTTCCAAAGCAGCCTTTTTGCCTCTCTTCACTCAATCAAACACATAATATTCATTCTCTGTATCGACATTATATCTTGTAACTGAATAGAAAATAGTCTTGTATTCGACGCAGTCACTACCATAGGATTTTTCATAACAGAATCTTGGTGGCTGATTAAAATTCTTAACCCCCAAATAATCAAGGCCGCACAGACACAGAAATATGATGATAAAGCATGCAATTGAGCAAACAAGCCTTGGAATAATTTTCGTTATTTTCAGTGCAGTGCAAAGTTTGAATATCCCACTGGAAATCATAACGCAGCCGATTAGAGAATAAATGCTGCCCCAACTGCTATCAGTCGGGAAAATAGCTAACGCACTAATAATAATGAATAATCCGAAAACAGCTAAGATACCTCCTATAATCTGATGAAACTTACGCTTTTCGTTTTTCTTACCTACATCTCCATATTCTGCAACTTTAACTAGAGTGTCCTTTACTTCACTATCCATCTTCTCACTTTTCCTTTCTCCATCAATGATTTCACGGATGTCTACGTCGTAAAAATCCGCCAGTTCAACAAGAATGCTCAAGTCAGGCATATTGCTTCCGGTTTCCCATCTGGAAATTGTTCTGCCCGCGACATTGAATTTTTCAGCCAGTTGTTCCTGAGTTAACCCTTTTTCTTTGCGCAGTATTCTCAGAAAGCCTCCGATTTTCACCTGATCCATTTTTGACCTCCTTTCATCTCGATGGTAATGTGTCCTTACGGTTAATTACACGACACAAAGTGAGAAATGCCGTTATTTGATTACCCAGACACATATTGTCCTGCTTCTTTTCTCTATTTCACAAGTTAAATCCTATTGTGCATAATTCTACTCATATTAAGTAATTAGTTTCCTGTATCTTTAGTTTCATTATAATAAACAATTAAAAATATTTCTAATACCTCTTATAAGCTACAGATTTTTAAGACAGGATTCCATCATACAACTTAAATTAAACAAACCAAAATCCCAGGTTAGTCGAGAAAATATTGCTGGTGTTATCCAGTATTTCAGTTATAATATTAATAGATTATACTAGATGAAAATATGAACCCTGGTTAGTGGGGAGATAAAGCATTTCGGCAAATCTCAACTTGATTTCATATTATTAATATGAGTGAGGTATAAGATTCAATGGAAAATTCAAAATCAGAATGGTATATTGGTATCGATTTACTAAAAGCAATCGCTATTTTCGGTGTTGTTATCATACATACATGCGGTGCAGGCTACTCTAATCCAATATCTTCTTTCGATTGGCTTTCATCAGTTTTTTGGGGAAGTATCGCAAGGGCGAGTGTTCCTATTTTTTTCATGTGTAGCGGGGCATTACTATTGAATCCAAAAAAAGAGCTATCGATACATCGATTGTACACAAAGAACCTACTTAGAATAGTACTTTCAATGTGTATTTGGGCGTTGGTCTATAAAGCATATCATCTTATTGTTGCCGGAACCTACTCACTGCATGATATCTTTCAAGCAATTAAAGAAGTGTTGCTCTTCAAACAAGAGTTCCACCTCTACTTTCTACATATTATGGTTATAGTATATGTATTCTTGCCTATTACTCGAGTTATAACAAAACATTCTACCAAAAAGGAATTGAGATACAGTCTGGCAGTGTGGTTTCTGCTGGGTATTGTATATCCTACCGTTAGGCCATTCTGGCCGGTTACACTGTTGAGCGGCATTCCTGTACAATGGATGTTAAATATGACATATGCCGCCATTGGCTATGGACTTTTGGGGTATTATTTGAGCCAACATTTAATTTCATTAAAGAGGAGCGTTCTGTTTTTGGCGATAGGTTTTCTCGGTGTGTTTGGAGGAACAATCTTTATGTCAATGCGAACAGAAACCCTGTATCAAAACTTTCTGGAAGGAATGTCTGTGGGTGTAGCATTGCTCGCTATTGGAATTTTCGGCTTGTGTTATAACCTTAAAAGTAGTATTGGTAAGAAAACTGCACAGGTTATTAGCAAGTTATCTAAGGCTTCGTTTTGCATTTATTTAGTACATGTTTTGTGGCTTTACTTTTTTGATTTTTTAGGTATTTCCGTCAACGGTTTCCCCTGCCTGATCTCGATACCGCTGATCTCATGTCTAAATCTGGCTTTATCCTATTGCACATTCCTTCTTCTTTCTAAAATACCGTTAATTAGAAGATGGTTAATATAGTGATCATCTCATCCCATCCAACAGATGCACACAATTCTAAAAATAATTCTGTGGTTAACGCATTTGTTTTCACAATTATTCTGTATGCCTCCTATATAATGAGGTTACTATACTTATCAGTAAGAAATCGTCTTCTGTATAAATGTGCCTCTTTTTAAATCATCAAAAGCTTTATTCAATTCTTCCTTAGTGTTCATTACAATAGGACCGCCCCAAACTACCGGTTCGTTTAAGAGTATGGAACTAATAAATAGTACTTGGGCATTTTTATCTGTAGATTTTATCTCAACATAGTCACCGGTGGTAAGTTTTACCGCTGTCTTTTCCTCTACCAACTCGCCCCCGATATAAGCGTCTCCTAAAAGAGTAAACACCATGACAGAGCGTTCACTGTCTGTATTCATTATCACAGATTCTTTTGAGTTTAGATGTATATCGTAATAGTCGAGAGGAAGATATTTGCTTACATATCCTTTTCTTCCTTCGAACTTGCCCGCCAACAGCCTTAGCTTTCCCCAGTTAAATTCTATCTCCTCAATTTCTGAGTTTTTGATGCTATGATAAGCTGGTGGAGCCATTTTGTCCTTTGCGGGAAGATTGAGCCAGAGCTGAACGCCCAAGAGTCTGTCGGCTGCCGGAAGCTTTTCTTCGTGCATAATGCCGGAACCAGCTGTCATCCATTGAACCTCTCCATCACCAATCGTATCCTCATTTCCCAAGCTGTCCTTGTGAGTCATATATCCACGATACACATAGCTGATTGTCTCGATTCCTCTATGAGGATGCATGGGAAATCCCGCTGTATAATCATCCGGATTTGTGCTGTCAAAGGAATCGAGCATCAGAATCGGATCATATTCCTGTACAGTACTATTCCCCAACACCCTGACCAGATTCACTCCAGCACCATCTTGCGTTCTATATCCTTTTACCTGTTGTTTAATTTTTCTTTCCATATTCAAACCCTCTCTCCTATCCTATTTTCTATTTTGCCCTCCACCAATCCCATCCTCTTAATCAATTACCAAGCACCACTGAGGAAGTCTTTTGATCTATAGTCTGCAAATCATTATGTATTCTTCATCATTCTCGTTGAAAACTTCAAATCCGACTTTTCTATACATTTTAACTGCATAATTGGCTTTTTGTACTGCCAATGATATCTTGGAATATCCCTTTGAACGGAGCTTATTAATTATTTGAAACATCATCTCGGTTCCAAGTCCATAGTTTCTATAATCCTTGTAAAGTGAGATAGCAAGCGATGGAGTCTCATCATCAATATGTCCGTAGTCGTTCATAATTCTTGCCCATACTGCCCCGACAACCATACCATCTACTTCTGCGACTAGAGCTATGTCATCTTCCCTGTCCCCAAAATTCTCAACATAGACTTGTATTTCCGGCCGCTGGATAATCGTTTTAGGTGGAGGATCAATCCCTTCAGGGATAAAGATTGCCTCATACAAAAAATCATTTAGCAAAGAAGTTTCCGTTTGTCTCAGTTCTCTGATGGTATATTTCATACAAAACTTTACTCCTCTCTATTAAATTTTTCTAATAACCTCGCGTGCCCCGATAAACCGATGACTCTTGCGGCAATGCCATATTCCGTTAAATCACTCATTTACACTTAATTCAGCGATCATCTGTTTTAGGGCTGATGCAAATTCCTTTGGATTCTCCAACGGAAGCATGTGTCCCCATCCTTCGATCAATTTCATTTCCTTTTTCGGCGCAGTAATGGTATGGTAATAATCTTTGGTGTATTGCACCGGAGTAATCCAATCACAGGAGCCAGAGATAAATCCTACTGGCATCTGGAATTCCGTTCCATAGAAATAGACATCTTCTTGTCCAATATAGTCAAACAATGATTGATTAATCTTCACAAACTTCGAAAGATTTAGCTGTAATAAAAACCAGCGAATATCATCTAGATCCATATATGGCGAGGTATAAGTATCAATAATATAGTTACGAGTCTTTTCTACAGGGTGATAAGCATCAGTCAATTCACGTATGGTCAGCATGCTCTCAATGGTAGACGACTCCTGATAAGCACTGATTGCTTGTTCCATAGCTGTAGTATCGTCTCCCTGATTCTGTGCAATATCTATAGCATCTCTAAAGACATATAAATCACTGCCTAATGCCCCCATCTGACCCACACCGATATAATAGGAGACCTTTTCTGGGTGATCCATGGCATACTTGCTCCCTACCATAGTTCCAAAAGAATGCCCTGTTAGTATCACCTTATTCTGTCCAAAACGCTCCACCGCATAATCAATCAAGCAATCGAGATCCTCTTGAAGCTGCTCAAATGTTGCCGTTTCATTTTTGGGGTCTGTATCTAAATTTTTGAAGTATGTTCTTCCACATCCACGTTGATTATACGCGATTATGGTGTATTCGTCGGCTAGTTCGTTGGAAAGATAAAAAGTCGCCATGGTATCAGGACTAGCAGGCCCACCATGAATCCAAATGATGATAGGATTATTTACATTATCACCACGAATTAAATAATACTGTTTTTGTCCATTTATCTCTATATAGCCTTCTTCTTCGATACTATGTGGACCATACATAGCTCCCTTTATAGCATTATAATTCCTAGCTCCAATGGTAACGGTAATCATGGCCAATATTAGTGTGAGGAAGACTACTAAAAACCCACGAACTATTCGTCCAACTATACCTCTCTTCTTTTTATGGAAATATACTTCCTTACGATGTGCCAAATGAATTCCGATATGTCCTATCCCAAAAATAGCGGCTGCAATAAGCATAAATATATTATTACCATAAATACCAAGAAAGAAGTAGGCGATAACCGGCAAACTAGCTCCAGCAACTGGAATTCCAAGAAAAGACGAATAGAGATCTTCCATTCTCATTTCACTTTTGAAATATTTAATCCAGTACGCCTCATAACAAAGCATTGCTAAAAAGGCGAGCCCAAGCCATATCGACCATATGGTGATAGCACGCACATTGAAATCAGAAAAAATAAGGGAAATGCAACAAACAAGAACCCGGCCTATTCTCTCTAGCCACAATAAGACCTTGTTCTCATTTCCCACATACCTTACATAGTCTTTTGGTTTATGCTGGTTCCAATTGATATTCGGTATTATCAACATTAACAGAAAAAGGAGTCCTATATATGAAAAACCAAAATGAATCATCTACTTCGTCCTCCCTTAACCCACTCATATGTATTGCTCTTCTTCAAAGGCTATCTTTCTTATACTATCTGATAATTAATTCCAAACCGTTTATCATCCCGCCAGACGCTTTAATAAATCAAATTATGTATATCTACATGATATCATTGGCGACACTAGATAGTAAATACTTTCCTATTGACATACACCAGTTACAGTGTACTGAGCAAAGTTGTAATCAATGGCAAGGATAAAAAAACACCGGATCTGAGGAAACCAATTTCCCTTCATATCCGGTAAAGTAATCTTTATACTATACATATTCCAACTTATGGATTTACATGGTAATTTGCCATAATAGTCTGGGCTTCTTCCTCAGTTATGTAATCACAATCCATCATTCTTGCCAGAACCATCTGATGTCTTTGTGCAGATAGCTCCGGATTAACGTCGGGAGAATAGACAGATGGTGCATTGGGAAGCCCTGCAAGTAAGGTACTCTCGTAATCTGTCATCTCAGACGGTGCTTTGCCAAAATAACCCTGGCTGGCATCATAAACCCCGTAATAACCACTCCCAAAATAGATGGTATTTACATATAGCTCGAGAATTTGGTCCTTCTCATATTGACTCTCTAAAGTAAAAGCCATAAAGGTTTCAGCAATTTTACGTTCCAGTTTTTTCTCCTGCGTGAAATAGATATTTTTGGCCAACTGCTGCGTTATAGTGCTTCCTCCTTCAACCAGGCGTAAAGAGGTCAAATTCACCCACATTGCCCGTCCGATGGAAAGAATATCGATGGCGCCATGA
This sequence comes from Clostridiaceae bacterium, assembly GCA_012523705.1. Lineage (GTDB taxonomy): Bacteria > Bacillota > Clostridia > DSM-8532 > DSM-8532 > DTU059. The sequence continues at coordinate 31,005 of JAAYTU010000143.1, forward strand.
TTATAATAACGATGATCTTCAACTGCTACAACCGCGTCTAGGTACATCTTCGGCAATTCTTCCAGTGTCGCGTAATTTTTCCCTGCACGAATACTTTGAATATTATCTTCCAGACTGCATTCCTTCAAGGCTGCAGAATACATGACATATCCTTTGCCAATAAAAAATGTTCCTGTTAATATACAAACAACCACAATAACTGTGATAATCCTCAGAATCCACTTTTTCATTGTATTTCACTTCCTTACCATTCACATTAGCCGCTCCATTTTATTTTACAGTTGAAGCCTCTATTATGAACCTTACTGACTATATCGATTCTATCCTATTTCATATTGTACATATTCAAGGTGACGATAAAGTGACTAGAAGATAACAAAAACGTCACTAATAATTCCAGTCATGTAAGGATAATGATCTATCAAGTATATAGTTCTTTTACTTCGCATCCTCAGACAGTGTCTCAATCAAAAAGCTCACTGGACGAAAGCCGTCATTACATGAAATCATCGCTGACTTCTTATTCTTCATCCAACCGTCATAAAAATCTTCGCCACCGTGGGCCAGGGTCATTACGAAGGCAGACATACTCTCCCATGCACTGTTGCACATTCCTTCAGGTTTTTCCCACCCATTAGCAATAAACACTTGCCCAATCTTCATATCACAAGCATGCTCTATGGGGTTTTCATATTTGTCTATTAAATCTTGAT
>JAAYTU010000036.1 GCA_012523705.1 Clostridiaceae bacterium
CTAATAATTCTTCTTTAGGCGGTATCTTTAATTCCTGCCCTAATACAATTGTGTCTGGATTCGAAATATTATTATACTTACATAAAGCATCTACTAAAGAAATATCTCCATAATATGTTCTGGCAATGGAGCTCATACTATCGCCCCTCTTCACTACATGCGTCTGCACAGCTGGTGGTGTTGGCGTTGGAGTAGGTGTGGGCGTCGGTGTTGGTGTGGGAGTTGTTTCAGGCGTGACAGTAGGCTCTACTGTCTCACTAGTGGCCGGTGGTGAAGGAATATTATTCTTTCCGGTATCCACAAGAGATTTCAGCATAAAGAATAAAACACCAAAAAGCACGAGCACCGATACTATTACAATCAAAGAATACAGATTTCCCTGGATCTTCTTGGTTTTACGCTTATTATATTTATATGTTACAGCAGGAACCTTGTTAAGTCTGTCAACCCTAGACTGCATTCTCTGTTTAGACTGCCTCGCCTGAGACTGCCTGGGCTGAGACTTTACAGGGGACTTTCTTGCTAATCCTCCCTGTGGGTTTATAACCTTTTCAACCTGAACCACCAAAGCTGTTAAATCACCTTCGAATTTACGCTTCATGGCCTCATCAATCAGGCGATATGCTATATACGTACTATCGCTTCTAAGGGCCAAGAGATCCTCAATCTTCTCTTCTCCAAGAGCATCGTAAAGGCCTCTGCTAAGAAGAATAAAAGAATCCTCCTCTTTGAGGGAATAGATATCAGAAACAACAACGCTTCCCTTATTCTCATCCCCTGGAAGTGATATATCTGCGTCTTCTTCCTGTTCCTTCATGAGGTTGTCAATCTCTCTTTTGGCTCTTGATGCATCTGCCGCTAATGGTCTGAACCTGCCATCGCGCATCATATAGATACGTCCTTGTCCATTGGACAAGGCAACCAGCCTTCCTTCTGATAAAAGTAATCCTGCAAAATCGATATTAGGGATGGAATCCTCGTCAGATTCCTTATTCACCTCAAATACACTTGTTATAAGTCTTTGAGTGTCATTTACCCTCGTTTCAAGCTCATCAATCTTTGAGCGAATATCTCCCTCATTTACTGTTATCTTCTCGTGGTATTTACTTAGTTCCTTAAGAATAGAAATGTTTATATCACGCTCAGGGTACTGACAAATCATATTATCAGACACAGCAAAAAGGTACTCTCTTCCCCTGTTCTCTATTGATGCCTGAACATTATCAATATGCTGCTCGGAGATGAATTTACCGTTCATATAAAAAGAATTTGTGTTGACTTGTCTACCATATCCTTTTCGTGAATAGACACAGGCGTTAACTTTTATCACGCTACTCATTGGGTTCTCCTCTTTTCGACATGACTCATGCCATATTATATTATCCAAAACCGTTGCGCTTAATAAAAAACTAAACGATTTCTCAATAAATAATATCATACTAAAACTTACGATTCAACAATTTCACAAAATAACCATTGGTTTTCGACAACAGGATATTTCCAGTGTTTTCTCTCTTATCCCCGTAATTATTGTCATACTTTTTGGAATCAAGTATAATAGTCTCATTGAAGGCACAGACTGGCCTCTGCCTTACCATCTTATCTGTCTTACAGTCTTGCTGCCTTACTGTCTTATTAATAATGAAAAGGAATCTAACATGATGAAAAGCAACCTCCATTCTCATAGTCGTTATGATGATGGTTCAGAAGAACTGGAAAGCTATATAAAAGCTGCAATTGAAAAGGGATTTAGTGTTTATGGTTTTTCAGGGCATGCACCTGTAAATTTTGACACCAACTGGCACATGAAGGCTGATTATTTAGACGATTATCTAAATACTATTGATGAGCTTAAGGAAAAATATGAAGGCACTATCGAGATTTATACAGGCCTCGAAGCCGATTTCTACCCGGGCTGTATGGATTGGCGAAGCAAGGCTGGAATTGATTATACTATTGGTGCCGTGCATTTTTTGAAAAACGAGCAAACAGGTTCTGTTATGGATTTAGACGGAACAAAGGAAGAGTTCATAACAACCTTAAGAGAGGGTTTTAACAACGATATCCATTCTTTATTTCGGGCTTACTTTGAAAAGCTCAGAAACATGCTTTTAGAAATGCCTCCAAATATTATTGCTCATCTTGACATAATAAAAAAGAATAACTCGGGAAATTTCTTTTTTGAAGAAACTAATCCTGTATATCAGGATGAAATAATGAAGACCTTGGAACTGATTAGAAAAACCGATACAATTGTTGAGATTAATACCGGTGGTATGTCCAGAGGTTATGTCACCGAGCCATATCCAAGCAGATGGATATGGAAAATATGTCATGATATGGGTATACATATTACTGTAACCTCTGACAGTCATCATCCTGATAATATTGACTACTTTTTTGATGAGGCCTGTGCTCAATTAAAAGAAATCGGTTATAAAGAGCAGCGTATTCTTTATAATAATGTCTGGCAGGATGTAAGGCTATAGAATACTACCCTGAAAGGATATTCATAATATGAAAGTAATACACCTTATTGGTGGTGGAGACGAGGGTGGCGCAAAGAGCCACGTGCAACAGTTAATTAAAGAGCTTGGCCAATTTATAGATGTCACCCTGATTAGCTACAGAAAAGGAAAATTTCACGACGACGCTGTAGACATGGGTATTGATGCTCGTGTAATCAGTACGGGAAATGTCTTTTCAGATTTGCGTAAAACCCTTAATCTGATAAGGGACGGCAAATATGATATTATTCATGCCCATGGTGCCAAAGCAAATATGATGTCATCGATAATAAATCGTTTTACAGGTATTCCCGTTGTTACTACCGTTCATAGTGACTATCACCTTGACTATATGCATAGCTTTCTAAAACGTTATACCTTTGGTGTCATAAACATGATTGCTCTCAGAAAAATCGATTACCATATAAGTGTTTCAAGTAGCCTTCTGAGTATGCTCAAGAGCCAGGGCTTTAATCCTCAGCATTTATACTCTGTAAATAACGGAATAGCCTTTGACAATGATATCCCGCCATGTAGCCGCAAAGAGTTCTTTACGCGCTTTAATGTGCCCTTTCCTGAGGATTGCATCCTTGTCGGCATTATGGCCAGACTTCACCCTGTCAAGGATCACGATACATTTTTAAGGGCGGCTGCTGAGGTAGCCAAGGTCAATCCTGAGGCGCGGTTCCTGATTGCAGGACCCGGAGAAGAGCTCATGCCGGGTTTAAAGCAGTTGGCTAATAAACTGGGAATTGCATCTAAGGTATTTTTTACAGGTAATGTTGAAAATCCGTATGATTTTTTCCAGATTATCGACATAAATGTTCTTTCATCTGTAAGCGAAGGCTTTCCTTATGTAGTATTAGAGGGAGCCAGATTTTCAAAACCCTTTATCAGCACAAGGGTAGGTGGCTTGGGGGATCTTGTCCAATCAGGCTTCAATGGCTATCTTGTGGAACCGAAGGATTGGAAAGCCCTAGGGGAACATATCTCCGAATTATCTCTCGACAAATCAAAACGGGAGATTATGGGCAAGAGATTGCACGATAAGGCCGAGGAACTTTTTTCTCTTAAGGCTATGTGTAAAAGCCAGCTAAATATTTACAATACAATACTAGAGGAAGAAACTCGAAATAAGAAGGATGGCAAGAAATATGACATCTCCATTTTGGGGTATTATGGCTATAACAACAGTGGTGACGAGGCAATTCTGCGCTCAACCATAGAAGCCTTTAGAAAAATTGACTCGGGGCTGAACTTTTTAGTCTTTTCAAAAAGGCCTCGTGAAACCAAAAAGCTTTACTCGGTAGACTCAGTAAACAGATTTAATCTTATAAAATTATATAAAAGCCTGAAAATATCCCGACTTTTCCTGGCAGGCGGAGGCAGCCTTATTCAGGACAATACCAGCACGCGCTCAATATGGTACTATTTAGCTGCCTTAAAAATGGCCAAGAAGGCTCAGACAAAGGCCATGCTCTTTGCCAATGGCATAGGCCCGATAAAAAGATCTTTTAACAGGCGTATGGCAGGAAAGGTCTTAAATGATATGCATGCAATCAGCCTTCGCGACAGCAGATCATTTAATGAGATTAAGAATCTTGGAATAAGTAAGCCCGATATTTATGTCACATCTGACCCTGCCATCTTATTGGATCCTTCGGATAATTCTTATGTGGAAGCGCTGATGAATGCTGAGAATGTACCTTCAGATAAGCCTTTGGTCGGCTTCTCAATCCGAAGATGGGCCGATTCAGGATATCTCGATCAAATTGCAAAAATTGCGGACTATTGCGTCGACAAATTTGATGCCCACCCCTTATTTATTCCAATGCAGTATCCCATGGATTTTGAGATTTCCGAGTCTATAAGAAGTAAGATGAAGCATGATTCCTCCATAATTACAGGAACCTATACGCCTGAGGTGATTTTAGGTCTGACCTCGAAATTAGAACTTATGGTGGGCATGCGCCTCCACTCCATCATATATGCAGCCAACCGTTGTGTGCCGCTCATTGGCTTGGTTTATGAGCCTAAGGTAGGGGCATTCCTGAATGAGATCGGACAACCATCTGCAGGATATACTGATAAACTGGACTATGAGGAAATATGCAGACAGCTTGATTATATCTGGGAAAACAGAGAGAAGACTAAAACTCAGCTATGTGAATCTAAAAAGAGACTTACCATAATGTCCAATGCAAATATAATGACAGCTTATGACCTGCTCAAAAATTGATCAGAAAAGTCAGGTGAAGGTTCTATCTTGCTGAAAAGTCAGGACGGTTCTGCCTTAATCTGTCTTGATCTGAAACCGAAATAGAATACAATGGCGGCGATGACCCAGAAATAAGCCACCATGTATGGGACCTCAAATACATTTTCTGAAAGGTTATGGACTAACACTCCGCACATACCCGAGAGACCGCCGGCTGTTATAAGTTGTGTGTCATAGTCCTTGCTTTGTTTTACGGCTCTGATAGACCAGAATACCAATACAAATATCAGTATTGCCATGACTGCAATACCTGCTATTCCCATTTCTACTGCGGTTTTTAACCAATAGTTGTCCATGTAGAAGGTGTCAGGCACCAGGTTCTTATTATTCATGGCTACCGCTCCGCCAAAATGCCCCATGCCCATGCCAGTCCATTTATGCTGCATAAACAGCTCCCAGCCCTTTTGATAACGCAGAATTCTTCCACCGGTCATACTACTTATCACATATTGTGGTGAAAGGAGGTAAGATATTCTGCTATAGACCTGAGGAATCAGCAACATAACCCCGCCCCCGGCTCCCAGAAGGAAAAGCCAGCGAGGATTAATTGCCAGACAGAAAATTAATAAAGCTACTGCTGCCCCTAACCATGCTCCTCTGGACAGAGTCAGTACAAGGCTCAGTCCCATAGCACCAAGCAGAACAAAGAATAAAGCTCTATCATTAAATTTTCTTTTCTTTTGAAGAACTAAACCCAGGCAAAGGGGAATTATCAAAATAAAAATACTTCCTAAAATATTGGGACTCTCAACAATAGAGAAAACGCGGGTTCCTGTGCTTCCCTCTGCAATATCTGTCCAGTGGGCAGGGGTTGGCACCTTCAGGATATATTGTATAAGGCCATGGATACCCATTATTCCACCTGAATATACCAGAAGTCTTGTCACCAGATATGCCTTTTTGTCGTCTGTAAGGTAGCTGTTTAATATATAGAACCATAGAATGTATTGTACCACTACCCGGAAGCCTTCAAATCCCAGCTGCGGGAAGGTTGAATTCATTAAATACAGATATAGTGACACCGATATCAGCAGGAACATCGGAGTGCCGGCAGGAGTTGAAATCAATGGTTGCCCCTGTCTTCTGAAAAACCAGACTAAGAACACATAGGCTGCACTGACTAACAGATACAGCTCGTCCCAGAGCCCAATTAGAGCAAAATCGCCCAACAGGCTGCGTCCTATTTCATCTATAAAGGGATAAAAGGCTATCATGGGAATGAGCAGCAAATCAACTAATCTGAAGACTATGGAATTGGATAAAACTGCGTAGGTTTTACTGTCCTTCAATATTCTGCCCATCTTGCTTCTAAAGTCCGTACTCTTCATGTTTATATGATTTAATAATCTATAAAACATTGAGTTGTCAGGCTTATAAGGGCGTGTTGAAATATAGCGTAACGCAGAAGCAATCTTGCTGTCAGCAAGAATAGCCCCAATTTTATTGACTGTTTTAGCCAACCAGCTTTGCCCGATAATCTCAAGTAGGGTTGTAACAAAGCGATATATAAAGCTTTCTTTAAACCATATTTCCAGCATCAGTTTACCTCAATCACTTAACCAAATAATAATGTTAAGGGCTACAGGCACATTCAGACTATTTTTCCCTTATATCAAGCACTAAGCTATCAGCACCCATGGCATAAATAGTTTTGACGGTAATTCTTCCTCCTACCGCAACTGCATAGCGGCCAATTCTAATATCATCAGTTGTCAGGCTATCTTCAACCTCAAGATCTATGGTGACATCCTGTAAAGTATCACTTTCCACCTCTATTAATTGACCATCTGGTGTCTGAACAGTAATTTTTGCAGGTTCTTCGCGGATGTCAATTATTTTGGCATTTACGAATTTATCAATGTCATAGTAAATGCGGTTATCTTTTTTTAAGGCTTCAGTATATGTCGGAGGCATTTCAAAGCTTTTTACAGTAACAATATAGGTTTTTGTCGGAATCTGGTTGTTAGATTGCCTTTTCTTATCGATAATCTTATAGCCTACCAACCCGATAATTATAACCAGGGCAAGCAGTACAAACAGATCAAAGATATTGATTTTACCAAAGATTTTTCCCTTTTCATCTATAACTTTCATTATAAACCTCCCTGTGCCGGATTTATTAACATAGTGCCTTATTTAATAATTCTGATAAGCTCTGTGTTAGGGCTTTTCTGTCATACTTAGCAATTTCCTCTCGGTTAGGCTCTATAATACATTCACCCTTCTTCCAGCAATTATACATTCTCAAAAAGCCTTTTTCTATAGCTTTTATGTCAGACCAATGACAAACCAAGCCTGTCCTTGTGTCTTTTATAAGCATAGCTGCAGCCCCTTTTTCAGGAACAACAGCCAAAATAGGATTGTTTGTCTGAATATATTCGAATATTTTACCTGTGTAAAATGCTTCTGAGCCTGGCCCACCGCCCTCTATAAGGAGCATAGCATCTGATGCAATCATATTTTGTAGGCATTCGTCGTGATCCATGTATCCAACTAATTGTACAGCACCATCAAGTCGGTTTTGGGCAACAAGCTTTCTAAGAACATCATGCTTAAAGCTGCCTATAAATCTAATAAGAATTTCGTCTTTTGAAACCTGCCCCTTACTAACAAGATTACCAACTGATTCTAAAAACAAATCAGGTTTTCTGCGGCCATAAAGAGCACCCGTGTATGTTAAAGTAAACTTATTGTTTTTTTTCTTATTAAGCTCCAGTTCATCAAAATCTTCTCTGTCAAAGCCGTTTGGTATAACGTACATTCTGTTTTCAAGGTCAATACCCGGATTTAATCTGACGAAATTATCCTTCATGATTGGGGTGTTTGTCACCAGAATATCAGCAGTTTTTAATACATCCTTCTCCATTTCACGCTCCTTTTTCATGCGCGAAATTCTGTGGGGTTTATCTATCAGATAAGGATTGTTTGTCCATTCATCTCTGAAATCTGCCAGCCAGAACAGTTCCGGGTAATACTTCTTTACCTCCAGGCCCAGCAGATGATCACTATATGGATAAGATGTTGTATATAGAGCCTGGATATCGCCCCTCTCAATTCGTCTCAGACATGCCTTTATTGCATTTCGCATCCATAATATCTCACCATCGGGGATTAGTATTTTCCAAGCGATAAACTTTCCAACCTTACTAAGTATCCAGGGCATGGTGGTCAGGTCGTAGGCAGGAGTTCTAATTATCTCAATATTTTCGGGTAAATCCTTAAGGAGGGATTCGTCCCTGATGGCCATTCTTTTGTCATCACGCGTAAGTACAACCGGTTCCCATCCAAACAAGGGCAAATACTTGACGAATTTTACGCTGCGCTGTACACCTGAGCCTCCTACCGGAGGAAACTGATGGGCCGCCATCAAAACCTTTCTAAAATCCACATTCAAAATTGATTCCTCCCACACCCAAGAAGATGATATTCCAGTCCGGCTTGTTCTACAATATCCCTATCCCAGAAATTACGCGTATCTAATACCTTTGGGGAGTTCATTGCTTCTTTTAGTCTAGCAAAATCTATATTTTTATATTCACTGTGATTGACTGCAAGAACAATCAGGTGAGCATTCTTCGCAGCCTCATATAAATCGTTATCCTTTGATCCTTCATAGTCTACATGCTTGTCCACTATAACAGTATTATAGACTCCCTCTTTCTTTAACTGGCCAATAAGCTCTATAATAGGACTTTCTCTCATATCATCAACATCAGGCTTGTAGGTCACACCTAATATTAGAATCTTTTTTTTGCCCTCAATATGACTTGTTAATGCCTCTATTCTCCCAAGAACATGTTGAGGCATACCATCATTGGTGTCCCTTGCCAGGGTAATGATTTTAGCTATTTCGGGCTGTTTCTCTACAATAAACCAGGGGTCTACCGCAATGCAGTGACCTCCTACCCCCGGACCGGGCATATGCAAATTAACTCTCGGATGTTTATTGGCAAACTTAATAACGTCCCAGGCGTTAACTCGCATCTTTTCGCATAGCATTGCCAATTCATTGGCTAAAGCTATATTAACATCACGGTATGTGTTTTCCATAAGCTTGCACATTTCAGCCGTCGTAGCCTCAGACGTATATATTTCACCTTCAACAAAGCTCTTGTAAAGCTCCTTGACCACTCTTGCAGATTCCTCGTTAATACCCCCTACAACCCGGCTATTTTCCTTTAACTCAATAAGTATTCTGCCGGGCAGCACCCTTTCAGGACAATAGGCAAGATAAATATCCTCACCGGGAATAAAGCCTGCATGGCTGAAAATAGAACCAAGAAAATCTCTGGTGGTTCCAGGGGGAGAGGTGGATTCCAAAATAACGATATTGCCTTTTTTAAGATATGGGATAATCATTCTTGCAGCATTTTCTACATAAGAAAGATCGGCCGTTTTATCGGCTCTAATAGGGGTAGGAACACAAATTATAAAGGCATCCGCCTCATCAGGCTTCTCGGAAGCCTTTAAAGTACCGCCCTTCACAGCGTCATTCACCATTTCCTCAAGATAAGGCTCCTCAATGATGACCTTGCCTTGATTTAATGCATCTATAACCTTTTTATTTATATCTACCCCTAGGACCTTATGTCCGTGGGTTGAAAACATAGCCGCTGTGGGAAGTCCTATATATCCTAGTCCTATAATGCAAATATTCATATATTTTTACACTCCAAGATTCTACTGATTAGCGTCTTGATTGTATCATACTGTATAAATTATGGTCAACAAATTGGAAGCTAAGCCTAAAAATTTTCGAATTATGTGTACACCAATCTCATTGTCTAGTTAAAACAAAGGAAAAATAAACAGAGTACTCCCCGGGCTCAGTTTTATTTGCTGTTTGCAGCATATGCTCCATGGTATCCTCTTCCATTTCATATTCTTTCTCTTTTATGTACGCTTCAAACTCCTCAACTGAACTGAGCACTATTGTATGGAAGGTATATTTTCCTGCTGAAAGCTCTTGGTCAAAATATCCCACCCCACTGTCCGTCAAATGCCGGACACAGATATTACCCTCTTCATCCTTCAGATATTGGTCAATTATACAGCCTTCAGTCACATTTTCTGCTCCCATAACAATTTCGTAATAACCATCCTCGGTAATTTCAACATCACAAATCATGTCCTGATTGATGGATGTGCCCGAAAAGGAGGTAATTACATTGTCATCTGATTGTGGAACTAGATCCGGCAATCCGCTTATAAAGGTGCCAATTGCTATAAGAGCTACTGTTAAAATAACAGCAGTCAGCTTTCTTTTCTCTTGTTTTGTATTCTCCCGGGCATTTTCCCCAAGGATTTCGGACATCTTGCTTTTCCTCAATAATACTAATAGTACAATAATATACGGAATGCATCCAAGTAGATTAAGGGATGTATAACTGCCGATAGTTGAGGTCATAGAACCTGAATCAAAGAATCCAGAAGAAAACAAAGCGCCAAAATCTATAAAGGCGTGGAGGAAAATAAGCAGCCAAATGTTTCTGCTTCTATAGTAAACAGCCGTTAATGCCATACCGATTACCCCAGCAGCAATAGATTGGACTAAAGCACTAAAGAATGATATTTCAGGATTAATAGCGTTGAATATGTGCATGGCGCCAAAAACAACACCTGTCATGATTGTGGAGAACCAAACTCCTGCGGAGGATTTTCCATATTTATCGAATAAAACATTGGCTATAACCCCACGGAAGGTAAGTTCTTCAGCTGATCCAATCAAGATCATAGTAATGGTAAAGATAATAATATGGCTGACAGGCTTTAAAGTGAGAACCGCTTCGGTCCCTGTCATTAAGGCATCTAAATATGGTAGCAAAAAGGAATATGAAATGGCAATCAAGCCTATAATTACAAAATATAAGCCTGTCAATAATCCCTTTCCGAAACCATATTTCCTTTCTTTAAATATGCTCTGATAATTGAATAAATACAATAACATAATTCCAAATGCTGTTCCAATTAGGTCAATGAAAAGTTGTCCAAGATATTCGTCTTGGGATTGGATAATGAATGGAATATTCCGTAACACAACTCCAGCAAAGAGCATAATCCCAATCCACAAAGCTGAAAGAATAAATGATATAAGTACGGGATATTTCTCTCGCAACACTGTTAACTTAGCTTTCATATACATTTTCTCCTTAACTATTGATATGCTAAATCAATCTAGCCCCTATATATACTAGTACAAATAAGTAGAATAATGCGACCCGCGTCTGTTCTATTGTATGATGGTAGTTTTGCTGCCTGTTGAGCGAGTCAACTGCGCCGCTCCGTGAATCGGTCCGGGATTCAAGTCGCGTAGCTACGCAGTCCGTGCTCCGCTTACGACAGTAGACATCACTCACGGAAGCATTATGCCGTAATAATCTATGTGATTGAAACCACATACCCTTTTCAAATCATTGCTATTTTAGTATAATCATAAGATGACCAACGGTCAACAGGAGGATGAAATGACCGAAAAGATAGACATACATGATGTTCCTATAGATAATGTAAGCATGGACGAGGCCCTTGATGCAGTCCTAGAAATGCTGAAAACTAAGGAAAAGCATATGATCTTTACACCTAATGCAGAGATTATTATGCAGGCGAATCGTGATCCTGAGCTAAATTCAATTCTTAATAAAGCTCATCTCGTTGTGCCCGACGGAGCCGGTGTAATCCTTGCTTCAAAGATTCTGGGAAAGAGGTTAAAGGAGAAGGTCTCCGGGATTGACCTAGTGAAAAGAATTTTTGCAAGCACGGCAAAAAAATCCATAGGCTTCTATATTCTCGGCGGCAAGCCCGGCGTGGCAGAAAAGGCCTCCATTAATATCGTTTCAGAGTATCCTAAAGCAAAAGTGTGTGGATACAGAAACGGATATTTCAGCAACCAGGAGATTCCGGATATTATCAAGCATATAAATGATTCAAAGGCAGAAATTTTACTGGTTGGTCTGGGTGCCCCAAAGCAGGAAAAATGGATTTACAATCACATTCAGGATCTTAATTGTAAGATTGCTATGGGAATAGGCGGCTCAATAGATGTTTTTGCAGGGACTGCCACAATGGCACCTGAATTTATAAGAAAATCAGGGTTTGAATGGCTATACAGACTAATTAAGGAACCTAAAAGGGCTAAGCGGATGCTTGATTTACCGAGATTTATGTTCTTAACCTTTAAGACAAAGCTGAAAAAGAAATAAGGCAGGGTAAGACACGGAGCCGTCCCCTGTCTTACTATAAGCCTTCAACGGATTCTACCACCAGGCCATAGACAATATCAAGGGTTACCTTTTCATTGTTCTGCAGCCGATCTGTTAATTCCGCGGAAATAATATTCATATCCTTGAGAGTTTGTATTGCGTTACCATCGGTATAATCCTTAGATAATGATGTTAAAATAATAGCTGCCGCATTTTCTCCATTGAGTTTATCCTTTGTCTCGTATGGTTCCAATACCCGGGCAACAGACAAATTGTATAACTCCGGAGTCATCTTAAGCATAGCGTTTTTAAGCAAGACCACCATGACCTCCTGGCTGGCCTCAAAATCAAGTTTAAAGTCATTTTCCAGACCGCCTGAAATCAATCCATACTCAGCCAATACCTTTATGTACCGATATGCCCAATGATCCATTAACTTTTCCTCAGTATCAGGAATTATTATGCTCTCAGAAAAGTCCACAAGCTTTACTCCGCCCCGTGATATATATTTTTCTAAGTTCTTTACTTCTTCATCTATAGACTCTGATAATTGGGCAGGAGTTTTTCCAGAAATAACACTATAAGCAGACACTAGACCGGCCGCTTCGCCCACTGTTATTCTGGTGGGGATATTCCCGGCACTTGTAGATGCCAAGGATGTAAAGCCTGCTTTAGACCCTACCATAATTACATTTTGAAGGTTAACAGGAACTATACTGCCCAAAGGAATAGAGTAAACATTGGGCTTGGTAACAACATATCTTAAATTGGTCCTAATAAATTTGCTTGCATCAACCTCCTGAGCTGACAGAGCAATTTTGTTCCTGAAATCCTTATTCTCTAAAATATCCCCTACCGTCAGTGTATATCTTCCTTCAAAGTGCTTATATTCCGGAATAAACAAGCTCTCGGGGCCATGTTCATAGGTGCAATCCTGAAATGCAATCAGTACATTTTTCAAGAAGGCGGTAAGCATGATTGCCTCTTCCTCTGCTTCTTTATATGCACTTTCTAAATCTTCCTCATCCTCTAAGTCAACTCCGAACACTTGAAGTCCTGAAATAATCAATTCATCGTCATTCTGGCTGATAAAAGATGGCGATACTAATTTAGTCCTCTTATTAGCCATTTCATAAGCCGTGAGAACTATTTTAAACTCTGTAGCAAATTCGGTCATCTTTTTTCCCTTTTTTAATGCCTCAACATCTACGCCTGAAATTTTAAAATTAAACTCGAGTGGAGCATAGAAATCGCCAATCCCAAGATCTTCGGATCCTTTTGTATATGGTGTTTCTGCCAAATCTAGAAGCACACCATTCCAGGTAGCATCAATATAGTTACGGGCCTTATAGTAACTTTTCCCTTCACTACCTTGCACATAAATGCCTTGTATATATTCATCTTTCATGACTATTTCTGAAATGTGGCTGTCATAAATAATTGTAAGGTTTTTTTCCTTTTTAACCAGTTCAGCCAATGATTTCTCATATTCAGAGCTGCTAAAGCCTAAAGATAGTCTTCCAAAAATCTGTTGATAAATACCTTCATTGAGCATAACCTTCTTGCCATCTATAATTCCTTGTTGGGGGTTCATTCTGGATATAAGGGCTTTACTAATATAACTCCCTAAATGGTCATCCTCGGTAATTAACAAAGTCTTCAATCCCGTTCTGGCACAAGAAATAGCCGCTGCGATACCCTCGGGTTCAGAGCCTATAACAATGGTACCGTACTCATTTTCTGCAAAGTCATAATCATTGGAGTTAATCTTTTTATTTTGACCACCTGTATTCCGGGATAGAATAGGTCGTATTCCAAACCATACAGTAACAAAAATAAGTACCACTACTATCAAATTCTTTATAAGATTACTTTTATCTTTCATATACATCCCTCTTCTTATTTTATCGGAAGAATTATGAAAAACAATTACGAAGATAAAAATCCTTAATGATAAAATAAAAGGGTGCAGATGAAACGAAATTGTTCCATATTACACCCTTTTTATTACTGTATACAGCTACCATCATTTAACGGTGTATGCACCTCTTATTAGCAGCCAGGCATTTTCTTTGATTTCAAGACCCCTTCCATCAGACCTGGCTGAAATCAATAGATGCTGAACCGTAACCTGCATACCGTTTTCGTCAAGATCCTCCCCTACACTTGCATCAACCAGTCCTCCATAGGTTCCAACAATGGTCTGTGCAGCTCCGCTTCTTAATATAGCTTCACTTCCAGCCGAAAGAATAATCTTTTGCCCGGCCTTTGCTTCAACTGTAACAAAGCCATTTTCCAGAGCATCAACCCTGCCTTTTAAGTAATCGATTTCCTGTAATGCATCCAGTACAAACTTAGTCAAATCGCCCACATCGGTTTGAAGTGCCGAAATGGTAGCATTGTCTACATTGCCGGAACCTGAGCCCGATCCTGAGCCTGAAGCAATCTGTGCCGATAATTGGGCAAACTTTTGATCCACATAGCTTTTGGTAACCAATGGATCTGCATCACTTCCGGGTTGACCTGCTCCTTGTGCAGAAGATATCACTATTACAACAAATGATAATACAAAACACGCCAATAAAGCTATTCTACTTTTTCTTTTGAACATAATATATTTCCTCCTGAGTAAAAATCCATCAAGCCTTACTGCACGTATGTAACGTTCAGACCAAAGCTTGTAGATAGAGCATAGTCAACTCTTTTCATCAAGTTGTTGTCCAAATGCCCTGCTTTTTCCCGTAGTCTTCTTTTGTCAATTGTCCTTACCTGTTCTAAAAGTATAACTGAATTCCTATTCAGACCATAGTGGTCGCCCACAAACTGAATATGGGTTGGTAGCTTTGCCTTGGTTAATTGGGATGTAATGGCCGAAACTATTATGGTAGGACTAAACTTATTGCCTACATCATTTTGTATCACCAATACAGGGCGTATGCCACCTTGTTCAGAGCCCACAACAGGGCTTAAGTCAGCATAGAATATGTCTCCTCTTTTCACCAGCAAATCAATCACTCCTGTAAAAAGTATTGACCTACAATGCCTGACCCCATATTTAACTGCGTTATTTCTATATCCATTATAAAAAAGACCTCTGCATAGAGCAAATTAAAATTAGATTACGCATGTAATAATTGATACCTTGTACCCGGCTATCAGTCTACTATTTATTATTTCTTATTTCCTAGATATGTATACATCTAATATGAAGTGTTAAACAGTGATAATTCCCCTTCACTGTACTTTTTTTCTATACCAATCTATACCAAATAGTTTAGTACATTAATAACCTTTCCATTCTTAAAATAGACTCTCGGAACTCTTTTCCCGATAATGCAAAGTATTTCATATGAAAGTGTTCCAATCAGGTCTGCTAGCTCATCTGCTGTAATTTCGTTATCACCCTGCCTGCCAAGTAGCACAACCTCATCTCCTACTTTTACCTCTTCCCTTATATCAGTTATATCCACCATGCACTGGTCCATGCAGATACTCCCCACCACAGGTGCAAATTGCCCGTTCACCAAAACTCTGCCTTTCCCACTAAGAAGCCTTGAGTAACCATCGGCATAGCCTACGGGGATCGTTGCAATCAGCGTGTCTCGTCTGGTGGTAAATTTTCTTCCATAGCTGATGGAGGTATTTGGTTCCACAGTCTTTATCATTGCGATGCTTGTCTTTAGTGTCATGGCTGGTTTTAAAGAAATTATTGTCCTGTCTATCTCAGGACCGGGATAAACACCATAGAGCATTATTCCCGGCCTTACAAGCTCCATGGAAAGCTCCGGATAATTAATAATTCCTGCGCTGTTAGAAACATGGCGGATTGGTATCAGAATTCCTATCCGGTTAAGCTCATTTATTATGATATCAAAGAGCTCTGCCTGATGCCGTGTGTAACTCCTGTCATTTTCATCGGCTGTTGCAAAGTGGGTAAATATTCCTTCCACAATTATTCCGGGCAGCTTGTGAATTTCAACAACGTCCTTTACAGCGCTGTATCCCGGCGGAAAACCTACCCTTGTCATTCCTGTATCTATTTTTATATGGACCTTTACTTTTGTCCCCTGCCTGACCGCCTCGGCTGAAAGTGCCTTGGCAATATCATGGCTGTATACAGTCTGAGTAATGTTATGATGGATTAGTTCATCTACTCTTTTTGGATTGGTGTGGCTTAGAACAAGTATGGGAATTTCTATTCCAATTTGCCTGAGCTGAATAGCCTCATCCAGCATAGATACCGCAATACGCGAAGCTCCGTTATCGATCATTGTCTTTACAGTTTCAAGAACTCCGTGTCCATAAGCGTCTGCCTTCACCACAGCCATTATCTCGGTCCGCTTACCGACGAGCCTTCTAACTTGCTGTACATTATGCGCAATTTTGTCCAAATCTATTTCTGCCCAAGTTCGGGTAAATTTATAATCCATAATAATCTCCTGCTTAAAATCTGTTCTCACCTTGATTAACATATTTAAAAGCCTTTGGCAAACAAGCTCCGATGTCTGATGCCATTACTCCATCAGGGCCCATTTCCTCTGTGGCAATATCTCCTGCCAGCCCATGGAGATAGGCTCCGGCTATGGCAGCTTCATAGGGGGATAAACCCTTACCTAACAGCGAGGTTATAACCCCTGCCAAAACATCTCCCGAGCCTGCTGTCGCCATGCCTTGATTTCCGGTAGGATTTATTGACACCCGGCCATCATTTGCAGAAATTATTGTTCCCGCTCCTTTTAATACAACGGTCAGTCCAAACTCATCGGCAAAGCTTTTTGCAATCTCAATCCTATGGTCCTGAATCTCAGATACAGATAATCCTGTAAGTCTTGACATTTCTACTGCATGGGGAGTAATAACTGCTTCACATTTTAGTCTTTCCAACATGGATTTATTTTTAGAAATAAGATTTAAAGCATCTGCATCAAGTACCATTGGCTTGTCGCAATAATCAACAACAGTATTTAATATAGTCAATGTATAGTCAGTACAGGAAAGTCCGGGACCAACCAACACTGCATCAGCATCAGAAATAAGCTCTTGAATGAGATTGCGTAAACGGATATGGTCATTTTCAGGGATAATTGTGAAAACAGCCTCGGGAATCAGTATGCTTAAAGTATCTAAGCATGATTGTGGTACTGCTAGTCTGACCAGCCCCGATCCAGCCCTATAGGCCGACAGGGCACTTAAAAAGGCGGCCCCCGTCATGCCTTGTGAGCCTGCTATAATAAGAAGCTTGCCGAAAGTACCCTTATGTCCCTCTTCAGGTCTTACAGGCAATATTTCTCTTATATAGGTTCCGGTTGTCAATAAGGGGGTATCGTACTTGTCTGCTAATGCGTAAGGTATGCCAATATCAACCACTGAAAGCTCACCCATTTTAGATGCACCTGGATGTTGTACCATTCCAATCTTCGGAAGAAAGAATGTAACTGTAGCATCAGCTTTTATGCAGGTTCCCCGAATTTGTCCTGTTAAACCATCCACGCCCGATGCAATATCTATTGATAAGATGAGGGAAGAATAATTATTGATTATCTCAATAACCTGAAACCAAACCCCTTCTACATCCCGGTTGAGTCCAGTACCAAATAGTCCGTCAATTACCAGATTGCTTTGCAGGCATGATTCTTTCAGCTCTTCCAGAGCCTTCTCATTGTTTATAACAGGTATTTCTATCCCTATGTTTTTTAATATCTGCCCGTTAGTAAGTGCATCTCCGTAAAGAGTATCCACATCACTCATGGCATATGTAGAAACGGCATAGCCCATTGACAGAAGGTGTCTTGTCACTGCCAGGGCATCACCGCCGTTATTTCCGTTTCCGGCTACAACAGTAATCTTAGGGTTTTTTATACCTTCGAGCATACTAGAAGCTTTAAATGCAGTCTGAAGTGCCGCATTTTCCATAAGCACAATGCCAGGGATGCCAAGGGTGTTTATTGCTATTGAATCAATTTCCTTCATCTGGTGGGGTGTCAACAGCTTCATCTTTTCTTAAACCCTCCAATCTATATGCATTCTCAAATTCTCTTACCGGATCAGTTCCAATAAGCTCGGTTAACTGAACAGCGTAGTTTGTCCAGTCAAGTGAAATCGTATCCAGCTCCTCAGTAAGAAGCTTCTGCCTTTCTTCAATCTGAGAAAGTTCCTCCTTAATTTCAAGGGCTCTTTTGTTATTTGCCTTTAAAGTGGAAAAAATATGATTAATGGATTTATTCAGAAGTTCTATGTTGGCTTGCTTTAACTTATCCTTTAGTTTTTCAAGTTCCTCCATTACATCGTTAATTCGTTTATTTATTCTCTCTATTTCCTTTTTATTTTCTTTAAGCTTATGCTTGGCCTCGTCATTGTCCTCTTCAAAGGCTTCCTTCGTTAAATTCATTATTGCAGCCATTGCTTTTCGTTTTTGAGGCTCCAGATTGTCCTGCTCATTTTGTAGCATGGCTTCCTGCTTAATAAGCTCGTTCATTTCATCCTCAGCCTCTTTAATCTCCGAAGGCATTGGAATAGTTACAAAGAGCTTAGTCCACCTTTCATCTATGGATAATCTTGTAATATCATTTTTTCTTAATACTGAAGAATCAAAAAGCACATTTGTAATTTTATCTTGATCTGTACTTTTGTCTTTAGACTTAGTCAATTTCTTGAAAAACTTCATTTATAAAAGCACCCCCAGAATAAATTTACCCTGTTTACTCGATTGCTCTTCTAAAAATTTATTATCTATAGTATATCATAGCAAGGAGTATTTTCTTAACTCTATTTATTGTTTTTGACACTACGCATATATTGTCGATACATATTATAATTGAGATAATAGTATGAAAGAAAAAATCAGGAGAGCCTATGGAAAGTTATAACGCCGATAATAATTCCACCACCACTCAAAATAAAACCTCATCTGTGTTAGGAAGAAAGAAATCCTTAACTTTTTCATGGATTGTTTTCGGTTTGCTTTTTCTTGTCATACTTATTGCTTTAACCACCATACTCTATTCAAAGACCATTTATCCTAATGTAATAGTATTAAATACTGATGTTGGCGGCTATACAAAGGAGAAGCTCTCCAGCTTATTAGAGACAGAGCTTTCAACAGTATTTAGTAATATGGAATTAACCTTTTCGGATCCTTATTTCGAGAAAACAGTTCGAGTCTCTGACATTGGTATTGAAATAGATGTTGATGCCATGGTAAACAAGGCCTATGGCGTGGGACGCGAGGGCAATCTTTTTAATCGCATAGCCTCTATTATGAAACTTAAGAAGAACCCTGTTACCATAGACATAATCCCTAGCGGGGATTCGGAAAAATTTGAAGCCTTTATAGAGGATATATGTAAAAATACTTTCAGCGAAATAATACCCTCTAATATATTGATCTATGATAATCAAGCTATCCTCTGCACAGGAATCCCTGGGCGTGAGGCTGATAAGCAGGAATTGCTTAAGCTTATCATTGATACACTGACTAGGCTTGAATCAACAGAAATCACTGTCCCTGTAAATGAAAAGAAATCCCCGGCTTTAGATATAGATACAACACTGTCCACCCTGAACAGGCCGCCCATTAATGCTGAGTTTGTACGCACCTCAAGAACTACCTATGAAATCACCCCTCACCAGATGGGGCTTTCATTGGACAGGGCTAGTCTGATGGAAATAATCTCATATGTAGAAAACAGGGAAAACAATGGGTATGAAGAGATTAAGCTTCCTGTTGAATTCATAACTCCTGATATTACCACGGAGGAACTTGAAGCCCAGACCTTTAGGGATACCTTGTCTACATGCACAACTTACTTTACTACTAAAACTGAAAACAACTATAACAGAGGAATCAATATCGGAATTGCGGCTAATTGTATCGACGGTACTATACTGTTACCGGGCGAAAAGTTTTCATTTAATGAGGTAGTAGGACCCCGCACAGCACAAAAAGGATATCGGATTGCCCATGTATATGTGGATGGTCAGATCAAGGACGGTATTGGCGGAGGAATATGTCAGGTTTCCACTACCCTGTATAACGCCGTGTTAAAAGCTAATTTAGAAGTAACTGAACGCCATAACCATATGTTTACTGTAAGTTATGTGCCATTAGGACACGATGCCGCAGTTTCCTATGGACATGCCGATTTAGTCTTTACTAATACTACCTCATATCCTTTGCGTATAAATGCCACTTATAATCCAGCGGGCAGCCTTACCTTTAGCATTTCCTGTACCAATGATTACCCCGATCTAAAAGTTAAACTGGCCACAAAAACCATAAGCACCATTCCCTTTACTGTGGTATATATAAGTGACAGCACCTTGCCTCAAGGTGTTGAGATAATTGCTGAGAAAGGACTAAATGGTTACGTGGTTGATACATATATCACGGTATACAACGGGGATCAACTGATAAGGGAAGAAAAGCTTCACAGAAGCTATTACCAGATGTATCCGCGAAAAATACTTCGTGGAGATGCTCCTGCAAGTGAATTTGAAACAGATGAGATGGATGATACAGGGGACGGCAACCTGTCCTGACCATGGTGAGACGGGGGACGGTGATCCTTGTCCTGACAATAATTGAATGATTATCAAAAATCAAATATAATAATTACATGTTTCGGTAAATAATGTCGTCGGTTACATTTAGCTTATGAGGAGGTAAAAAAAATGAAGCTTATTATTGCTATCGTGAGCGATGAAGACAGTGGTATTCTGGCCGATAATCTAAGTCAGAACGGTTATAGCACAACAAAGCTCTGCTCAAGTGGTGGGTTTTTAAAAAGCGGTAATACTACATTTTTAGTCGCTACAGATGATGACAAGGTTGAAAATGCTGTTTCAATAATTAGCGATACATGCAAATCAAGGCGCAGATTGCTTGCTCCTGAAAAGCTGTCCGGAAGCTTTGGAGCTTTCAATATGGCAATGCCTATTGAAGTAGATGTTGGAGGCGCCACAGTATTTATTCTAAATATCGAACAATTTTTAAAGCTCTAATGCCCCTATTTTTTACACTTTATGAGGTATGATATGTCTTCAAAGCTAAGATACCCCTCAGAAAAGGATCTAGAGAATAATCGCCTTTTAGGAATTATTGAAGGTGCTTCGGCTAAAACAATTTTCAATCTGACCAGTGGTGCTTTTTTAGTAGGGCTATTAAAAACCATGGGTGCTAGCGATGCTTTCTGCGGCTATATTCTTGCAATTCCGGTTCTGGCCGCTGGAGCACAGGTGTTTTCGCCCATTGTTCTTGAAAGTCTCGAAAGCAGAAAACGCATTATTGTTATTGGGTCAATGCTGCATCGTTTGTTACTTGTTAGCTTGATTGCCACGCCCTTTCTCCCTGTAAGTCCTGATACAAGGCTCATTATTGCTACTATTATATTCCTGATATCAAATGTAGCAAACTCCTTTGTTAATCCTGCAATATCCAATATGTATGTGAGCTTTGTCCCACAGAATATACGAGGCCGGTATTTTGGAAGAAGAGAATCATACCTGCTTCTGGTTGCAACTTTCGTAACCCTTATAGTTGGACGAATACTTGATAATTTTACTGCGGCAGGAAAAGAGCTTAATGGGCATATAGTTGTCTACTCTTTCATCTTTTTCTTTACAATAGTCAATTCTTTATCTTACATGCTTATGAAAGAGGTTCCGCTTAGACATACAAATACGAGGCTTAAGCTCTCTGATGTCTTCACCCGACCCTTAAAGGATAGGCGATTTATTCTATACTTTATCATGCTTATCATCTATAACTTTGGCGTTCAGATTGCCAATGCATATTACAGCGTATACTTAAAATCAGATCTGAATATGAGCTATACTTTCATAAATATCCTTAATCTTCTTAATGCTATTCTATATGTTTTTAGTGCCAGTAGATGGGGAAGGTTTGCCGATAGACGGGGCTGGGCCACAACAACCATGCTTACTGTTGGAATACTCGGAATATGTCACTGTACATGGTTCTTCTGCTCAGAACAAAGTATACTTCTGATACCGCTTCTAGTTATGTGTCATATTTTGGGCGGCATAGCCTGGTCAGGAATTAATGTCTCCCTTTTTAACCTTCAGTTTGACTTTACACCTGATAAAAACCGTACTATGTATATAGGATTTAGTGCTGCAATCAGCGGTGTCCTGGGATATTTGGCGGCTATGGTGGGGGCGCAGCTTGTCAGTAGGTTTGGCCAAAATAAAATACTATTTCTGGGCGCTTTTTTCGATATTAAGCAGATTTTATTCCTCACCTCAGGCTTATTACTTCTTATATGCTCCATTTATATATTCTTTTTTATGAAAAACACTAAGACAAAAAAAACAAAGAAGGCAAATGAGGAAGAGGACAGTTCTATGCCCTGATAGATGTTAAAAGTACAATGTTGAATGCAGAAAGTAAGAGTATGAAGAATTAGCTATTCCCTTCTAACCTCCAACCTCTTACCTCCAACCTCCTAGACTGCTCCAGTCTTGGCCTTTCTTACAATGTTGGCTTGAATCTCTTTAGCCTCAATGCATTGGTTACAACAGATACTGAGCTGAATGCCATAGCGGCGGCAGCTATCATAGGGTTAAGGAGCGGACCTCCGAAAATGTGGAGTAAGCCTGCTGCTATTGGTATACCCAGTGAATTGTATGCAAATGCCCAGAACAAATTTTGCTTTATTATCCTGATTGTATGCTTGCTAAGCTGTATTGCAGCTGGAACATCTAAAAGATCGTTCCTCATAAGAACAATATCAGCCGACTCCATGGCTACATCAGTCCCTGATCCAATGGCTATACCTATATCAGCCTGGGCAAGTGCCGGTGCATCATTAATCCCATCTCCAACCATTGCTACCTTCTTATTCTCTGCCTGAAGCTTTTTAATTTGCTCTGCCTTATCCTGGGGCAAAACCTCTGCTAACACCCTATCTATCCCGGCTTGACTTGCTATGGCTTGAGCTGTACTCTTATTGTCGCCGGTAATCATAACAACATCTATTCCCATTTCATTAAGAGCGTCTATAGCCCTCTTGCTGCTTGGCTTTATCACATCAGCCACCGCAATAATTCCGGCAAGTTCTCCTTCAATGGCAATATACATTGGAGTCTTCCCTTCCAGGGCAAGCCTGTCTGACTCGTTCTGCAGGCTGATTTCGATATTCTTGTTGTCCATAAGCCTCTTATTACCTAGAAGCGTCCTTTTTCCCTGAAGAACAACCTCAATACCCTGACCTGGAATAGCTTCAAACTCATCTGCATTTAACAGGTCTAACTGCTTGTTCCTAGCCTCGTTTATTATAGCCTCTCCTAGAGGATGCTCAGATCCTCTTTCGGCAGATGCAGAAATCCTGAGCAGTTCTTCCTCACTTAATTCACCTGAGGTTATTATGTCAGTCACTACAGGCTTCCCCTCAGTAATGGTGCCTGTTTTGTCGAACACTATTGTTTGAATTTTATGTGTCGTTTCAAGGGCATCCCCGCCCTTAATCAGTATTCCATGCTCGGCACCCTTGCCCGTTCCCACCATAATGGCTGTTGGAGTGGCAAGCCCTAAAGCACAGGGGCATGCAATAACCAGCACAGATACAAATATGGTCAGTGAAAATATCATGGTTTGACCTGAAATGTACCACGCTATTCCTGCAATAAGTGCAATAGCCATAACTATGGGCACAAAATAGCCAGAAATAACATCAGCCAGTTTGGCAATGGGAGCCTTTGTTTCCTGTGCCTCCTCCACAAGCTTGATAATCTGAGCCAGCACGGTATCCTTTCCTATCTTTGTTGCCTTAAACTTTATTGTTCCATTTTTATTAATTGTAGCCCCGACAACCCTACTGCCCGGATTTTTCTCAACAGGTATGCTTTCTCCTGTAAGCATGGATTCGTCTATAGAGGTTCTGCCTTCAATAACTTCACCATCTACAGGAATTTTCTCACCTGGTCTTACAAGAATAATATCACCGATTTCCACCTCTTCGATGGGAATGGTCATTTCAACTCCATCATGAATAACTATAGCTGTTTTTGGGGCAAGGCCCATAAGCTTTTTAATTGCGTCTGAGGTTTTCCCCTTCGATACTGTCTCTAAATATTTCCCAAGCAATATGAGGGTGATTATTACACCTACCGATTCAAAATACAGATTATGTGCATGGTCAGGGTTACCGTTTATTATTTGAAATATTGAATACATACTGTACAGAAAGGCCGCTCCAGTGCCAACTGCAATTAAAGAATCCATATTGGGTTCTCTTTTGAATAATCTGCTAAATCCAACAGTGTAAAAGCGGTATCCCGATATCATTGAAGGAATAACTAGAATAAGCTGTGCTAGGGCAAAGTTTAATGGGTTTAAATCAGGATTTATTATGTCTGGAACAGGTAACCCAACCATGTGTCCCATGGAAATATAAAAAAGAGGTGCAGTAAAAATTACGGCAACTAAGAATCTTACCCACAAATTGTTTCTGGCTTTATCCTTATCAATCTTGTCAGAATCGGCCTCATTAACTGTTTCCAGTTCAAGAGCCTTATATCCAGCTTGATCCACAGCATTTTTTATCTCAGAAATTCTTGTTTTCGAAGGATCATATATAACCCTAGCTTTTTCAGTTGCTATGTTTACACTAACATCGGCTACACCCTCAATTGCTGCTATAGCCCTTTCAACAGATTTGGCACAGGATGCACAGGTCATCCCGGCGATGGGAAGGAGTATCTGCTTGTTGCTTTTAGCCTCTTCCTTAACACCATATCCCGCATTGACAACTGCATTTTTTATAGTATCTATATTCATTTTCTTCTCGTCAAATTCCACCGTCAACTTCTCTGTTGCTATATTAACACTAGCCGAAGTTACACCTTCGAGCTTGCTAATACTTTTTTCAACCGCATTGGCACAGGATGCACAATGCATTCCTGTAATAGTTAATATCTCTTTTGTCATAATTAGCA
>JAAYTU010000006.1 GCA_012523705.1 Clostridiaceae bacterium
AATTTACTGTATACAGCAATCACAAGAGCTAAGGAACTGGTGGTTCTGGTGGGTAGTTCAACTATACTTGATAGTATGGTGAGGAATATAAATAAAAATGAACGATATTCAGGCTTGAAGGAGAGGCTATAGTGAAACATAAATTATTCTATAAGCCTCCTGGCCTTCCAGAGAAGCTTATTCGTTTGCTATTTCCCGCTAAGTGTATGGTATGTGACAGGATTCTGATTGAAAACTCGGTCCTGTATATTTGCCCCTCATGTAAAAAGAGCCTTCCCAAATATGAGAGGGGATTTGTAAAAAATTTCGAGGTACAGCTTGTTGATAAGCTATTCGCCGGTTTTTACTATAAAGAGGGTATGGAAACAGCAATACATACCATGAAATTTAACAATCATCCCAGGCTTACACAAACCATGAGTATGCTTTTATGGGAGGAGCTGATTAAAGAAGAATCAATACCGCGCTTTGATTGTATAGTACCCGTTCCAATGTATTCAAAGAAAAAAAGACAGAGGGGATATAATCAGACAGAGCTTCTGGCAAAGCAGCTGTCTGTATTGTCCGGAGTTGAAATGAGAACCGGCTTGTTGCTTAAAAACCGTATGACCAAGCCTCAAAGCAGATTAAAAAGAAAAGAGAGACTTGAAAATCTTAAGGGAGCTTTTTCTTTGGGGAAAGGCAGTGAATATCTTGAAGGTAAGCATGTTCTGTTAGTGGATGATGTTGTTACAACTGGTACAACACTAACTACTTGTGCTAAAATACTAAGAGAGCAGGGTGTTTGCTCTGTTTATGCAATTGTTATAGCTATCGCGTGAAAATGCCGATAGATTGTTTGTAGAAGTATTTCCTGGAGGTGTCAGCATGCCCGAGATTAAAAACTGTAGCAGATGCAATAAGATTTTTATGTATGTATCAGGACTTCGACTTTGCGATAGTTGCAAGAAGCTTGATGATGAGGATTTTGAGAGAGTCAGACAATTTGTCAGAGATTTCCCTGGGGCTACGGTTCCTGAGGTTTCTAAAGAGACAGGAGTACCGAGTCAAATGATTTACCGTTATTTAAAAGAGGGTAAGCTTGAGGTAAGTGATTCCAGTCCAATAGCCTTGCTTTGTGAAAATTGCGGAAAAAGAATTAAGAGTGGACGCTTTTGCGTAGACTGTTCAAAGCGCCTAGCAAATGAAATGATTACTGCAGGCAAAAGCTTAAGAGAAGATTATAGAAAAAATTATGGGAAACCTAAAAAGGAAGAAGCCGGCTTACGTTATCTCCATGGCGAGCGTAAGAAGGGAGAGGACTAGACCGATTATTCGGGAAATAAAAAAAGCTGTTAAGTTTAATAAATTAACTGACGATATAGAGAATGACACGAAGTTTATCTCGTTTCACAAAAGATAATATGCTGTAAGTTTAGCAAATGTGCTAATTGTAAGAGAGGAATTAAAGATGAAAATTTGGGGAAATGTTCCCAGTGTAACGGGTGTTTATGGGAAGAATGGAAAAATAGGCAAAACTTCTAAGATTCAAGAGACTTCAACTAAAAGGGATGAACTCTCAATTTCAGGTGCCGCCAAGGACTATAGTGTTGTTATGAAAGCATTACAACAGGTTCCTGATGTGCGCCAGGATAAGATCAATGAAATTACGCAAAGAATAGAAAGTGGGAACTATTCGGTTAGTTCAACCGATATAGTTGACAGAATGGTCTCTTCTCTGACTAAAAAGGACATTTAGCGATAATCCAATATAATTAATGATTAATTAAATAATAATTACGCGGGATAACAAATATGTTATTCCGCTTTCTTTTTTTGCCGATAAATGTTATGAAGCGTATTTAAGTTTAGGAGGATGAGCGGATGTCTGATGTAAAGCTAGCAGAAAATATAATTACAGCTTTGCAGTATGAGTATAAAACATACCTGGAAGTATTAACGGTAGCCGAAACAAAAACTGATTGCCTGGTAAAAAATGATGCTCAGGCAATTGCTTCCATTACAGAACAGGAACAAAAGCTGGCAGACCAAACTGTTAAGCTTAATCAGGTAAGGGAGCAACTGTTACGGTCATTCTCGGAAAAATATAATCAGGATTACCAGACTCTTACTATAAATAAGGTTAAGGATATTGTTAAGGATCCATATAAGAGCCAGCTTGTTAATATTCAAAAAAAGCTGTCCGATGTATTAACAAGACTTCAGTCAAGGAATGAGATTAATGAAAAATTGATTGAAAATGCCATAAAGTATTTAGACTTTAACCTTCAGCTTATTGCTGCTCCTGCCCCTGCTACACCTACCTACGGCAAAAGCGGGTTGGAGGAAAGCAAGAGCAATAACATAAGCATGATAGATATCAAATATTAAGAAAGGAAGCGTATGCATGTCTATTAGTTTTTTTGGATTTGACACTGCTGTGTCGGGTTTGTCTGCTAATCAAAAGGCATTGGAAGTAACAGGGCACAATGTGGCTAATCTTGCTACCCCTGGCTTTGCAAGGCAGAGCGTCGTCATGCAATCGGCCGTCACAAGAAGATACGGCAATTGGCATGTTGAGATGGGTGTTGACATGCAACAAATCCGTCAGATTCGCCATAGCTTTAATGACAATATTTATCGCACTGAAAGCAATAAGCTTGGATACTGGGAGAGCCGCAGCAAGGCGGTTATTGATTTGGAGTCAATTTTAGGCGAGCCGATACAACAAGGCTTTCAGGTTGCACTGAATAACTTTTGGGATTCATTCCAGGAACTTAGTAAAGCTCCGGAAAGTCTTACTATAAGGGCCTTGGTTAAGCAAAGGGCTGATTCCCTTGCTAATTATTTAAATCAGGTAGGAGGCCAGATCAATAAGCTTCAAGCTGATCTCAACACAGAGATTAAATCAAAAATAGATGAAGTAAATGATATAACAGAACAAATTGCCGATCTTAATGTAAAGATAATGAGTGCCGAAGCAGCCGGCAATACTCCAAATGACTATTATGATCAGAGAAATGCATTATGCGATAGTCTGTCCAAGCTTCTTAATATTGAAACATGGGAAACCCGTGATGGAAGCATGGATATTTTAGTGGGAGGATATTTTCTTGTAAGTAAGGGAGAACAAACAAAAATGCTGGCACAGCCAGATAAGGATTACTCCCACTTCTATGAGCCAATGCTTGAAACCAGGGACGGAAGTATCCCCATAAATGTTGGGACAGGTGTAATAAAAGGGCTATTAGAAGCCCGCGGAGAGGTAAGCGGAGCTAAAGGAAGCTATGAAAACGGCTCACCCAATACAACCGCTGATATCACAATAGCGATTGATGTTGCAAATACAACTGACGGATATTTTGACAATGTAAAGGCACAGGTACAGGCTCTGGTGGATGATCTACAGAGCAGAGGTATTGATTATAATCTTCGCCTGGTTACATTTGGTGGCACAGCAGGCGTAACCAATGTAAGCTACGGTAAAGATGCAGGTGCTCTGAGTGGGGCAATCCCTGACGCTCCAGATATAGGCTCGGGCAATGATTTTGGTCAGATCATGGATGCAATAGACAGTAATAAATACGCTGAGGGTATCAACAAGTATCTTATGGTCTTTACCCATAGAAGTATTAATGGAGACGGGAATGTAACTACTGATGAAGAGATATCAGCTTACTTAAAGCGCATTGACAAGCACCAATTCACCGTCTCGGTTGCTACAGATCCTGCAAATTTCATGGAAGGTGATACGGGCGAGAAGGGTTGGGAAATTCTTACCGGGCAGACGGGTGGGAAGTTGTATGAGAGTGTGGATGGTACAGATTATGAAAGTCTGATGAGAACAATATCCAAGGATGTTAATGACGATGTAAACACAAAGATGTCCACTGTATCAGATAATTTAAACATCATCTCTTCAGTTAAGAAACAGCTCAATGCCCTTATTAATATTATGGCAAGAGAAGTCAACCGACTTCACTTATCTGGAAAAACCCTGAACGGTGAGGAGGGGGGACTGTTCTTCGAACCCATAGATCCAAGCCTGCCTATAGAATTAGGGAATATCAAAGTAAGCGATAATCTGAAGGACTTGACTAATATTGCAGCATCAACAACTGATGCCAATGGAGATAATCGGATTGCCCTTGCTATTGCAGGTATTAGAAACCAGGATCTTATGACCGGTAATCAAAAGGTTTTAAGCCTGGATACATATTATCAGAATATTATTATGGAGATCGGAAACAAAGGCTTTGAGGCTCGTAATATGGCTGAGAGCTATCAGAACCTGGTTACACAAGCCGATTCAATGAGACAGTCGGTAATGGGTGTGTCCCTTGATGAGGAAATGACCAATATGATCAAATTTAAATATGCTTATAATGCCAATGCGAAAGTTATAGATGTAGTTAATCAGATGCTTGAGACAATTATGCACAGAATGGGAGTTACATAATCAATGTTGTCACTTAAGCTAATTTAAGACTTTTTGTGGGTTCCTGGATTATTAGAGTAATGGACCTAAAGTAGAGGTAAAGGGTAAGGTGATTTTATGAATAATACAACATATATGGGTATGGAAATAGCTATGAGGGGCCTGTATTCGGCTCAAAGGGGTATGGCCAATGTTGCTCATAACATAGATAATGCCAGCACCCCAGGCTTTTCTCGCCAGGTTATTAACCAAACAGCAGCCCGTCCTCTTCTTGTGGCTAACAGTGCTGGAATGCTAGGCATGGGATCCGATGTGGTAAGCGTAGACAGAATGCGAGATAATTATTTAGATGAGAAGTATTGGAGTGAAAGTCAATATCTTGGCGAGTGGAGCGTTAAAAATACCATAATCGGGGATATGCAGGCCATCTATAACGAGCCGAGTGATAATGGGTACACAAAGATAATTAGTGATTTTTACGCCGGGCTGCAGATTCTATCCACTGATCCCTCGGATTTATCTGCCCGTGCTATGGTAAAAGAAAGAGGAATAGCTGTAGCTCAATATTTTAACGGTGTAGCATCAAATTTTGATCATTTACAGGACGACTTAAACAATATGGTTAATGCAAAGGTTGAGGAAATTAACAATTTAGCTGACCAGATAAAGGATTTAAACCTTCAGATATATAACTTTGAGGTTATGGGGAATAAGGCCAATGACTTAAGGGACAGACGGGGCTATCTTGTGGACAAACTCTCAAGATTGGTTAATAGCAGTGCCTATGAGGTTGAAACAGGGCTAAAACTACCAAACGGCGAGAAGGAAACCCGCTTTGTTGTGACAATAAGCGGTAAAGCATTAGTGGACCACGAAAAGTCAGTTCATTTAAAGGTTGAGAGTCGTGAAACAAATCTAAACGAAGAGGATATAGACAATCTTTATGAGGTTTCTTGGGCAGATGGAAACAAGCTCAATTTGAAATCGGGGGAATTGAAGGCCTATATCGATATGCGGGATGGAAATGATGGAATACCGGGCTTAAACGGAAAGGATACACCTGGTACCAAGGGCATACCCTATTATCAGAGAAAAATGAATGAATTTGTCAGAACCTTTGCTATGTCATTTAACGAGGGAATCATGGACACAGATGGTGATGGCACTCTGGATAAAGCCATGGGGCATATAGACGGTTATACACTTAATTCGGCAGAAGGAGATGACCCATCCGGCATCCGATTCTTTGCTATTAAGGATGAATATGGCCAGTATATGTCAAGTGCAAATTTTGAAAGCCATGCATTGCAATATGCAGCACAAATGGGCATTGATGATGATCCTTCCACTCCATTCGACGAAAGACTCGTTGCCGGATATCAGAGTATAACAGCAAGAAATTTTTCAATAAGTTTTGATATTGATGCCAATCCCAGCAATAATCTTTCAGCTTCCTCGAGGCCAGGAGAGGTTGGAAACAATGAGAATTTATACAATTTGATACAGATGCGTCACAATACATTTATGTTTATGGAGGGTGCACCTGAAGACTATATCAAGACACTTGTTTCCTCCATGGGAGTAGATGGTCAGCAATATGAGCAGTATCTGAGTATCCAGGAGGGGATAACAACCCAGCTGGAAAATCGCCGGCAATCCATTTCAGGAGTATCGTTAAATGAGGAAATGACGAATCTTGTTAAATACCAGCAGATTTATGGTGCTGCTGCAACCATGATAAAGACCTATGGCGAGGTTTTGGACATACTGGTAAACAGAATGGGCATATAGAGTAAATGGAATTAATCGGGAGGTAAGCTATGAGAATTACAAATAATATGCTTTTAAACAATATGATGCAAAGTCTGTCAAATAATTTGAACAGAACACAAACATACTTTAATCAGCTTTCATCAGGAAAGAAAATATCCCTTCCTTCTGATGATCCCATAGTAGCATCAAAGGCATTGAAGCTTCGCACTGATGTTGCGGAAATTGAGCAGTACAAGCGTAACACCGACGATGCGATGTCTTGGATGGACATTACCGAGGCGGCCATGAATCAAATGACAGAAGTAATTCACAGGATGAAGGAGATTACAAACCAGGCCGCTAACGGCAGTAACACCCAAGAGGATCTGGACAAAATACATGAAGAGGCAACTCAACTAAGAGAACAGATCATTCATCTGGGGAATGCTACCTATGCAGGAAGGTATATTTTCTCAGGCTTTAAAACCGATAAGCCCTTGCTTAACCAGGATGGAACCTTTAATGTTCCTATAGAAAACGGCGAACAAATAAAGTTTGAAATTGGCATTCGTGATGATATAAACATAAATGTACCCGGCAACGATCTGTTTAATGATGGCATAAATGCAGCTGAAGGAGACAAGAGCAGCTTTGTCGATACCTTTGATAAAATAATCGAGGCTATGGGCACAGATAATAAAGATGAGCTTTCATCACTCCTAGGGGATATTGATGATCAATTGGGAAATCTCATGCGGGTAAGGGCAGGTCTGGGAGCAAGAATGAACCGAGTTGAGCTTTCGGCAAACCGGATAGATGATGACAAGGTCAATTATACAAGGTTAATGAGTCTTAATGAGGATGTGGATATAGCCGAGGCTATTATGAAGCTGCAGAACGAAGAGAATGTATACAGGGCTTCCCTTGCAACCGGTGCCCGTGTAATACAGCCTTCATTAGTGGACTTTTTAGGTTAAGACTTGTAATAGTTGAGGTAAATATATATCTAAAGTATTGCGGAGGTATTTGGTATGCAATTAGAAACTGATCACTTCGGGACTATTGAAATTGACGAAAATGAGTTTATTTATTTCCCTGAAGGTATTCCCGGATTCGAAAAAAGCAATAGATTTGTTCTGATAGGCAATAATGCTGGAGAAGAAGTATTCTACTGGCTTCAAAGTGTCGATTATCCCGATTTGTGCTTTGTTGTCACAGATCCGTTTATGGTTTATGATGGATATGTGGTTGATTTAGAGGATGAGGATGTCTTACTCTTACAGATCACAGATCCCAGTAAGGTATTAACTCTTGCAATTGTCATTATTCCAGAAAAAATTGATGAAATCAGAGTAAACCTTAAGGCACCTATATTGATTAATATTGAAAAGAAGCTCGGTAAACAGATTATTCTGGACAATGATAATCTGCCCATAAGATATTATCTCAACAAGAAGAATACATAGCAGTGGATAATTATTTACAGGGGGAAAAGAGCATTTAGGAGTGATATCATGCTTGTATTGACCAGAAAAAAGGGCCAATCCATTATGATTGGCAATGATATAGAAATATCTATTATTGATATCCAGGGTGATCAGGTACGCATCGGCATCGATGCACCCAAGAAAGTAACCATCCATCGAAAAGAGGTTTACGAAGAAATTATAAAAGAAAATCTTTCTGCTGTAGTTGGGAAGAACACCAATATCAGTGTTCTTAATAAGAAGTTCAAAAAGAAGGAAAATGATACATTGCTGTGAGCAGGTAGATGAAGCGTGCTCAGTGTATGATATGTTATTAGTAGTCCGATGCAGGGGATATAGTATAAATATCAGTTTATAACTCCGTGCCATCGGATTCTTTTATTTGTTCATATTTACCATTCTATCAGGCCATTGTTAAAACTAAATTGTTGGGGCTGTCATACCGATATATGTAGTGATGATGTAGTTTCAAAAACAAGCATTATAAAATTATAATGCTTGTAAAAAAATACAAGAGGATTAATAATGAAAAGATATGAAAAAAAGCAGATCCTGGAGTTACTGGAGACAGTTAGTGAGGCCCATGGATATGTAAAGAATCAGATTGTGAATAAGAACCATAAAGCGGCAATAGAAATGCTTGAAAACTGCCAGGAGTGTGCTGTTCAAATATGTAAAGCAATAGAGAAATCTGAAGGTGAAAGTAATGATATTATTGCAAAGCTGGAAAAATACTACGAGTTAGTAAATCAGCTTAGCCAGTCACTGGGAGATTATAAAAGCACGGCCAAATATGTTAAAAGGATTGAAGAAAGCATAGAGGTTATTGCCAATCACATAAAGGTTGATATTAAAGCACAAATTGAGATCTTGTTTTTACCCTATAAAGCATCAATGTGGACAAGTTTAGAAAGCATTTGGAAAGCAGCTGATGAAGATGAGGATTGCAATGCAATTGTGATGCCCATACCTTATTATAATATAGGCAATCCTGCAAGTATCACAGAAACATATGAGGGGGATATGTTTCCGAAGGATGTACCTATTACTGATTACCGTACATATATTATCGAAGAAAATAAACCGGATGTGATTGTTATTCACAACCCTTATGATGAATACAATAATTTAACGCGAGTACATCCTAAATATTTCTCTTCAAATCTTAAGAACCATACAGACTGTTTGGTATACAGTCCTTACTTTTCTTTCGGTACATATATACCAGAGAAATCAGACTTCCTGTATATGCAACCAGCAACGCTAAATGCTGATAAAATTATAGTGCAATCAGAAAAGGTAAAGCGAATATTTAACAAATACGGATTTGCAGATGATAAGTTTATTGTATCAGGCTCTCCAAAGGTTGATGCTATTGTTAATGCACGAAAAGAGGATGTAGATATACCGAAGAATTGGATTGATAAGTTGAGTGGCAAAAAGGTATTCTTAATGAATACGCATTTGTCATATTTCCCCACCTCGTTCTCAAACAAAACAAAAAGTGGTAATTACGCTGTAAGGTTTCATGATGAAATATTAAAAGCAATAATTAATAAAGAAGATGTAGGGATGATTTGGAGACCCCATCCGTTGCTTAAGAATATGATTATGTCCAGATTCCAGGAATGTGGTGATTATATTAAGTATTTTGAAGAAACAATATCCCAATCATCGAATTGTGTAGTTGACTACTCCGGGGATTACAGGCCAGCATTTTTTTATTCTCATGCATTAATATCAACCTGGAGTTCTTTGGTTAATGAATATATGGTTACGGGAAAGCCGGTAATGATTTTTCAAAGACAATTAAGTGCTGATGTTGCGGCACAATCTCCTCTTAATAGAAATATTAACTACTTTCGTTTTGGGAAGAACGGCATTACATTTGAAGAGTTTATTGAAATGGTGTCGAAGGACGAAGATCCTATGTATGAAGAAAGAATGAAGATGATTAGACAGGGTTTTGTAAATATCGACGGAAGTGCGGGAGAAAAAGCATATCTAAAAATAAAAAATGAATTACTATAACTAAATTAAAGTATTAATAACAAATAAGCAAGGA
>JAAYTU010000037.1 GCA_012523705.1 Clostridiaceae bacterium
ATACATTCGAATCATTTATCAGATAGAAAAACTACTAACTAATTATAGTGTTCAATTTAGGAGGAGGCTTATTTACCGATGTATTCAAAGATGCCACAACCATGGTCAGAGATTATATTGTTAATCACAGTGATGAATGGGTAAAAATTTTATCAGATGAATCATTTTCCGAGCTGTTTGAAGTAAAAGTAAAAGCCTAAAAAAAGTGCCTCGTGGATATGACGAAAATCATCCACAAGCACAATTCTTAAAGAATAAGAATTGGTATTTAGATTATCCGGTAACGGATAATGAGCTAATTAACACAAAAGAGTTTATTAAGCTGGCAACTCGCATATATAACAAAATTTAGCCTTTTAATGCGTTCTTAAATAATGCACTTGAGAACTTTGAAATGCCTTCGCATTGCTAGCTGGACTTGTGGTATAATGATTTTTATTATTTTCTATTATCTGAAGGGAGTCTGTTATGTCAAGAATTCTGCTTGTTGAAGATGATAAGAGCATTGTTAATAACCTTACCGAGTATTTGTATGGTGAAGGCTTTGAAATTGATTCGGTAGACGGGCAGGCTCTGGCTATAGAAAAAATAGAAAACAACAAATATGACTTACTCTTAGTTGATATATCTTTAAAGGATGGAAATGGTTTTGCAGTTTGTGCTGCTGCAAGAGCCATTACTGATACTCCGGTGATATTCCTGACTGCTTCTGCAGATGAGTACAGCGTTGTAACCGGACTTGACATGGGAGCCGATGATTACATCAGCAAACCCTTCAGGCCGAGAGAGCTATTATCCCGTATCAAAAGCGTATTAAGGCGTGCCAATAAAACCAGTGATTTTCTTGAGCACGACAATATCAGGGTGGATACTGAAAGGGGCTTAGTTACAAAGAATGGCACCGAAATATTTTTGTCTGCCCTTGAATATAGGTTGTTGCTGGTTTTCTTAAATAATAAAGGGACTGTTTTATCCAGGGACAAACTTATTGAGGAAATATATAATTTCGCTGGTGAGTTTGTAAATGATAACACTCTGACTGTTTATGTAAAAAGGCTCAGAGACAAAATTGAGGATAACCCCCAAAACCCGAACTTTATAAAAACTGTTCGTGGTCTTGGGTATAAGGTCGGTGATTAAGTGAGCTTTTTTAGAAATCCGGAAATTAAAAAAAGCATCATTGTGTATGTTGTGCTAGTGGTTTTACTAAGCATAACAGGCTTCGTGTTTAGTTTCGACATTGGAATTACAGTGCTTTTCGTATCCCTGTTCTTTATGTTTGTCCACTTTTATGCTACTTATAAAAGATATAAAAGAATAGCCGGATTAGCCAATGAGATTAATAGAATCCTACACGGGAAAGATATCCTTGATTTAGCCGAATATTCTGAAGGTGAATTATCTATTTTACATAGTGAGTTAATAAAGCTTACCGTCCAGTTCAGAGAACAGGCATGGGCATTAAAGCAGGATAAGGTCTACCTGGCAGATTCTTTGGCTGATATTTCCCACCAGATAAGAACGCCGCTGACCTCAATCAACATAATAACATCTCTCTTATCCAAGCCAGACCTTACTGACACAAGACGAAACGAGCTGTTTAACGAGCTTGATATTCTTCTTGGTCGGATAGAGTGGCTTATTACAACACTCTTAAAAATATCAAAGCTAGATACCGGCACAATTAAGCTTAAAAAGGAAAAGATAATGGTTTGTGATTTGATCAAAAAGGCTATAGAGCCCATTGCAATATCCTTAGAGCTCAGGGAGCAAGAAATTCATACTAAAATATTGGGTGATGAAACACTTTATGGGGATTTTGGCTGGACAGTCGAGGCAGTAGAAAACATATTAAAAAATTGCATGGAGAACACACAAAAGGGCAGTATAATAAGAATCACCGCCTTAGAAAATGTACTATACACTGAGATTACCATAACCGATAATGGCCCAGGCATTCAAAAGGAGGACTTGCCTCATTTGTTCGAGAGATTCTATAAGGGTAAAAATTCCAGCGATCAAGGCTTTGGGATAGGCCTTGCCCTTGCCAGGACAATAATAGTAAGTCAAAGTGGCACCATAAAAGCAGAAAATGCTCCTGAAGGAGGGGCAAGATTCACAATACGATTTTATAAACAATTTACAGAAACCAGCCCATTGTTACGCGATGTTAATTAGGCGGCGTACCTGCTGCCATCTAACGCGAGGCATGGATTGCGTAGCGAGTGCAACTAGAAACCGGATGTTTTTCCGGAGCACTAAATGGTAGTAGGCTATAGCCGATATATGAAGTTGCAAAACACAGGAGAACCGTCCCTTTCAGGCTTGAAACCAAACATTAAGTAATAACCGTCACCTCCTGCGAACACAGGAGAACCGTCCCCACCTGCTAACATGCTACCATTTAAAGCGTAGAACCGTCCCCTTGTATGGCTCGAAAGTGACGATTTTGTTATTTTTGAGTCACTTTAATGTCACCTTTTTCCTATATAATATTTAATAATGTCCCATAATAAGGTTGGAGGAAAATAATATGGAGATACTTAGAATTGAAAATCTATCGAAAATATATGGTAGTGGTGCAAATGAAGTAAGGGCACTAAATCAAGTTTCCTTTTCAGTCAATAAGGGCGAGTTTCTTGCCATAATGGGACCTTCAGGGTCGGGTAAATCAACACTTCTGCATGTTATAGGCGGGGTTGATAAGCCTACAAGCGGCAAGGTGTACATGGATGGGCAGGATGTATATTCTCAAAATGATGAACAGCTTGCTATTTTTAGACGCAGGCAGGTGGGACTAATATATCAGTTCTACAACCTGATTCCTGTATTAAATGTAAGAGAAAATATCACTCTTCCAGTTCTTCTTGATGGAAGGGATGTAAATGAAGAAAGACTGGATGAGCTCCTTAATGTGCTTAATTTAAAAGACAGAGAAGAACATCTTCCGAATCAGCTTTCTGGGGGTCAGCAGCAGCGAGTATCCATAGGAAGGGCCCTTATGAACGCTCCTGCTGTGGTGTTGGCAGATGAGCCAACCGGAAACCTTGATTCTAAAAATTCACAGGAGATTATTGACATGCTCAAGCTGTCAAATCAAAAGTTTGGGCAGACTCTGATAGTTATTACACATGACGAAAATATTGCACTTCAGGCAGACAGAATAATGGCTCTTGAGGATGGCAGGATCATCCGCGATGAGGTGATCAGAAAATGAATATTATTAATAAGCTAACATTAAAAACGCTTGGGAAAAACAAGGTAAGAACTCTTGTGACTATTATTGGAATAATTCTGTCAGTATCAATGCTTACAGCCGTAACTACAGGTATGTCGACATTAAAGAATTTTTTGATTAATTATGAGATTGAACAAACGGGAGATTGGTATGGTGTAGCTTATGACATTTCATCTGAAAAGCTTAAGGAAGTGGCAGAAAATCCTGAAGTTACACAATTATCAAGCCTTCAGAAAAGTGGTTATGCATTTTTAGAGGATTCTAGAAATGAAGATAAGCCATATTTGTTTATTGGCGGAATGGATGAAGTTTTCACCAGGGAAATGCCAGTGTATCTGTATGAGGGAAGACTTCCGCAAGATTCTTCCGAAATAATTCTGCCTGAGCATCTTGAATATAACGGGGGAGTTAAGTTCTCTCTTGATGATACTATTACATTGCAAATAGGACAAAGAGTATCTGACGGTTATATATTAACTCAGAGTAACCCTTTATTGTATGCCGAGGATGAAGAAGGCCTAGGCGAAGAGCTTGTAATTAAAGAAGAACGGACATTTAAAGTTGTCGGATTTTATAAAAGGCCTAATTTTGAAAACTATTCTGCACCAGGTTATACAGCCTTGACAATTGCTGAGGAGACTGATCAATACACATATGATGTATATTTTAAGGTTGATAATCCTCAGGATATTTATGCATTTATGCACGATACATTTCCCGATTACGACCAAGGGACTAACGATAGTTTATTGCGTTTTACTGGCTTGTCTGATCAGG
Source organism: Clostridiaceae bacterium (assembly GCA_012523705.1). Classification (GTDB taxonomy): domain Bacteria; phylum Bacillota; class Clostridia; order DSM-8532; family DSM-8532; genus DTU059. The sequence continues at coordinate 4,016 of JAAYTU010000037.1, forward strand.
ATGGATTTAATGCGGTGCTCTATAGCCTTTCAGCTATACTCATGGGAATAATTATGTTTGGTTCAATATCCCTGATATACAATGCATTCTCTATTTCTGTAAGTGAAAGAACAAAACAATTTGGACTGTTGTCCTCTATTGGTGCTACAAGAAAACAGATGAGCAGAAGCGTAATTTTCGAGGCATTATTTCTAAGCCTGATAGGGATTCCTTTGGGCCTTTTAGCTGGTGTTATTGGAATGAAGGTAACCTTTGACCTTCTTCAAGGAACAATACTCACACTTTTTGCAGATTACATTCGTACCGAACTAACTTTATATGTATCCTATGGAGCTATTATTATGGCTGCTATAGTGGGACTTATCACCGTGCTGATCTCAGCATACATTCCTGCAAGGAGGGCCTTCAGAGTATCTGCCATTGAAGCTATAAGAATGAGCCAAGATATAAAAATAAAGCCTAAGAAGCTAAAAACTTCAAAGCTTCTTTTCAAGCTCTTTGGTGTTGAAGGGATGATTGCACAAAAGAATTTTAAAAGGAGTAAAAAGAGGTATAGGGCTACGGTAATATCATTGTTTTTAAGCATTGTGCTTTTCATATCAGCTTCAAGCTTTTCGGCTTATCTTATTAAAGCCACAACTACCGTATTTGGTGAGATAAACTTTGACATTGTTTATTCCTATAATGCTGATAATAGCCATAAGGCCTCAGTCGGGGAAGTATATAATGTACTTAGAAGTGTTGATGGCGTGACTGATAGTAGCTATTCAGTCAGGTATTATCCCTACTTCAGTCAAATCAAGACAACTGATTTGGATTCAGAATATAGTGATCACCTTACACGCAACGATAATAATTCGATGGAAGAAGAATTCCGGTCCATCAACATACAATACATTTTCATGAATGACGAGGCTTATGAGTCATATTTGGCGGCTGAGCATATTGAAAAAGATGCAATTTATAATGAAGAAGAATTACCGGCAATAGTATATGACTATACAAAACAATATAATTCATATGACGGTAGATATTATACCTTTGAGATGCTTGACAGAAGTAATAATACATTAAGAGTAAAATATCTGGACCGTATCGAAGGCTATTATTTATCGTCTATAGAAACCGACGAGAACCAGGTTACCTATTACGAGTTTATTAATGATGAGGGTGAGGTAATCCGAATTCCTGAGGATCAGATTGACATAAAAAAACTGAATATTCCTGTAGGAGCATATATGAGCAATCCTCCCATGGGTTTAGCAAGCAATCAAATAATGTTGATATATCCACTTAGCAGTATGGAAAATGTACTGGGCTGGAATTATTCTGAGATGCCTGTAGAAATGTATTTTAAGGTGAATAATAATGAGACAGTGTATAAGGAAATGCATGATACTGTTGAAGACATGGGATTATCAGCAACGGAGCTATTTAATTATGGTGAGATAGCCGATAGCGATAAGGCTATTCGTACCATTATAAATGTATTCTCATACGGCTTTATTGTATTAATATCTCTTATTGCAGCTGCAAACGTCTTTAACACTATTTCTACTAATATTGGACTTAGGCGGCGCGAATTTGCAATGCTTAAGTCAATAGGAATGACAAAAAAGATGTTTAACAGAATGATGAATTTTGAATGTCTGCTTTATGGATTAAAGGCATTGGCCTATGGGATTCCCGTATCAGTAGGTATAACGTACCTTATATTCAAGAGCATAAGTGGTGGAGTAGATATGAAGTTTTTCATTCCTTGGTATAGCCTGGTGATAGCAGTGGGAAGTGTCTTTGCGGTAGTATTTGCAACAATGATTTACGCAATGCGAAAGATAAAAAGGGATAATCCTATAGATGCACTAAAGCTTGAAACCTTATAAAATGAGGGTAAATCAGGGGGACGGTCCTTCTTAGATCAGGGGGGCGGTCCTTCTGTGTTTTATACACATTTGATGGTTAGACCAGTTCTTTTGTGTTTTAAGCGGAGTGCCTGCTACCATTTAAAGCGGAGCTTGGATTGCGAAGCGGGCGCGACTAAAAACCTGATGCTTTTCCGGAGCGCTAAATGGTAGAAGGTCACAGCCGCAATATGAAGTTGCAGAACACAAAAGAACCGTTCCCTTGTCTTACGTCCCCTTGTCTTAGGGCTTCAGTTCATCATGTATAGTACTTAAGGTTTTCATTATTGGCAAGTGTTGAGGGCATGCGTCTTCGCACAACCCGCACTCGATACAGTTATTAGCACCCTTGCCGAACTCAGAGAGCTCTTTGTAGCCTTTGCGTGCATCTCTTTGTGCATTTGTATCGGTGGAATGAAACAGATTGTATAGGCTGAGGTTATCGGGAATAAAAACATCATTAGGACATGGCATGCAATAATTACAACCGGTACATCCTATCTGCCGTCTTGACTTCCACTCGTTGGCAAGGTCAGTGATAAAGCTTAACTCCTCGTCGCTCATCTTATTGGCAGCCATATCCGGGGAGCTACAGGACCTGATGTTTTGCTCTACCTGTTCAAAGGTGCTCATGCCCGATAGAATTACTGATACCTCATGCCTATTTGCCAGCCAACGAAGAGCCCATTCCACAGGACTGCGTTTAACCTTGTATTCTTCCATTTTCTTCAGAAGATCTTCGGGAAGCCCAGTTGCTAAGCGGCCACCCTTTAAAGGCTCCATTATCACAACGCCGATATTCTTTGAGGCGGCTTTTTCTAGTCCTTTGATTCCTGCCTGATAATCAGTATCCAGATAGTTCAATTGAATCTGGCAAAAATCCCAGTCATAGGTGTCAATGATTTCTTCAAAAACATCATAGGAGTCATGGAAGCTAAAGCCTATGTATTTAATCTTTCCGGCCTTTTTTGCCTCCATAGCCTTATCCCATAAGTTGAACTCTTTGCATTTATTCCAGCTGCCTTTATCTAAAGAATGCTGAAGATAGAAATCGATATAATCGGTTTGAAGCTTGGTAAGCTGCTGGTCAAGAATCCTATCCCACTCGTCGGGTTCATTTATCAGCCAGATAGGGTTCTTTGTGGCTAACATTACTTTTTCTCTGTACCCGTCTTTTAAAGCCTCACCTATGAATAGTTCAGAGGTCTTTTCGTGATAGGTCCAGGCAGTATCAATATAATTAACTCCGTTATCTATGGCATAACGAAGCATTCTTTTGGCTTCCTCATAATCAATCTGCCCGTATTTGTCATTAATAACAGGTAGTCGCATAGCACCGAAGCCGAGCACTGATGGTTTTAGATTTAGTTTTCCAAATTCTCTATATTGCATAATTATCCCCCCAAATAATTTTCTTAAGTATATTTTATAGGTTTTATGACGGCATTACAACCAAGAGACAAGCCTGACAACTTTTGAAACAGAGTGGATAAAGTATTCTCCTAATGGTATTTTATTAATATAGGCAGGAACCGTCCCCTGTCCCACTAAGTAAGGATTAGGATATTATGAAAAACAATAAGGATAATCAAATATTACAAATTCAAAGGCGTATAGAGGCACTCCTACTCAAAAGGGATTATATAATTATTGCTATAGATGGAAACAGCGGAGCCGGGAAAAGCACATTAGCAAAGAAATTAAGCCAGATTTATGACTGCAATGTGTTCCACATGGACCACTTTTTTCTTACTCCTGAATTAAAAACCCGGGAAAGGTTAAATGAGGTAGGCGGCAATGTTGATTATGAACGATTTTATGAAGAAGTGGCAAAAGGAATAAAGAGTGGCCAGGATTTTAATTATAGGATATATAATTGCCGGAAGTGTGATTTTGACAGGACCATTACTGTTAAGCCCAAGAGAATTAGTATTGTTGAGGGCGTTTACAGCATGCACCCCACATTAATAGACTTGTATGATTTTAAAATTTTTGTAAGCGTGAATAAGGAAGAACAAAGCAGAAGG
>JAAYTU010000007.1 GCA_012523705.1 Clostridiaceae bacterium
GGTATGGAGGATTTTGATCTGGATCCTGAGGACAACGAAATGCAGGTTGATAATGATCCGGAAGAACAGGCTGATAAAGATGTGAAGGATAATAAAGAAGATAATAAAGATGGGGAAAAGGAAGACAAGGACTCAAAGACATCAGGCCAGGATCCGTCTGTTACCACAAGCGGAGAGACAGATTTTTTTGATGATTCAGCAACTGAAGATGTTGTGCTCGCCATAGTAAGGCCTGCCTTTAAACCCCCGATGTCAGGAAAAATTCAATCAGAGTATTCCATGGATAAGCTTGTATTTTCACCGACATTTAATGAGTGGAGAACTCACAGCGGAGTTGATATAGCTGCGCCCCGAGGAGAGGTTGTCCGCAGTATTGGCGACGGAAAGGTATTAGAGGTTAAGAATGATCCCAGATATGGCTTTACCGTAGTAATAGACCATAATAATGGATATAAGTCAATCTACTCTAACCTTGCGAGTGATCAGACCATTCAGATAGGTCAGGAAGTGAAGCTTGGTGACCCGATAGGTGCGGTAGGAGCAACGGCCATATTTGAAAGTGCAGAGCCCACACACCTTCACCTTGAACTGTATAAGGAAAATAAATTGGTTGACCCAGCAGCGTATATTGATTTTAACTAAAAGCCGTCACTGAAACACATGATACTATTACTATCAATAAGGACAATGTTCAGCATATAATACCAGGGGCCCGGAAGGGCTCCTTTAAATATATAAAGGTGAGGTGAGAATCAGATAAGCCGCCTTACCACATGTTTATAATGATTTTATGCCCTGTCGGATGCTCAAATTAGGTGAATTAAGACTAGCTTTTCTTAATATATATAGTAGCGGGACATCAAGCCGATTTAGGCGCTGTGCAGGAGGCGGGCGCATGAGACACTACATAGAGGAACGCGCCTTGGAGCTTGGTAGCTTCATTATTGAAAACAGGTCGACGGTGCGGGCAGCTGCACAAAATTTTGGAATTTCTAAGTCTACTGTGCACAAAGACGTGACCGAGCGATTAGCAAAGCTGGATCCGTCTATGGCAGGGCAGGTTAAGAGAATACTTGATGAGAACAAAGCAGAACGCCATATACGTGGTGGAGAGGCAACCAGACAAAAATACGGCAGAGAGGGCAGAAAAGTCGGGTAAAACCGACTTTTTGCAAAATATAGCGAACTTTCTTTTTTCTATTGATATCCGGGAAATATATTGATAAGATAAAACCAGTGAAAAATTCAAATATTACCACATTTATCGGAAAAGGGGTTGTACAGATTGGGCCTTGGATTGGATATTGGGCTGGATTTAGGAACATCGTCAGTATTGGTATATGTTAAAGGCAAAGGAATAGTGTTGCGGGAGCCATCTGTGGTGGCAATTGATAAGAACACCGGCAATACTTTAGCAGTTGGCGAAGAAGCAAGAAAAATGCTTGGTAGGACACCAGGAAACATTGTGGCAATTCGTCCGTTAAAGGATGGTGTCATATCAGATTTTAACAATACAGAGAAGATGCTGAGATATTTTCTTAATAAGGTCAGCGCAAAAAGCTTTTTTAAGCTCTTTAAGCCAAGGGTTATGATTTGTGTGCCCTCAGGAGTTACAGAGGTTGAAAAGAGAGCCGTTGAGGATGCTGCAACCCAAGCCGGGGCAAGGAAAACATTTCTGATTGAAGAGCCGATAGCAGCAGCTATAGGTGCAGGTATCGATATTACAAAGGCCTGCGGCAGTATGGTGGTTGATATTGGTGGAGGCACAACCGATATCGCTGTTATCTCTTTGGGGGGCACTGTTATTAGCAGCTCTGTAAAAATAGCCGGCGATAAATTTGACGATTCAATAATTCGATATATGCGTAAAAAACATAATATTATGATTGGTGAAAGGACAGCAGAAGAGCTCAAAATTCAAATAGGAACAGTTTTCCCAAGGGAAAAGGAAGTATATATGGATATCAGGGGCAGAAATCTGGTTTCAGGATTACCAAAGACTATCACCATATCATCCTCTGAAATTATGGAAGCATTAGAGGAGCCTGTTTCAAGTCTTATTGAAGCAGTGCACTCCGTTCTTGAAAGGACTCCACCCGAGCTGGCCTCTGATATAAGTGACAGGGGTATTGTTATGACAGGCGGAGGATGCTTGATATACGGCATGGATAAGCTCTTGGAGCACAAGACAGGAATCAAGGTGATTATTGCCGAGGATGCAGTTTCTAGCGTGGCAATAGGCACAGGAAAGACCTTGGATAATCTTGATTACTTAAGAAATGATGCCTTTTCCGATATTGTTTACTAATAAATAATTTCGCTGATTTTCAGCATGTGATAATTCTATAATTGAGAAATATGATGTAGCTATGTTGATATGATGAATCATTATACGGCTACATCTTTTTTTCGGGTGTATCTTTTTTCTTAACTATTTTTATCTAATCCTTTTAGTGCTTTTTGTGGCTTATAGTGCCTGTAAGCTTGATTCTTATATTTTGCCGAGGAGAAGCATATCTTTAATAATTGAAAAAACCTAAAGTATTAATCTTTATCAGCCGATATTTAATACTGAATGAATTGATTTTAGAAGGGAAATACCTTTATGATAAGAGGGCTTTACACATCAGGTTATAGTATGCTGACTCTGAACAGAAAAATGGACACGGTATCCAATAATATGGCTAATGTAAATACAAATGGCTTTAAAAGGGATACTGTAGTGTTTGAGGAGTTTTCAGATGTTCTGGCTAAGCGCTTTTTTGATGGGAGCGACATGCTGACACGCCCGGCTAACATTGGTACCATGACATTATACAACGATATAGCCGAGGTTCACACTGATTTTACTCAAGGGGCATTTGAAAACACTGGAATCAGTACAGACATGGCCATAAATGGTGATGATGGTGCGTTCTTTACAATAGCCGTGCCACAAGGCAACGAATTCAGAGAATACTATACAAGAGATGGTTCATTCAAGCTTGATTCTCAAGGACGCCTGGTCACAAAAAACGGAGATTTTGTAATGGGCGAAAACGGTATTATTACCCTTGAGGGATCAGAATTTATAATTTCTAACAGAGGAGAGGTTATACAAAACGGTGAAACCGTTGATTTCATTCAAATTCGCAAGTTTGACAATCCGGAATCTTTAAGAAAGTATGGATTTAATTTACTAACAGTAACTGCCCAAACCCAGGAGGGAGTATTTGAGGGCACTATTGAGCAGGGCTTTGTAGAGCGCTCCAATGTGGATTCGATTAAGGAAATGGTTGATATGATTACCGTTTTGAGAGCCTATGAATCCAATCAAAAGGCTATACAATACCAGGATTCAACCCTGGACAAGGCCGTGAATGAAGTAGGAAGACTCTAGTTTATAAATAGATTTTACAGGACGTAAAAAAGGATAGGGATGTCCAAATAGAAAAAAGGTGAAGACCTATGATGAGATCATTATGGACTGCCGCATCAGGAATGAAGGCAATGCAATTCAATGTTGACACAATAGCCAACAATTTAGCCAATGTAAACACAACAGGCTTTAAAAAAGAAAAGGTAGAGTTCGAGGATATTTTATATGTTTCCATGCAGCAGGCATATTCAGCAGAAAATGCCCAGAGACCTGTCAATCTGCAGGTTGGACATGGAGTGGTGGCCAGGTCAACTGCCAGAGATTTTTCCTCCGGAAATTTGGAGCAAACCGGCAACAAGCTTGACATGGCTATCGAGGGTACTGCGTTCTTTGCGGTAAGAGGCCCCGATGGGGGAACCTATTTTACAAGGGATGGCAGCTTTAAGGCCTCATTGACTTACGATGGAATGATGCTTGCCAACTCCAAGGGATATCCGGTTCTTGATCAGGATGGAATGGAAATATTCTTTGATGGAGATTTAGCAAACTATGAAATTCAGCCTTCAGGTGAAATCACAGTGAGGGATCCTGAAACTGGCGTTACTATGCCAACGGGACAATATATCGGGTTGTTTCAATTTCAAAACCCTGCTGCACTTGAGGCCATGGGCGGTAATATGTACAGGACCAACAGTGCTACAGGAGAGCCCATAGCCGATTTTGAAACCGAGACCCCAAGTCTTGTAAGGAACTATTTCTTAGAGTCATCCAATGTGCAGATTGTTGATGAAATGGTTAAGCTTATCACAGCTCAAAGAGCATATGAACTTAACTCAAAGGCCATCACAACATCGGATGAGATGCTGCAGACAGCTAACAATATCAGAAGATAGGGTAGCAGCATCAGTCTGTCAGGAGGCATTAGCTGATGAAAATTGACGGGTTAGGACAAAGCAATTACACAGAAATGAAGGCAAGCTCCTCTACCACCGATGCTGCCGATTTTGAGACAGCCCTGAAAAAGGCATATGATGAAGGGGATATGGAAAAGCTAAAGGAGGCTTGCGACGGATTTGAAAGCATCATGCTAAAGTCCCTTTTTGAGAAGATGAAGGCAACGGTGCCTGTCGGCGGTCTTTTTGAGAAAAGCGCTGCCCGTTCGATGTTTGAGGATATGCTTGATGACGAGCTTGTGAAGGAGGCAACCAAACGGGGAGTAGGCATATCTGACATGATGTATAGGCAGCTGAGCGCACAAATGGAAAGAGCTTACAAATACGAGAGGCCCGATACTGATACTTCACAGGCCGCATTACAGGATACAGAAAGTGAAGAAGTAGAAGCGGCAGAAGAAATAATTGCCGAAGAAGGATCTACTTCAGATATTGAAGACTCCACAACAGATAACTAACCGGAGGGTTTTTAATCTTTTGAAAACCAGAGCATTATCAATTTCTTTATTATTTATATTATCAATAATGGTTCTTTGGTGTATATGCCCAGTTATTGCAAGAAACCTTTGCGATGATGGGCATATCTCGTCTAACCAGCAAGGGGATGGAACTCCAACGGCTACGCCCGATACTTCATCTCAAACTCCTGCACCCACTTCACCCCCGCCGGAATTGTACAGATATTACACCATATCGGAAAGCCGACAGGACTTGGATCTGTCTATGCATATTTTAGAGGTGGATTTATCAAACTCTCAGGTGATGGTAAGGCCTGTAACCTCCCATAAAACCTTATTTGGCTATAAGTTCTTAAGTGAAATGAGCGAGGAATGGCAGGCAGAGGCAGCAGTGAACGCTGGTTTTTCTTATTCAAATGGCCTTTTGGGAGGCTTTCTTTACATGGATCAAAAGCTCTTTACTCCTGCCTCGGGAAACTTTCCCGTCATATTTGTTAAGGATAATAAGGGGTTTATTGAGGATGTAAATACCAGGGTATGGGTTGAAGGTGAAGATGTAAAGTTAGAGGATGTATACTTCAACCGGTATTCACAGGATGAAGGCATATACGTTTTTACAAGGTCCTATGGTCAGATGAACAGGATCGATAAAAGGCATCTTAATGTTGTAATTTCTGGTAACGAGGTGCAGGGCCTCATTATCAGACATAAGTCATATGAAATACCAAAGGACGGCTTTTTAATTACTGCTATAGGAAAAGAATATGAAAAAAAATTGGATAATTTAATAAAGCCGGGCATAATGTTAGAAGTGAAATTTGAGGTTCTGGCCAGTGGTAAAAGCCTCACGGGATATGATTGGGGCTATGAGTGCGGAAGCTGGATTCTAAAGGATTACGAAATTGTTGCACCTTTGAAGGATGGCTGGGTGGGTACATTACAGACAAGGGTTCCAAGAACAGCGGTAGGAGTCAAGGAGGATGGTTCCTTGGTTTTTGTTGTGGTTGATGGCAGACAAAAGGACTTAAGCGACGGACTTACCCTAAATGAGCTGGGACAGGAGCTTTTAAAATTAGGAGTTAAGGATGCTGTCAATTTAGATGGGGGAGCATCCTCGGAAATGATTATTGATGGCAAAATAGTAAACAGTCCTTCAGCAGGCAGAGAGCGGATGTTGCCATCAGGGTTTATCATTAAGAGTGCCACTGATTAAGCACTAGGGGTATTAAACATTTCAAAAATGCTTTATAATATAAATAATTAGTTAAAACATAATTAATTTTTGCAGAGGAGAGGTAGAAATGGCTAAGCGTGGATTTCCCAGAGGCATGGGCGGTATGGGCGGAAATATGAGTAATCTTATGAAGCAGGCCCAAAAAATGCAGCAGGACATGGCAAAGGCTCAGGAGGAGCTTGCATCGAAAACTGTTGAGGCAACTGTCGGCGGTGGTGCCGTTAGAGTTGTCGCAACTGGAGAGAAGGAAATTCGAGAGATACACATATCAAAGGAAGCCGTTGACCCTGATGATATTGAAATGCTTGAGGACATGATTTTGACCGCAGTTAATGAAGCAATGAGACAGGCTGATGAGATGGCTAAGAATATGATGGGTGGTTTAACTGGAGGCCTGGGAAACATACCGGGTTTATTCTAAATGGATTATTTTGCATTGCCAGTTCAAAGATTAATAGAAGAGTTTGAAAAGCTGCCGGGCATAGGCCGAAAAACCGCCCAGCGGCTTGCTTTTCATGTCCTGAATTTAAAAGAAGAGGATGTAATAGGTTTTGCCAAGGCTTTGGTGGACGCAAAGCGCAAAACTACAACATGCTCTGAATGCTATAATCTTACAGATGTAGATCCCTGTAGGATTTGCAACTCAAATAAACGAAATCATGATATTATCTGCGTTGTGCAAACTCCCCGGGATGTTTTAGCTATGGAGCGGGTAAGAGAATATGATGGGCTTTATCATGTTCTAAACGGGCTTATTTCGCCCTTAGACGGAACAGGGCCTGATGATATTAACATTAAGCCATTAATCAAGAGAATTTCAAAGGGGAAGGTTTCAGAGGTGATTCTGGCCACAAGCCCAACGGTTGAAGGCGAAGCAACAGCAGTTTATATTTCGAAAATAATTAAGCCTCTAGGAGTTAAAACCACCAGGATAGCGCAGGGCATTTCTGTAGGCGGTGACCTGGAGTACGCAGATGAGGTTACTTTATACAAATCCTTGGAGGGCAGAAGAGAGATTTGAGACTGAGGCAGGATGTCATAAATCTGATGATATAGGTTGGAGGTTGAAGATCAGGTAGAGCTTTGAGATTTTGTTTGATGTGAAAGGAGCTTGAGCAAATGAGGATCAGGAAAGCAATAATTCCAGCAGCTGGTCTGGGCACCAGGTTTTTGCCGGCAACAAAGGCACAACCAAAGGAAATGCTGCCTATAGTAGACAAACCGACTATTCAATTCATCATAGAAGAGGCAATAAGTTCGGGGATAGAGGATATTCTTATTATTACAGGCAGAGGAAAAAGGGCTATAGAGGACCATTTTGACAGGTCTTTAGAGCTTGAAGAGGAATTAGAAAAGAAGGGAAAGCTGGAATTATTAGGGCAGGTCCGCCAAATTGCTGAACTAGCTAACATCCATTATATCCGCCAAAAGGAAGCTAAAGGTCTTGGCCATGCCATTTACTGTGCTAAAACCTTTATTGGTGATGAGCCCTTTGCAGTTCTTTTAGGTGACGATATTGTAAAGGCAAAAGTTCCTTGTTTAAAGCAAATGATAGATGTTCATTCAGAGTACTGCACATCCATTCTTGGAGTTCAACAGGTTTCAAAGGAAGATGTATCCAAGTATGGAATCGTTTCAGGAAAGCAAATAGATGATAAAGTTTATAAGGTTTCAGGTCTTGTTGAAAAGCCCGATAAGGATAAAGCCCCTTCTAACCTAGCTGTTTTAGGAAGGTACATAATAAATCCGAGCATTTTTAAATATCTTGAAAATGCCGAGCCGGGTAAAAACGGCGAGATTCAGCTGACAGATGCACTTTGCAGGCTTGCAAAGTCTGAGCCCATGTATGCCTATAATTTTGAAGGCAGAAGATACGATGTGGGTAATAAATTAGGATTTTTACAGGCAACGGTAGAATTTGCCCTGGATCGTGAAGAAATAAAGGATGAGTTTACTGTATATTTAAAAGGGATTGTAGATTCTCTGGAATAAAAAAGGGAATAAGAAAACCCGGTCAACACCGGGTTTTTTCAAATCAATAATTAATTACGTAAAGAAACTACATTTTAGAGAAAAATGACAGGGCATTATTCTCTATAAGCAGCTTACCATATTCGTTTAAATAGCCTTCAAAGAAATCCACATTAGTCATTTTATCAGCATATTCACAAAGAACGCTGTCAAATTTATCTTTGTTGGAAATATTTCCATCAATAGAAGAGAGCACAAGGTAATAAGAGTTATCCAGGCTATAAACAGCAGCTCTGCCTGTAAACAATGACTCGATCTGCTTAGCCAATACGCATAAGTCATCGAAGCTTTCGATTGAATATATCAGAACGGTAGAACAAACTGAGCCACTTTTTTTCTTTAGGGAAAGATCCTTCCTTCTATAACGGTTTTTAATAAATTTGTGAATGGATTCGAAGTCATTTTCTTCTTCAATTCTGGTTATAGTGATGACAAAGCCTTGCTCGACATCTGAAACTGCTTCAATGCAAAGCTGAGATTCCTGAACCTCAAAGCCTAACTCAATTTCCGCCTGTTCCATAAGGTCCCAGAAAAGCTCCTGGGTTTCAGGGGAATTATAAGCAAAGGAATCAAGATCTATGTCCCGTTCCTCTAAGTCATCATATGACACGAATATTCGTATTCTGTTTTCGCCAAATCTTTCAATTTTCATGTTTTTTCCTCTTCAGTCTTAGCGATTAATAATAATTAAGTTTTAGATGGACATTCATTATATATTATACTTATAGTATCGTCAAAAGAGAAGTAAGAAATAATGATATTTATTGTATATTCCTTCCGCTGGATCTGTTTGATTTACCAGATGAAGGTGGTATAGTTAATTTCAAAATTCTAAAAATACATATAAATAATAAAGTATTCCATCATTGTTAACGACCGTGTATAATCTATGGTATGATGTAATTTAGTTTATACAATATATATATACACGAATATGAAAAAACGAAACATAAAACAAGAAGATTTTGAGGAAAGCATGTTAAAACTAGTATTAGCGTCAGCATCACCTAGACGGGTCGAGCTGCTAAATCAGATAGGACTTGAATTCGACATAGTCCCTGCGGATATTGACGAAAACTCAGTAGGGTTTACAGAGGCTGGGAAATATGCCGAGGAAATGTCAAAAAGAAAAGCTCTTCAAGTGGCTGAGTCCTTAAGAGAAAAAAACAGTGAAGATGCGTTGGTTTTAGGAGCAGATACAGTAGTAAGCGTAGAGCAAAAGATATTTGGCAAGCCTGCTGATCGAAGCCAGGCTGAATATATGCTCAGACAATTGGAAAATAAATGGCATGAGGTTACAACCGGACTGACAATAGTAAGAACAAAAACTATGGAGATTTCTTCAGAAAGAGAAATCACCAGGGTTAAAGTGCCGGTATTTGAGCCAGGGTTTTTGGACAGATACCTTTCTACCCGGGAGCCCTATGATAAAGCAGGGGCATATGCTATTCAAGGATATGGAAGTCTTATGGTAAAATGTATTGATGGCTGTTATTTTAATGTTATGGGATTACCGCTGTACAGGCTTTCGAGGATGCTTTCGGGCTATGGATACAATCCATTATCATGGATAAAGGGTATATAATGGACTAAAGGAAATGCTAAAAAAATATAAATATTTTATTTTTATGTAACAAGAAGGAGAACAAATATATGGGATTGTTTACAAAGGAAATTGGAATTGATCTAGGTACTGCTAACACATTGGTTTATCTTAAAGGGAAAGGTATAATTTTGCGGGAACCTTCTGTGGTAGCCGTAAATAACAATACAGGTCAGGAATTGGCTGTGGGGTTGGATGCAAAGCAAATGATAGGTAGGACACCTGGAAATATTACAGCAATCCGCCCATTAAAGGATGGAGTAATTGCAGACTTTAAAACCACTAAAGGGATGCTTAAATACTTTATTAAAAAGGCTACAGGAAACAATCCGTTGACTAAGCCAAGAGTAGTTATTTGCGTTCCTTCAGGAGTAACTGAGGTTGAAAAGCGTGCTGTAGTAGATTCAGCTATTTCAGCTGGGGCAAAGGAAGCCTATCTAATAGAAGAGCCTATGGCATCTGCAATAGGAGCGGGTTTGCCAGTGGCAGAGCCCTCGGGCAGCATGGTTGTTGACATAGGTGGAGGCACCAGCGAGGTAGCAGTAATTTCCTTAGGGGGTATTGTTGTGAGCAGATCCCTGAGGGTTGCCGGAGATGAGTTTGATGATGCCATAATTCACTATATTAAGAAGGAATATAATCTTATGATTGGTGAGAGAACGGCTGAGGATATCAAACTTAAAATAGGCTCTGCTTATCCATCTAAGGATGAAAAGGCTTACAATGTAAGCGGAAGGGATTTAGTTACCGGACTGCCAAAGGAAATTGCCATATCAAGTGAGGAAATCCGTGAAGCTTTAAAAGAGCCTATTAATTCTGTAGTGGATTCAATTAAGCTGACACTTGAAAAAACCCCACCGGAGCTTGCTTCAGATGTTATGGAACGGGGAATTATGCTTGCAGGCGGCGGAGCTTTGCTTAAGGGACTTGACAGACTGATTTCAGAGGAAACTGGCATCCCTGTGTTTATAGCAGAGCAACCCATCGACTGTGTAGTATTAGGTACCGGAAAGGTTCTTGAGGAGCTTGACACCCTTAGCAATGTTCTCTTATCGTCTAAGAGAAGAGATTAATATTTAAGCATGGGAGGCATCCCTTTGAGGAGGATATTTTCCAATAAGATAGTTATAGTAGCACTAATTATTGTTGTTCTGCTTATTCTTGTCATTGTGTCGCACAATGAAAGAAGCGGAGTCAACTCAGTTAGTAATATAATAAGCATACCTGCTGCACCACTTCAGAAAGCCTTTAGTTTCGTGAAAGAAAAGGTGGGAGATTTTTTCGGCTACTTTGAAGACAGTCGGGAAATCAGGGCAGAAAATGCCGAGCTTAGACAAAGAATCAGTGAACTTGAGCAGGAGGTATTGAATTTCGATAAGCTTCAGAAGGAGAACAAGGAGCTTAGGGATGCCTTAAACTTTAAGGATCAATATGATGAATATGATTTTATAGGCTGTAGCATTATTGCCAAGGACCCGGGCAATTGGTTCAATGTTTTTACAATTAACAGAGGTTCAAAGGATGATATAGAGCCTGATTTCCCTGTTGTAACGGCTTATGGCCTTGTGGGAAGGGTCTCAAAAACTGATCTGGTTTCATCTAAGGTTGTTTCAATAATAGATATTGAAAGCACTGTAAGTGCGAGGCTATCAAAATCCCGAGATCTAATTGTAATCAGAGGTGATGTTGAGCTTAGAAGCAAAGGCTTGTGCAGAGCTGATTACATACCTCCAAACGCAGACATTATGCCCGGTGATATAGTGGAGACCTCCGGAATAGGAGGCATATATCCAAAGGGTATAATAATTGGTAAGGTGGTTAGCGTAATCAGCAATGAGGGGCAGTACGACTCCTATGCAATTATTGAACCGGTTGTTGATTTTAAGCGTCTTGAGGAGGTTTTGGTCCTTAAAAAAGAAGCCTCGGGAAGTTTAGAGTAAGGGTATGAAGTATAGGATTATTTCAGCAATTATATTGGTTTTTACCAGTGCTTTTTTTCAGAGCACAATATTGGAGATTATAGAGATATTCGGTGTAAGACCAAATCTTCTGATTGTTCTTACAGTTATAATTTCTCTGCTAAGAAGTCCTGTGGAAAGTGGAATAATGGCACTTTCCTTTGGCATTTCTATGGACCTTCTTATGGGTAAAACCATAGGGTGGTATGGTTTGTTGTTCTTCTTAGTATCAATACCTATATCCCTGATTAACGAAAAACTCTACAGAGAGAAATTTTTAGTGCTTTTTAGCCTTACATTTGTAGCTACCATTACTATTGAGACTCTGTTTGCATTTATACTGTTTATTTTCAAAGATTTAAGCCATATGCCTTATCTCTTTGGTACAATAGTATTGCCGGAAGCACTTTACAATAGCATATTAATTTTTCTTCTTTTCAGGCCCATTAAAAAAGTGTACGGCTTACTGGACAGAATTGACAGAAGGAGGAACAGACTATCAGCATGATGCAAAAGGATAAAAAATCTGAAGGCCTGGACAGATACATAATTTTAGCCACTATCATAATAGTTGCAGCAGTAGCTATTATATATAATCTTGCAAAAATTCAGCTGATTGATGGTCAAAGGTATAGAGAGGAGTCTGTCTACCGGTTGGCGGCCAGAGGTGAGATTTATCCCAAAAGGGGCGATATATTTGACAGAAATGGTGTTCCGATAGCCGGAAGCAGGATGGGCTACTGTGCTCAATATGTGGATATCGATATGCCCAATGAAGAAAAAAACAGAATTCTTTTTGAAATTATTAAAGTACTAGAAAAGGACGACAAGACTGTAAAAAGCCGTCTGACTAATTATATAAACGTTAATCCAACAAGGTTTATAGTAGAAGACCCGGAGTCATTTATTAAGTCTATTGTAAACAATGAAGAAGATATTAAGTATATAATCAGGGCTGAACAGGCCCTCAAATATATGAGAGAAAAGACCTTTGAAATTGACGATTCATATACAGATGAGGAAGCCTTTAAAATAATGCAGCTTCGCTACGAAATACTATTAAGTCATCCAAATTTAAGCAACCCACTTGTTTTAGCTGATGATATATCGGTTGAGATCATGAGTGAATTAGAGGAAAGGGGCGGTGAGCTTCGGGGGGTATCGACCTTTATCAAGCCCTATAGAGAATACTATGATAATGCAGAAATAATATCCCATGTCTTAGGTTATGTAGGGGTTATATCCAGTGATGAGCTTATCAGGTATAATGAGGAATTGGAGGCAATTGAGGGTAGCGTTCCGTACTCTGCAAGTGATCTAGTGGGTAAGATGGGAATTGAAAGCGCAGCAGAATCAATTTTGCGTGGTGTGAAGGGGGAAACCTTCCGGGAGGTTGATGAGAATGGCAAGACTACAGTGTCTTACCTAGAAAGACCTGCGGTTCCGGGCCAGGATGTTTACCTTACTATAGATTTGGATCTTCAACGTGTTACAACAGAGTCTCTGGAGCGAAACATCATAAGAATCCGGGATGAGTATAAACATAGGAAGAACTTTGGCGATGCTAACGCAGGAGCTGTCGTTGTTATGGATGTAAACACAGGTGAGATTCTTGCAATGGCCAGCTATCCGGATTTTGATTCAAGAATATTTCTTGAAAACGATGTGGCGGCCATTAATGAGCTTTGGAGTAACCCTGAGGCACCTGTGGTCAATAGGGCTACATCGGGAACATATGCTCCCGGTTCGACCTACAAACCCCTTATTGCTGTGGCAGCTCTTGAATCAGGCGTCATTAAACCCCATACAAAGGTTTATGCTCCTTACAGCGAGGAAATTGGGGGCATGATATTTACAAATCCAGAGGGTAATCAAGGGTATATTAATCTTGAAAGGGCTCTTGAAACATCGAGTAATATGTTCTTCTATAAAGTAGGTGTACAGACCGGTATAGATAATATTGTAAAATGGGCAAAGATTTTTGGTTTCGGGAGAAAGACCGGTATAGAGATAGGTGAACAGATTGGATCTTTGGCATCCAGAGAATATAAGAGGCAAAACTTTGGAGAAGACTGGTATCCGGCCAATACGGCCATGGCTTCCATAGGCCAGCTGTATAATGCCTTTACACCTGTTCAATTAGTCAATTATATAAGCACAATTGCAAATGGAGGGAAAAAGTTCACTCCACATTTAATAAAGATGGCAGTCGATGAAGCGGGGAAAATAACATATGAATCTCCCAGAGAATTTGAGAAGCTTCCTATAGCAGAGGAAAACATTGAGGGAGTAAAAAAGGGTATGGTGGCCGTTGTAAACTCTATTGATGGTACGGCTGTAAACGTATTCAGGGATTTTCCCTTCGATGTGGCTGGCAAAACCGGAACATCCGAGACAGGATATGAAGCTACCTCATCATCTAATGGATTGTTTGTTTGCTATGCACCCTATGATAAACCTGAAATAGCAATAGCTGTTGTTGTGGAGCATGGAGTGTGGGGTTCTCAAACCGCACCAATTGCAAGGGATATAATGATGGAATATTTCCGGCTAAATGAGAAGAATGAAACAAAGGTGCTGGAAAGTGAAGTAGGCAGTATAGAAATAATTTGGTAAAGGCCATTGGCATAGATAGAGAATAAAAACCGGGGAAAGGATGATTTTCACCATGGATCGGGACATAAGGGGAATTGTGTTTAAAGGAAATGCTGAAGGGCTTATTATAGTAATTCCTGAGGAATATAGCTTTGAACAGGTTAAAAAGGAAGTCGGAGAAAAGCTTAATAAAGCTACTAGGTTTTTTAGTGGTGCCACAATAAAGGTCTTATACAGAGGCATTTCTCTGAACCAGCAGGAAGAGCTGGAGTTAAAGGATATACTTGACGAAAAAAGCGGAGCAATAATAGAGAGCTTATCAAAGGATCAAGAGCCGGACAATGGGGCTCTTGCAACCAAAAGCACAAAGAAAATTCCTGTTTCAACAAGGAAGAGCTTCTTTTCCAATGAAGATGAGGATACCTGTAAATTTGTCAGAAGCACAGTTAGAAGTGGCACGAGAATTACCTTTGATGGAAGTGTCGTAGTTGTTGGAGATGTAAATCCCGGTGGTGAAATCGTAGCTACAGGCAATGTAATAGTTTTAGGTGCCCTGAGGGGTATGGTTCACGCAGGGGCCGAGGGGAAAAGAGATGCTTTTATTTATTCTTTAAAGCTTAGACCGACACAGATCCGTATAGCCGAAGCTATTGCCCGCATGCCTGACGAAGAGGAGGAAGAGGGCATTTGCCCTGAGATAGCGAGAGTCATCGACGGGGTTATTATTGTAGAATAGTGAGACAGGGGACGGTTCCCGTCTCACTGTCTCGCATTGACTTTTAGAGCGAAAAAAGATAATATTAACATTAAGATACTGTATTCGGAGGAAAGTTACAAATGGGTGAGGTTATAGTCATTACATCGGGAAAAGGTGGCGTTGGTAAAACAACAACTAC
>JAAYTU010000038.1 GCA_012523705.1 Clostridiaceae bacterium
AATACCAAGACAACGGCATACACCAGTAATTCGGCACTATAATAGGGAATTGCCAGAGTCTTATAGTAGGAATACTCAAGCACATTTGTAACTAATAGTATGATCAGAGGTATTATGTACACCAACCCGTTAAGGTTTGTCAGTCTTTTCTCATATCGGCGGATTAGACATCCCATCATTAAATAAGGTACAGTTACAATTAGAGCATTACGATAGGCAATCAAATCCCCGCTTCCATTCTTAGATAGATAAATGTACACTCCTAAAAGTGCTGGCGATAGGAACATTGCGTATTTATGGATATTGACTTTTGCTAAAACAATCAAGATCACAAGTGAATACAATAATGAACCTAGGTACCATAAATGATCAGCAAAAGGTGACATATTATAAAGCAAGAAATACTTAAGGTTATTCAAAGTGAAATACTGTCCTATGAAATTCTGATTTACTCCTGCTATAGAGGCATTGATATAAGCCACCAAAGCAAACAACAGGTTTGCAAAAAGTGTAAGAAACAGTATTCGTTTCGTTTGCTTCACGAGTCTTTTTAAAAACTCCTGGTTATCATCCCGATAAAGAAAATATCCACTAACTACTAGGAAGAACGGAACTGCAATTTTACCAAAGGCAATAACAATGGATCCCATGGTACCCCTGAATGGAATATGAATGCAGACCACAAGGAATGAGGCTATAATACGAAAGCAATCAATAGAATGGTTATGAGTAGTTTTTCCAGTGTCAAGCAAATCCTGCTGATCCGGCTTATTCTTTTTATTTCTGCCTGTCAAGGCTCCTGTAATATATTGATTGAATCCATGCAATATCCAGGCAATCAAAACCGAAAGCAGCAGAACTATGAGCATATACATAAAGTTGTTCTTGATAGATACAATCTTTACCTGTTTGAAATATACGATGAACAAATTATGAATTAGATAAAGCTCCAATGAAATAGTTCCAAGAAATTTCAAAACGGGATTCTTAAATTGAATCTTCATAGTCAACAACAACATACTCAAGACAAAAAAGATAACCATTGGAAGCTGAGAGGAAAGGCATAGCAATTTATCTAAATAGCCTGGATTCGTGGGTGTCTCGGACCAGTAGGAATAGGTGCTGAGCATATGATTGGTTAATTTGTAGAATGCGACTGTTATTATAATACAAGCTGGCAGCAACACCCAATACGCTTTCTTCATGAAGACCATGATTTTGTCTTTATGTTTTGCGAAAATCATTCCTATAATGAATAGGAAGCTCGCATTATACCACCACTCTCCCTGGAACAGGTTTTCCCCGTGCCCCGAGAGAAGGCTAAATCCCATAACCACAACAACGAGTACTCCCATAACAGTCAAGGCAATACTCTCATTCTTAATAAGGCGGAATATCAAATAAAAAAGAATATAAAACAGTGCAATTTCGACTATATACCACATCTGTGAAATGTTTGAATTGTATGTATTGAGACTCAAGCCAAGCAGATACTTAATTATTTCTATTCCTTTATATTTAGCTCCGGCAGCAATATTGGCAAACATATAAATAATAATGCTTACAAAAAACGGCACCAGAATTGTTGGCATTCTCTTCTTTAAAAAGCCACGTAAATAATCCGGTTTATTCTTAAAGCTATAAAAAAGACCATAGCCCGAGAAAAAGAAGAATCCTCCAACAAAACAAACACCCATGTTTTCTAAAACCGCAAGAGAACCAGCGTTTTGTCCGCCAATTTTCTGTACCAGATGATGCAGAACCACAAGTATGGCAAGCAGACCAAGTAATCCCTTTGAATTTTCTAGCGACAGGGCATCTTCATGATACTCCTTAAATCTAGCAGGTTTAGCCTTCCATAGCAAAATAGCTGCTATCAAAATCCAAAAAATCCATAAGGGTATATTAGTCATACTCCGTGTCTCCTTTGTTCTTTCATTTTTAAATATAGTGAGAGTAAAAATCAGTTGAAACAACTTGTCAATGATTTACTATTTTTTATATTAACATAAACAGATTTAATGTAAAAATGATTTTGTCTTAATTGTTAATATTTTCTTGACAGATTGTTTTTAGAGTAATACCTATATAAAA
The DNA here is from genome assembly GCA_012523705.1 of Clostridiaceae bacterium. Lineage (GTDB taxonomy): Bacteria > Bacillota > Clostridia > DSM-8532 > DSM-8532 > DTU059. The sequence continues at coordinate 2,095 of JAAYTU010000038.1, forward strand.
GCATATAAAATTACGGGGGAGCTTTGATTATGGCACATATAATAGAATTGGAAAATATATGCAAGGATTTCAGGGTACTCAATCGTCGTGAAGGACTTGCCGGCAGTATCAAGGATCTGTTTTCCCGAAATTATAAGATAGTCAAAGCCGTTAACGATGTATCCCTGACAATCGATCAGGGAGAAATAGTGGGATACCTCGGCCCCAACGGAGCAGGTAAGTCAACTACAATTAAAATGATGTCCGGGGTGCTTGAGCCAACTTCAGGTACTATTTTAGTTAATGGAAAAATTCCTTATAAGAACCGGACCCAGAATGCACAGAATATCGGAGTAGTATTCGGCCAAAGAACTCAGCTTTGGTGCCATCACTCCTATGCAGTGTCTGTTTGACAACAACTGGAACCTGTTGACATATGTTTATTCAGGAGACTTTATAAAATACTGCTTTAAACCTGTAAACCTGTTATTATTCTGAAGTTTTTGACATAAAAGGTCTTGGGCAGCTGGCTCTCGGTATTTTTGTTATGTCGTATGCATGGACAAATATGCAGATGGCTTTTTCATTTATTATACTAAGCAAGCTGATTGTAGCTTTAATATCTGCTTCATTGTTTATGATAGCTATTATGAACTTTGCGTCAGGCTCCAGTTTCTATATTACCAGCGGCGCCTATTATGTGATAACCTTAGTCAACGGATTCAGGGACTATGCAAAATATCCTATCAGTATATTTAAAGGTTTTCTGCGCTTTGTATTTACTTTTATTATTCCCATAGGATTCATGGCTTACTACCCCAGTCTGGAATTCCTGACCAATAAAGAACCAACACTCCTTACTTATCTCACACCGGTCTATGGAATTCTTTTCTTCTACCTAAGCTATAAATTCTGGATGCGTGGTGCCTATAAGTATAGCGGCACCGGCTCATGAAACACGGGGGGACGGTTCTTCTGTGTTATTTGAAGATTGGGAGCTTTGGCGGGTTAATTGTGAATAATATAAATGCAATGAATATAATAGCAACTACAATAATTGAACCTATAGCTGCCAGCTTCCCGGGTGATGAATATTTTAGAACGTGAGAAGCTACACACAGTGCAAGGAAATAGCATATAAAAGCCAATAGTATATCAATAAATACAGATTCAATTCCTAATGCACCGGTATAAGTGTAGAATAGCATTGCGACAAGCAGAGGAGCTGTAATCAATGAAATAGCAGCCGATACAATCCAAGTGTTTGATGATGCATCGCATTTCTCGTTTTTTAGATAGTAGATAATCAGCCACCATAGCAGAAATGGGAAAAACATAAGCTTTAAATGCTCCCATACGCTTTCATTAACAGGGTTCAACAGTCCTACAAACAGTCTTCTGCCGCTGATATCATATACATAATGCAGAAGGCATGCCATTCCACCAAGAATTAACGTATTAATAATTATTTCAGCTCTGGTAAAGGTACACCTACTTTTCACTATCGGCTCCTGATGATTGAATACAACTTAATACTTAGAATGAACTATTCACATATTTATATTCTATGAGAATGGAACCATAAAATAACAGCATTTTTACATAACAAAAAGCCCATAGTAATTAATAATTAAGATACACTATATGCTAGTAATTCTTAATTCTTTGGAAGTGCTCAACTTCTTCTTTTAGCTGTTCATCAATGAAATGTGACTTTCCCCAACTTCACATGGAGTACTTCAGTCCAGAAGCTCATATGTTTTGGCCATTATTTCTTTTTTAACAATATAAGCATCATTATTAGCATCGTCTCTGACAACTAGGTAATCCCCTGCATTTCCGAACATATAATCATCATGATACCATTTGGTAAAAACTTTGGTGTCCATGGTTAATGGCTTGGCAAGAATTTTATTGTGATTGAGATTCATACAGGACCTAGCATATTCGCCTAAGAAATAAGTCTCATCGGTTCGTTTGTTGCGAACCTTAGGAAAATACTCAGCATTTATCTGATAAGGCTCTTTAAGCACCTGATAACTGGCTTCAAATACCTCTCTTTTTATTGGGTAAACTTCTCCTTCAACCCCAATCATAATGTATATATTAGGGCACGAAAGTATGGTGACATCCCCTTCTAATGTACGAACCAGTATTAGTGTTCCCTCAGGAGCAAAGTCCATAGTCCTAGCAAAACCCACAGTTATTGGACGTTTTCTGTAGTGCTTCATGCCGGTCATATCTACAGTTTCCAACATAGTATCAATAGTCTTATAGCTCTTAAAGTACTGTGTCATACGCTGTTTCATGCAGGCTGTGAAATCACAATCCGGATATGCTTCATAGAACTTATGAGCAACAATAAATCCACCTGCTTTTTTCTTATGCCCTCCACCACTGCCTATTCCAGCAGTTACATAACTGGCTAAATCTTTGGCCGTTGCATCCCTTCGGCAACTACGCACTGACAATTTAAACCCATAGCCTAAATCGCTGTAAACAACGCAAGCATCTATAGAATCAACCTGCAACAGCATATCCGAGACAAATCCTAGTATATTTGGGTCACAGGGTTCAGTCCGTGCAATAGCCAGCCGCTCTTTTTCATCATAATCATAACTTTGCAGAGCTGCACCTGCTATGTTCATTTCATTTGCAGAGAAATTTGAATTCTTCAACTTAGTAATCAGATGATCTAATACATTCAAATCATCTATCATATCCAAATCAAATGGATGCTTTATCTCGGCAAAGCTGTTGGTATCCATAAAAAGGCCATAGTACAAGGCCGTCGCTAATTCTATCCATCTGTTAACCTGCACTCCTTCATCCAAAAGCATGGAATAGACTACAGTGGCACAGCTTCCATAATTACTTCTTATCTCTGTATACTCGTTTTCTTCTACACAGACTTCGTGATGATCTATCATAGCAACCTGTTTTGCTTCAAAATGTGTAACATTTCCCTCGCCGTACTGACAATCTGTAAGGAGTAGTAATTCTGGAGTCTCAAGCTCAGTAACATACTCAAGTGGAATTTTCAACTCTTCAAGCATAATAACAAGGTTCTTCTTCTGTATCTGTACTTTGCCGGAATAAATGAATCTTGGCTGTTTCCCGTTAATAACGAAATAATGGTACAACCCATATCCTGAGGCAATGGCGTCTGCGTCGGGGTTGTCGTGGCATTGGATAACAATCTCATTATATTTTAACAGGTCTTTTAACCTCATAATAATTCACCCGCTTTATTATTCTGCAATTATAAAAGGATTTTCTTTAGAACCCTCGCCTTCAAAACTGATTTGCTCTAACGATATTGTGATGGCTGGACGAATTCCAAGCCCGCAAGCAGGTGCATAGTAATATCTAAAATCACCTGTATTACTGATTCCAGCACTGATCGCAAGAATTTCATGAGCAGAAGCTCCATTAGGTGTGCGTAATGACCATGGCCAATATTTTGAATTAAAGTAGTAGGATGAATCATCACTGTCCATGGCTGATTGAGTAGGCTCAGCAAAAATTATTAAATTATTGTTATATAAATACTTCTGAACCTCTTCTAACGACAACAAGAACACCTTGTCCTTTGTTGTCTTGGTTCCATAGATTGAGAAATCATAAGTATCAGCAATGGAATCGGAATCTGTGCTAAATGCTTTCTTGTCCTCTTTTTGGGCTTCCAAGCCGTTTAATGTGGTTATGATTTCCCTTTCACACAGCATAGCCTTTTCTTTATCAGTAAATCCATGTAGAAAACCGGCCTCAAGCTCATAGGAGTTTTCATATTCGTCGGTACCTTTTTCGATGGGCTCCCGATCCTTATATGTAACTCTGGCAGCATCCGAGTTAAGCCAGGTACGGATGTTGGACTTCTCCCAGTCGCTATTTCCGCGGAACTCTATCATCTGTTCAAATAGATAGGTATCTTTTATTGTACGATCGTAGGAATTACCCTCACTATCCTTGTCAAAGACTCCACTTTCAGCAACATCGTAAGGCTTCATATCTAAAATCTTATGGGATAATAATAGCAGTTGATTCTTTTCCTTATTAATGTCTATTACAAGCCAGATAATGTCTCTGTCTGCATTCTCCGAGGAATAACCCTGAGGCTCATAAGCTCCAAATTCTATGTAATCTCCAACAGATACCTTATCTATAACAGAGGGTCGTTGATTCTGTGCTTCGGAAGGTTCCTCTTTTTGTGTATCAGACTTTCCTGATTGTTCCTCACTGTCTGGATCTTCTTTTCCAGACTCAGATTTATTATTGTTTTGCTCATCTTCCTGTTTCTGCTCCCGATTATCATGCTCCCGATCTGTTTCAGAATCCCTTGTCGGCTCAATATATTCTGTATCGGTATTATCATGACCTCCCGAGGCAATTGGGGTCTCAATGTCCTGATCAGTACCACCTATTGCCACTTGCCCTTTATTCTTATTATTATAAATGAATAGTACAGAGAGGAAAATCAGTAGACAAGAAGCAAAAATTAATATGGTGCCCAATAACGGATATGACTTCTTCTTATTATCTTTAACTGGAACTATGTTATCATCAGCCCTCTCTTCCTCTTTTTCGTCTTTTTCCTCTTTACCCAGGATTTCTATAATGCTGCTATATAGTTCTTCATAATGATTATCTTTGTCGGTTGCATTAAGCCATTGATTTGAGAGTAAAAAGTATTCCATTGACTTACATGGAGTAGTATTACTGATTCTATATGCTATAACAGGAACTTTTTTAGAGACTGCGCGTTCTACTTCACGCAGAACATGTGGAGACTCATTAGAGTATTCAGAAAAGATTAATAGCAAGGCCTTGCTATTTTCTATTGCGTCGATTATTGCTTCTCCGTACTCTCTTCCCGGTGTAATGTCTCTCGGAGCTATCCAGCATGTTATGTTTTTTTGTTCAAGATATTTACAAGCGTCTTCGGCAATTTTTACGTCTTCGTTAGCATAAGAAATAAAGACTTCTCTTACCATTCTTCTTAGCCCCTTCCATATGATTTTAAGAGATTATACCATATTTTGAGACAGATAAATACCTTTTCCGCTATTCTGGTCAAGACAGGGGGACGATTCTTTTGTGCTTTCAACTTCATCTCACGGCTGTAGCCTGCTACCATATAGTGCTCTGGAAAAACACCCGGTTTTTAGTCGCACCCGCCACGCAATTTGTTCTCCGCTTAGAGCACACAGAAAGACCGCCCCCCATGTGTTCGTCCACGCAATCCATGCTCCGCTTTAAGTGGTAGCAGCCTCTCCGATTAAAGTACACAGAAAGGCCGTCCACCTTTGTTCGTCTTGTGTGTTCGTCGCACAGAAGAACCGTCTTTTGTTGTTATGCTTTAATTTCGCCTGCTTTTTTCAATGCATATTTTGTCGCAACTGGCCCGATCATTTCATAAACGAAAGTTGCACACAGTACCACCGTACGGATTGTCTTGGATTGTTCCGGTATCTGCTGTGCCGCAATCAATGATAGACCGATAGCAACGCCAGCCTGTGGAAGCAACGTTAAACCAAGATATTTTTTTACATTGGCAGGTGCCTTCACTATGTCGGCACCTATATAAGCTCCGAAAACCTTACCTATACTTCGTGAAATGATGTAAAGTATACCGATGAGACCAATGCTCGGCAAGATACTAATATCCAGCTCGGCACCGGAAATAACAAAAAACATCACTAGTATAGGCGGAGTAATCTCATCTGCAAGCTTGAAAATCATGCCGCTCTCCTTCGTAATATTAACAAGTACCGCACCCATTGACATACACAATAAAAGTGATGACAAACCAAGGATAGATGCAAGTGAAGAAGCTAAAAACACAAATCCCACAGTAATGATTATTCTATTGGATTCCTTCTTAAAAAATCGAAGCGGAATGGTAAAAATATAACCTAGTATGGCTCCAATAATCATAGAGCCGAATACTTCCCACAAGGGTGTAACAATTGATGACAATACACTGCTTTGTCCGGGATTGTGTATGGCTTTAACTATTGCAATACTAAATCCAAAAAGAATTATGGCAATAGCATCATCTATCGCAACTACACTAAGCAAATTCGAAGTAACAGGCCCTTTCGCCCTATATTGCTTAACCACCATCACAGTTGCCGCCGGCGCTGTAGCAGAAGCAATAGCACCTAAAACAAGTGCCTCTCCAAATCCAACCCCCGCAATTGCTAAACTGATTGTTACCAGAACTGAAGCCAATACCGCTGCAAAGGTAGCTATTACAACAGGTATTCTGCCCATCTTTTTGAAATATGACAATTTAAATTCTGCTCCAATTGAAAATGCAATAAAAGCTAATGCCATTTCTGAGACAAGTCCCAGCTCAGAAACAAAATCAATTGGGAACAGTTTTAAACAGTAGGGTCCTAATATCAGACCTGCAAGTAGATATCCAGTTACATTTGGAAGTTTAATAAACTTTACAAGCCGTCCAAAAATAAGCCCTGAAAGAAGTATCAAAGCAAGATAAAATAAAGTGTTAATGGTCATTTAAAACTCTGCCCCCTCTGCTGAAAGCACTGGTAAAGTAAACATGACTGCCGTATCTGGTTGAGATAAATCTCCAACAACCTCAGTCAAAATGTTTTTTACAATTTCGACCTGTTCATCCTTAATAACCATAAAAATGGTCTTGCTTTCTGCACGGTCACTATCATGCAAATAGCGAAGCGTGCCGAATATAGGATAGTTTTCAATGTTTTTTCCCAGTTCTCTGGCCATGCCAATGCTGTTAAAAATCGTTGCGCCCTTGATTCCCCTCTCAATCAGTTCTTCAAGTAGCTCATCAAGTTTTTCTGTTTTGTTAAGTACAATTAACAATAACTTCATATATAATCACTCCTTTTCAACTTTATCCCTATTCACAACAAAATACATGTTTAAATTTCAATAAAAACATTAGCAATTTAAGCATAAACGCTATATAATTTGATGTATTCTGAGAGCTAATTGCCGATATCGGCTAGAAACAGCTTTCCATGAGCAATATTAATGCTACGATTATATGATATCATATCTAGCAAAATCTTTTTAGTAAAACCTTAATAAAACCTTTCCCTACAGTTTCTACCAAAGCGCTTCCCAGCCTTTTAGCTGGCAATACAGACTACACAAATAACAATAAATTGGTAATCAAAAGAGGCTAAGTTCATACTTAGCCTCCCTATTTAAACAATGAGATGATGGAAAGAAACATTGGATTGTATTAAATACGGGTTAGATCATCATACTGAAGTAATAAAAATGATATTTCCACCTTCTCATTAGGAATATAAATTTCCCCCCAAATATAACACCTTATTTAGAACACTTAATTAAAAGCTTCGGATATTTAGCGTTTTGGAAATCTTTAAACGCTTGGGGTGCGTCCTCAATATCGTAGATTGGACCAATCAGCTTGTCTGTATCAAGTCGACTTAATAGATCCACGCTATTCGGATATACAAACGGATCGGTGAATACAAATTGTAGTCTAGCTTCCTTTCCGTACATGTCAAATAGATTGAGCGGTAATGTATAATCCATCGGATATACAGCAAAGTAGATTATTGAACCACATTTACTGATTATTTGAGGACATTGCTCGGCCGCCTTCGTGGAACCCGACATTTCAAATACATAATCGAATCCCATGCCGTCGGTTATTTTATTACATTCCTCTATTACATCCTGTTTGGTAGGATCAATAACAAACTGTGCTCCCAAATCAAGTGCCATTTGTCTCTTCTCAGGTACAGGATCACTTACTGTAATCCTAGTGCCACCCTGTAACCCTAGCAAATTGAGCATGATTAGTCCAATGCTCCCGGCGCCTGATAAAAATACGGTGCTACCTAATTTCATATCTGCAAGATTTATACCTCTTGCTGCTGTTGAAATAGGTTCTACCAATGCTGCCTGTTCAAATGTAACGTAATCAGGCAACTTAAAAAGCTGATCCGGAAAGTATGTACGGTATTCAACCATGGAATCCATTGGCTTCTTTTCCGGTTCAAAACCAGCTTGCTTACAGTGCATTACCATACCCTTTTTACAGAATTCACATTGTCCGCAAAAATGAAGGGGACAAGCTGAGACACGATCTCCCACTTTAAGACTGCAGGTTTTAGCTGCTTCTTCGCCTACCTCAACAATAGTTCCGCAGGCTTCATGCCCCATAACCATTGGTGGTTGTAGACCGTACAAACCATGTGAGACTACATGAACGTCAGTAGCACAAACAGCGCAATATTCTATTTTAACCATGATTTCATTTGCAGCAGTCACAGGCATAGGTAGATCACGAACTTCTACAGTATCCTTTGCAACATATACAACGCCTTTCATATTTTTCTCCCTTCTATACAAAGCTCATAAAACCATCTGAAATGTTGATTTTATATGCTTATTCCTTCTTGCTGGACAAATTCTGGAGTATTACTGCGCCTATTATGATAAGACCCTTGATAACCTGTTGAGGATAAGATGCAATACTCAGCAGATTCATGATATTTCCAATCATGGCGAGTGTGAAAACACCTAATATTGTCAAACCAACCTTACCTTTACCACCGCTAAGGCTTGTACCACCAATTACGCATCCTGCGATAGCATCCATTTCATAGCCATCAGCAGCACTTGGTGTACCTATAGCAGCACGGGCTGTGATTAATATTCCACCTAATACTGCCATACAGGAACAGATCATGTATGCAGATGTTATGTACTTATTAACACTTACTCCTGATAGTCTGACTGCTTCAGCATTACTACCACTTGCTATGATAAGACGACCAAACGATGTGTATTTCATAACAATTGCGAAAATAGCAATGATAACAGCGTACACTATAACAGCCCATGGAATACCTAAAGCAGGTGAGGTTTTGCTTCCAAAATTAATTAACCATAGTGCTCCTGGCAATTCTTTATTGAGACGCACAGGCTGACCACTTGTAAACATATATGCAGCACCACGTCCAATGGTCATAAAGGCCAGCGTAGTTATAAATGCAGGCATCTTGACCTTTGTAATTAGAACGCCCATTATCAATCCTATGATTACGCCTAAAACTAGCATAACAATAACTGATAAAAACAATGAGCCTACAGTATTACCAACTTTATTAACCATCATAGCAATCAGCATACCGCCAACTGCAGCTATTGAACCGGCAGATAAATCAATTCCTCCGGTAAGTAACACTAGAAGTAATCCCAGTGCCATCACCACAATCGGAGCTTGTTGACGCAATACGTTAAAAACATTTTGCTTTGTTAAAAAGCTCGGTGATGCAAGACTTGAAATTATCAATAGTATAAAGAATATAATTAATGTATTATGTTTAAGGAAAAACTGACCAGGAGTCATTCTCGTTTTCTTTGCACATGAATCAGTTGCAAGTTGCATTTTCTCCTACCCCCATTGCATATTTAATAATATTTTGTTCTGTTATTTCACTGCCGTTGAGCTCGCCTGCAATTGTTCCATTTCTGAATACAAGGGCTCTGTCACACATTCCAACAATCTCAGCCATTTCTGAAGATACCATTATGATTGTATAACCTTGCTCGGCCAGTGAATTAATCAATGCATATATTTCTCTTTTTGCGCCGACATCAACACCTCGTGTAGGTTCATCAAAAATCAAAACATCACACTGAGAAGCAATTAATTTCGATAATGAAACCTTTTGTTGATTCCCACCAGATAAAGACTTAACAGGGGCTTCAATACTCGAGCACTTCAAATTCATTTTCCCAGTAAGTTCTGTAACATCTTTTGTCTCATTATTCTTATAAATCCATCCACAGGGACCGGTGTATCGACTCAAACAACTAATAGTAGCATTATGACGAATTGGAAGTTCCAATAAAACGCCTTGGTTTTTTCGATCCTCGGGTAAAAATCCAATTTTATTCTTAAATGCATCACGAGGGCACTTAATGTTTAGTTCTTTACCGTAAAGCTCTATTTTGCCGCTTTCTTTCTTATCGGCTCCTATTATAGCTCGTATAGTTTCTGTACGGCCAGATCCAACAAGCCCAGATATACCAAGGACCTCACCCTTGCAAACGCCAAAATTGATGTTCCGAACCATTCTTCCATTATTTAAATCTGTGACACGGAATGTTTCTTCGCCAATCTTGCAGTTTCTTTCAGGGAAATAATCGCTCATCTCACGACCAATCATCATAGTAACGAGCTCTTGCTCATTAATATCTTTAATGTCAACAGAGTCAACATAAGTTCCGTCTTTAAAAACTGTAACACTATCACATATTTCGAACACTTCTTCCAAACGGTGAGATATGTAAATAATACTCACATTTTTCTTCTCCTTTAAATCAAGGAGTAGACGGAACAGATGACGTGTTTCTTTATTGGTCAGTAATGCGGTAGGCTCATCAAGCACTAATACCTTAGAGTTCCTGGACAGGGATTTTACAATTTCAACAACCTGTTGATAAGCGATACTTAAGTCTGAAACAATTTCTGTTTCTTTTATATCGTTAAATCCTAGTTCATCTAATAACTGCCTTGCTGAACCACGTAATTTTTTCCATGATATAAAACCCTTGTTGTCTTCACTTAAACGGTCAATAAATATGTTTTCTGCAACAGTAAGATGAGGAACCAATGCAAATTCTTGATATATTATTGAAATACCTAAATCATTAGCTTCCTTGGGACTTTTAACGAATATTTCACAGCCGTCCAAAAAGACTTGACCTGAGTCCTTCTGAATAGCACCAGACAATATCTTCATCAAAGTTGATTTCCCTGCTCCGTTCTCTCCCATTAAGGCATGTATCTCTCCAGGTTTAACTGTGAGTTGAACATCGTTGAGAGCTTTAACGCCGCCAAAACTTTTGTTGATATTCTTCATTTCAACACGGTATGTCTGTTCCGCCATTTAATCGTCACTCCTTATTATTCAAAGTGTTCTTAACTAACCTAGTTTTTTCTCTTGTTACTAATTGCCATGAGCAGCATTGTACTCAGGTATTGTTAAATATGTAGGTACAATTGCCTTAGCAAACTGAGTGTTAGGATAGTCATAAAAATCGTCAACATTTTCAGAATAGATTGCAATTGGATCCAAATCTGTTGAAATAACCATATCGTTTGCATCGTATCCTTGAACAAAAATCTTATCTACAAGATTAATTACACCCTCGCCTATTGCAGCTGCAGGACCATAACCGGTAGCAAGGATTTTACCCTCTTGGATATACTCAAGAGCTATGTAGTAAGAGTCAGCAGCACTGATGATCTGAATGTCTTTACCAGGCTCATAACCCATTTGTTCAACAGCTTGAAGTGCTCCAACTGCCATGAAGTCCTGGTCAACTAATAGAAGATTAACATCTGGATAACCAGTAATCATTTCCTCGGCAGCTTCCATGCCACCGATTTCACTCCACTCAGCATCTCCGTTTGAACATAATACTTCGAAATCGTACTTTTCATTTATAGCTTTACCTGTTGCACGAATCTGTTCAAGCATCTTTTGGCCAAGTATCATAGCGTCTTCTTTTGAAATATTGTCGCCAGCTTGCTGAGCACGCTTATAGAGGATAGCTCCCATAAATCCATTTATACGGCTTTCAGAGCTTCCAGAACCAAGCTTACCAAACATAGCACCAGCCTTGATTGGTTGACCTTCGAAATAATCTCCAGCCACTAGGCCAACGTTAAATGCGTTCATATATGAGTTGGACATAACTGAAGTTACAATTGCTGAATCCTCAGCCAGCTCCTGACCTATGCCTATACATGGGATACCAGCGTCAACAGCTCTTTGTACCATTTCTTTCGCTGCAGCAACGTCAGTTGGGTCAATCAGAATTACATCTACGCCCATGGTGATAAAAGTATCAACATGCTCTGATTGTTTTTCAGGACTAAACTCTGCAATAAGCATTGTTAAATCCCAACCTTTGGCATCACAGAATCTCTTAATAGAATCGCCAACTTCAACGAACCAAGCGGTGTTCTGTGAAACTATAGATAAACCAATCTTTAACTTCTTATCTGTAGTCTCTTCAGGAAGAGCCTTGAAAATGTGTGCACGGGAGTTAAAGGTAGGTGGTTTGATACCACTTAATGATAAAACATCTCCATAAGTATAGATCTCATGAAGATCTCCCGATTGACCCTCAGAACCAGTATCAGCAGGCTCATTAGGGGTTGCTGAAGATGTAGCAGATGGTGTAGCAGAATTCTGCGGTGTGTCTTGGCCACAACCAGCAAAGGTTGCTACCATGCTAAGAATTAGAACTAGAGTCAATAACTTAGTTGCGATTTTTTTCATCTCGTTTTCCTCCTCAGAATTTTTGTGTTCTTTTAACAGAGATAGTTTGTGTATTATGTCCATAATATCATCGAAAAATATATGCATCATTATCTGTAATGCACAAAAGTACATGGACCCAATCATACGAAAGATACAGTGTTATTGTTTTAACAGACTGGTCTGTAAATTCCACCAATAGTGAGGAAGGTAAATTTTACAGAGTTGTTGTAAACCCGCCATCAATATTAATGAAGGTACCGTTAATATAATTGGATGCACTACTTGCAAGAAATACAGCAGCACCCATAATATCAAACAGTTCTCCCCAACGACCTGCGGGAATTCTATTTGTTATTTTGTCGTAGAATGCCTTGTCAGCACGCAATTCTTTATTAACATCTGTAGCTAAGAATCCCGGACATATTGCATTAGTCTGGATGTTATACTCTCCAAGCTCGTTCGCAAATGCCTTTGTTAATCCGAGGATAGCGTGTTTTGCAGCAGCATAGGGTGGGCATCTCTTATCAGCTGTAAATGAGAGTGCAGATCCTATGTTTATGATTTTTCCTGATTTTCTTTCTACCATTTTCTTAGCAACTTCATGGCTCAGATAATATACCGAGTTAAGGTTGATATCTATAATTTTTTGCCATGCACTGTCGGGATAATCCAAGAAATCAGCAAAAAAGCTTGCGCCCGCATTATTTACTAATATGTCAATTTTCCCATAGCATTCAATACAGCCTTCCACAACTTTTTGTACATAGTCTCTATCTGTCAAATCACCTTTAATGAATTCAACCCTTCTACCCTCTTGTTCGATCAGCGAACGGATGTCTTCAATATCATCGGTGAAATGTGGAACGTAGAGGTCTGCACCTGCTTTTGCAAAAGCAAGTGCATAAGCCATTCCAAGTCCCTGATTGGCACCAGTTACAATTGCTACCTTTCCCTCTAAAGAGAAAGAATTCAAAGAAAATTTACTCATTGAAACCTTCATATTAACCTCCATTTTTTGTCAAATAATTAAGAGATTAACGCGCCAGCGAATATCCACCATCTATTGTCAGCACAGCCCCTGTCATTTGTTCAGAAGCTGGTGAGGCCAGATAAACAGCTAATGCACCAATCTCTATAGTTTTGCCAAAACGGCCTACTGGAGTTGCAGACATCCAGTACTCAATCTTATCCTGATCCTTATCAAATGTGAGTTCAGTCTCAGTATATCCGGGAGCTATTGCATTAACGCGTATATTGTATTCAGCCCACTCATGTGCGAGACACTTTGTCATACGGTCAATACCAGCCTTCGAGACATTATATGAAACCATGCGTTGAGGAAGATTTACAATGCGGGAGGAGTTGGAGGAAATATTAATAATTCTTCCATAGTTTTGTTTTTTCATTACTTTCCCTACCAGATAGCTCATTGTAAAATATCCATTGAGATTTAAATTGATGACATCGTGCCAGCTTCTCAAATCCTCATCTTCATCGAGAACATTGAAAAACCTTGCAATACCAGCATTGTTTACAAGAACATCAATTGTACCGAATTCCTTAACAACTTCATCTACTACTGCTTTGGCACGCTTAGTATCAGTCACATCGCATTTATAATAACGATATTTTCCACCATAAGAATCTATCTCCTCTATGGTTTTCTTAGATGTGGCTTCATCTCTAGCCAAAATAGCAATATTTGCACCACTTTGTGCCATAGCAATAACAATACCTTTACCTATACCACGGTTACCACCAGTTACAATTACATTCTTACCTTTAATGTTAAAGGCATTTTCCATTGATTCAATACCTGGAATCATAGTTATACCTCCTGTATTCTATTGGTTGTATTATTGAAACGGTTATCCAAAAACGCATGATTGCTCAGAAGGCAAATGGCTGGCGCACCTTAAAACCATGATGACCCCAGCCATGTTTATAAATCCATAAAATCAGCGTAAGGAGTACAATCTAAAAAAACTAATTCATTAACAGCATCCTTCTGAGCTAAACTCGCACTCATTCGTAATGAGAGTGAATAGATTAGGAAATTACCTTGTTTATAAGAAGCCAAGAATCTTATTTGCATATTATGAAACAGCTCATTATTGAAGATTCTTGGCTATCGTGCAGGCTTGATACGGAATGGTCCCAGATTGCTGGAACTACCGTTCTTTAGCCGTTCATTACTTTATTTATTGTTTTAGCAATACCTTCCGGATCCATGCCATAGTATTTGTAAATTTCATCAGGATCACCAAGAACTGCGAATTCATCAGGAAGTCCGATTCTCTTGAACTTGCCATTGAATCCACGCTCGCACAGATACTCTGCAACTCCTCCACCTAATCCGCCATTGATGGAAGCTTCCTCTACAGTTATGATATTTCCTGTTTCTTTTACACACTTATCTATCATTTCATAGTCCATAGGCTTGATAGTATGCATATCGATTACTCTTGCTGAAATTCCATATTCATCTTTGAGTATCTTAGCAGCCATCAATGACCAGTAAACGCATGAACCTGCAGATATAATGGATAAATCAGTTCCAGGTAATGTTTCAATTGCCTTACCAAACTCATATTCGTAATCTGTATCAGCATAAACGAGTGGAGATCCGCCTCTGTCAATTCTGATTACCATAGGTCCATCGTGTGTGAATGATTTACGGATTGCCATTTTACACTGATTAGCATCAGCTGGAACCTCAATGATCAGATTAGGGATAGCACGGTATAGAGCTAAGTCTGCAATACAGTTATGTGTCGGGCCACCAGCAGCTGTCACACCAGCGTGGGTGCCGATAAGTCTTACATTAACATCGTTGTATGCAATGTCTGTATGAATCTGGTCAGCTGTACGCAAGGAAAGGAAAGGTCCAAACACTTGAGAATATACAACCATACCTGATAGTGCTAATCCAGCAGAAGCTCCAACCTGGTTAGGCTCTGCTATTCCAAAGTTTATGCAACGTTCAGGATAATTCTGAATTAATTTACCTGCTGAAGAGGAGATTGCTACGTTATCAGAGTATGTAAAAGCAAATTCGTAGCCCTCTTCTGCCATCTTTAACAGTTCTTCTCCGTATGCTTCACGTGCACTAGAGAGCATTTGGTCGAAGTCAAATGTTGATTTAACAGCCATTTATCTCACACTCCTTCTTTGTTCATATCTCTTTTTAATTGATTCTAACGCTTCTTCTAATTGTTCTTTTGCGATACCGCCACCATGCCATTTCCAGTTGTATTCCATGAAGTCAACATCTCTGCCCTTAACAGTGTTGGAGATGAGGCATATTGGCTTTCTTCTGCTTTCCCAGCTAGATGGTGGTAAGTTCTGTAATGCTTCACAAACTGCATACATATCGTTACCGTCAAATTCTCTTACATCCCAGTTGAAAGCTCTGAGTTTATCAGCCAGAGGATCAATATTCATTGTATCCCTTGTAAAACCAGTCATTGATAACTGATTCTTATCAATAATTAAAACTAAATTACCCAGCTCGTGATGTCCACCAGCCATAATTGCTTCCCAGTTTGTTCCTTCAGCAAGCTCGCCGTCGCCAACCATTACAAAGGTTCTCCAGGCTTTCTTCTGCAATCTGGCACCAAGAGCCATACCTACAGCTATTGGAAGACCGTGTCCCAATGAACCTGCAGATACTTCGATAGCAGGAACATATTTTCTGTTGGAGTGCATACCAAATTGTGCGGTATCCAATGTTTCGAAGTGTTCTACCATATGATCCATTGTGAACATGCCCATATCGGAGAATATTGTGTAAAGAGTTTCACTGCAGTGTCCCTTACTTAGAACAAAGCGGTCTCTTTCTTCCCACTTAGGATTCTTTGGATCATAGTTCATGTACTTGTAGTATAGAGCTACTGCCATCTCTACCATGGAAAGTTCTCCACCCAAATGGCCCATACCAATGCGATAAATAAAGTTCAATAAATCATGTCTTATTTTATACGCCTTATCTTCCAGTTCTCTTACCGTGTTAATGTCAATATTATATTCGTACATAACTTATACACCTACCTTCTCAATATCATAGATTTGCAATATCTTCATTACATTGGATTAATATTTTAGGATACTTTCCGCTTATTTGAGCAGCAAAAGCTTCCTCAGGCTGATCAATGGTAAAGACCTTGTTAGTAAACTTATCAAGTTTCATTTTAGGTAATAACTGGAGGGAGCGTGGGAATGCATATGGTGCTACAAAGAAGCCAGTAACAGTAATCTCATTCAAATATAAATACTTGTTGAGGTTCAGCGGCATCTCGAAGTCATTAGGATACATAGCAGCATACAATAGTTGTCCACCTTTTGCAGTAATATCCAATAACGATTTAACTGCCTTTACTGCTCCTGATGCATCTACTACAACATCGAAGCCCCTACCGTCAGTAATCTTTTTCGATTCTTCAACAACATCATTAGCGATTGGATCAATAGCATAATCTGCTCCGTATTCCAATGCCATTTCTCTTCTTTCAGCCACCGGCTCAAACACCGTAAGTGATGTTGCGCCATTCATTTTCAATACTTGAAGTGTTAGTAGACCGATTGGTCCTCCGCCGTTAATAGCGACTCTTTGACCAACCTTCATACTTAACTTGTCTGCAATACGAACTGCTATTGCTGTTGGTTCTAATAGACAACCCTCTTTGAGACTTACATCATCAGGTAATTTATATACCTGAGATTCGTGCCATACAACATACTCAGACATACCTGAATTGCCTTCAGGAATACCTTCGCAGAACTGTTGTTGTCCATTTAGGCAGTAATAGCATCTTCCGCAAAAGTGTAGAAAGTTTCCAGCAACGCGGTCGCCAACCTTAAGACCTTTCATTGTAGCTTTTTTTCCTAGTTCTACAACTACTCCTGATACTTCGTGTCCTAAGCCAAAAGGAATTTCCCAGCCAAAAATATTCTCTACCAGATGAGGATCCGATCCACATATTGCACAATAAGCAACCTTAATCTTTACATCCTCGTCACCAACTTCAGGTACAGGAACATCTCTGACAGCGACTTTTCCTCGCTTGCTTTCATCGGGATCTCTTAAGCTTCCGACTTTAACAACCGAAATAGATTTCATATAACCCCTCCTAATATTCTCTATTCTTCTGTTAACTTAGCACGAATTGCTTCGCACCAAGTTAACAGAGTCTTACCTATCTATTATTTTTGTGCGTTTCTCTCGTCAATTGTCTTAAACTCATAAGTAGATGCTTTAGCAAATGGCTCATTTGCATCATAGTATTGATCTACATTGTCTTTATTGATACAAACCGGATCAAATGCTGATATTAGAGGAAGGTTGTTTGCATCATAGCCTTCGCCGAAAATCTTATGAATTAATTCGATAACATAAGTTCCGCACATGGTACCGTTGTTATATCCGACACAGAGCATGTCACCATTCTTGACATATTCCATACCCTCTCTGCTTCCATCTGCTGCACAGGCAATCTTAACATCAACATTCATCTGATTAGCTACTCTTGAAGCACCTATGCCCATGAAGTCATTCTCGCTGAGTATCAAATCAAGATTAGGATTAGCTGTCAAAATATCTTCAGCAGCGGTCATACCACCTTCGTCATTCCATGAACCCTGACCTGAGGAAACAAACTTTAATTCAATCTCATCCCAACCGGAGTTTCCTTTATCACGAAGATCCGTCATAAGGTCCAGGCCTTTTAGTATCGCATCTTCGCGGCTGAGATTTAATCCATACATCTTTGCTCTTTCATAAATCAGTCCACCAATCATTCCATTGATACGGCTTTCTGATGTGGAACTACCCCAAGCACCTATAATAACTGCTGCGTTCAATGGTCCCTTCTCAAAGTGGCTTGATGAATAAGAACCACAGCTCCAGCCGTTTTCATAGCTGTTTGACAGAATAGTTGTAACAATAGGAATATCAGGATCTGTAAAACCTACCCCTATTCCGATTACCGGGATACCTGCATCAACAGCGCGTCGTACATCAGTTTCAGAGGCAGCTATCTCAATAGGATCAACTATGATAATATCGCATCCAAGGGTAATCATTGATTCTATATCGTTACTGGCTTTAACTGCATCGAAATCTGCAACATATATTTTAATATCATATCCATATTTTTCACTTGCAGCCTTCATTGCGTCTGATACACTAACAAACCATGGGTTAGATTGTGTTGCCTGAGAAAATCCAATAACGATGTTCTCTTTCTTACCATTCGGTAAAGCCTTCTCTACCTTGGAGCGATCCTCTAAAACAGGGCTGTAAACACCTGAGAGAGCCTGGTCTACGAGAGTATACACTTTGTGAAGCTCTGTAGAACCTTCAGCTTCGTCAGAGGACGGTGTTGCTGGTGCAGGTTCGCTTTGTGCCGGCGGTGTAGTTTCAACGTCTTGGCCATTGCCATTGTTGGAACACCCCGCCAGGGTGGCTAGCAAACCAATAATCAGCAGTACTGAGACTAAAATCCTATTCCTTTTGTTCATTCTTTTTCCTCCTGTTTATATAATATTTTAAAGGGCAATAAGCCCAATAAATCTTTAGGAAGGAAACACGTTTAGAATGTTCAACTAAAGATGCTTGTTCCTTAAGGTACCCTAATTTCTTTTTTGCTGTTGATTTAATGGTAGCATGATTAGACTCATACCTCACCATCTACAATGTACGAAACACAAAAGAGCCAATTGTATTTTTAGCACAATATCTTTTGCATTTAATCGCTGGTTTTAGGTCGTTTTTACTAATTTATTTGCAAAAACAGGTGATTCTCAATTTGGTCATAAAGCCTAATTGCTCTTTATGGGGTCACAGGTAATAAGGCCAAGCACAACAATGTAACAAATTAAAGTGCCTGGCAAAAACGAAATCATTTCGGGGATTTCGTTTATTTGATTAATGTTTCATCGACTCCGTCGAGATTATAGATGTTCTTCGGGTGGTTGGGATAAAACCATCTTATGAAATCATATATTGCAAAGGAGAACTGTAATTGAAGACGCAAATCCGCATCTGATAAATCCAGTTTTATTTCATCCTTTAGTTTATTAATCCTATAGATCATCGAATTTCTATGAATAAAGAGTTCCTTGGCTGAAACAGTGATGTTGCAGTCATTTTGCAAATAAACCCTCAGCGTCTCAATAAGTATCCTGTTACAGGGCTCTACTGCAAGCTCATGGATAGAAGGATGACAGAAATCTACAATATCATGACTTTCCGAAAGCTTTAATATTGCATGATATAAGCTATAGTCTGAATACTTGTATATAGTTTTTTTAGTATGTAATACTTTACCAAGATTTAGAGCAGCCTTTGTCTGTTCATAGTATTTTTTTGTTTCGATCAAATCATAGAAGAGATTACTTATCCCGCATTTCAAGTTGTTTTTAATAATCCATGCCTCTAATTGCTCCAAAACACCGTCGGACAAGCCTTGGTCACTTAAGTTTGAAATAATAGCCACAAGACGTTTTTCATATATAACACAATGCATATTAGGGATAATTTGCATTATATAATCCCGCAAAGTCTTCAAATTATCACATTGTGATGATATGGAGAGCAGTATTTTCCCATCATCTAAAGACCAATTGATAAATAATAGTCTATCGGATATTTCAGCCGAATCGCTAATATTGCCTTCTATCAAATCAACAAATAAATATTCAAACATCACACCCCGGGACATACTGTAAAACTCATTAGAGTTCATCATTTTAGCTACAAATTTTGTGAAATAGTTGACTATATGCTCTATTCCTTTACTAAAGTACTCCTCGGTTCTGTTGGGATTATGAATTGCTATAAAACCAACCACATGATTGTTGATTCGGGCAGGCTGTGTGAGAATAATGCGTTTTGAAACTGTAGAATAACGTTGGATAGGCCTATTGTAATTAACAACCTCTGAAATCTGCACACTGTCTTGACGAAGAAGCTCAGTACAGATATAACCACTGCATATTTCCTGCCATATAATATCATCAGATTCATCGAATTTTGAGGTAGCTAAGGTTTTTTGTGCCCGATCTATAATGGAAATTGGCCAGCCGATTACTTCGTCACTGCAATCAATTAAATCCTGTAGTTCGCAATTATTATTGATAAGCTTGTCCATTCTTGTTTCCCATTTACTAAAGTATAGGAAAATATCCAGTACCCTATTGAATAAATCCACTAAAGATATGTTTTCATCGATTATTAACACGTTAATAGTAGGATAATCATTGGGGGAAAACCATTTTGGTGTCCCAATACTGATAAGACTGGCCCCGGGATTAATAAAGTTTGTTTTATTAAAAGCCTGAGCATTACCAACATACAGAACTTTGCTATTATCAATTTTGCAGTTTTCTGAAAAAAGTCTCGGTCTTTCTAATATGGGTACAGAATTCTGATATGTATAGATTTGGGTTTTAAGATTCAGTTTCTCATTAATCATGTCAATACTAAGATTCATATTTAGCTCTCCTCTTAAATGTGCCCAAGTTGTAAACCTAATAATAAGCATGGCAATTTACGGAATGCTTATTATTATTCAGATGTTAAAATCGAAAACAATAAAAGTATGTACTTGAAATAATACATATTTATTGCTTTGCTTGTTATTATATATAAAAGCATATGATTTATCAAGGACAATTTTGTGCAATATATCCCTTTACTCTAATAAATAAAAAAAAACAATGGAGAAAACCAAGATAAATTAGTTTGTCTCCATTGTTAGAATGTATATTAAGTAATTATCAGAGAGAAGTCAAAAATTAAAATTGTCTGAAACAGTTTCTGATATATTAGATATCCAGTGCACGATAGTATCCATTTGTTACAGCATCAACTACACGGCCTGGTTTAATGCAGTCGCCTACCTCAAACACGCGTGGTGCAGCGTTATAGAAGGTTTCTGCAACTGTACGGTCGGCTCTCATACCTGCTGCTAAGAAGATATTGTCTGCTTCAATAGTTACTTCGCCTTCTGGAGTCTCGCAAACAAGCCCCTCGTCAGTTATAGACTTTGCTTTGGTGTTTACTTTGATCTGGATGTTGCTCTTGCGTACTTCTATCTTCATGGCATCCTTGTGCATGAAGTAAGCATCTCCGCCCCAATCATCCTTCATCTCGACAACGGTAACATCTTTTCCAAGACTGTTGAGATAAATAGCAGTTTCCATACCAACTACGCCAGCGCCAAGAATAACAATCTTCTGTCCGAGGGCCTCAGCATTGCTAAGATCTTCAAGGCCAACAACTTTTTTATTGTCAATTCCAGGTATGTTAGGGATAATTGGTTTAGCACCGACAGCTGAAATGATAACATCAGGATTTTGTGCTGCTGCTTCCTCAGCTGTAATAGCTGTGTTCATACGAACATCAACGCCAACTTTCTCTAGGCGTCTTTCCAGTACCTTTATAAAGTTGTACAGATCCTTTTTAAACGGAATATCTCTTTCGAAGTAAACCTGTCCACCAAGATGACCGGTTTTTTCATAAAGTGTAACACTATGGCCACGTTCAGCTGCTGTAATAGCTGCCTGCATACCACCTGGACCACCACCAACTACGATAACCTTCTTAGGTGTTGTTGGTGGGAATGCGTGCTTATTCTCCAGTTCATTACCTATAACCGGGTTCATTGCACAACAGAATGTTCTGTTAGTTAAATAATTAAAGAAGCAAGTGTAGCAACGGCAGCAACGATTGATATCATCAGCGTTACCTGAGAATGCTTTCTCGGGGAAGAATGGATCAGCCAGTGATTGACGAGCAACCTGGATGATATCAGCTTTACCTGAAGCAATTATTTCTTCCATCATATCAGGATCGTTCAGTCCACCTAATGTAGCAACAGGTGTCTTAACATGTTTTTTAATCTCAGCTGCAAGATGAACGTTGAACCCATGCTCAATAAACATAGATGGGTGAGTATATGTAAATACTTCTCTGTCCTCATGAACACCAGCAGAAACATGGATAATATCAACTTTGCCATCAAGCATTTTGGCCATTTCTACGCCTTCTTCGATTGTATATCCACCCTCTGTATACTCAGCTCCGCTCATACGGAATTCGATTGGATAATCTGGTCCTACAGCTTCGCGCACTTTTTCAACCACTAACAGTGGGAAACGCATACGATTCTCAAGGCTTCCGCCCCATTTATCTGTTCTGCGGTTCATTGATGGAGAGCTAAACTGACCAAGAAGCCATCCGTGACCACCGTGAATAAGTACCATGTCAAAGCCAGCCTCTTTTACAAGCTTTGCAGAATCTGCGAAACAATCGGCTACTCTGTAGATATCCTCATCTGTCATGGCGCGAACCTTAAGGCCTTCAGCATTAACCTCATCATTAGGACCAATCAATGTAGCGCCATTGCCTATATGTCCACGGGCATTACCATATTTCCCACCGTGAGCCAACTCCATTACAGCATTACAATTGTGATGATGCATAGCATTTGCAACTTCCTTAAGTGAAGGAAGGGACATTACGTCATAGAGTTTAATCTCTTTGGTGTGTGTGCGTCCAATAGCATCTACTATACCAAGACCAATGGCTACACTGGCTAGACCACCCCGTGCACGATTTTCATGAAACGCTATATCTTCTTTCCGCATATTGCAGTCTGGATCTAATTCCGGATTGGACATAGGTGCACCAAACAACCTATTTTTAAATGTAACTCCGTTAATAGTAATAGGACTTGCAAGATGTGGATAATATTTATTCTTCATACCTTTTCTTCTCCTCCTTGCGCTCTAATATATGCCTGATAGATTATCTCTCTACAGGCCTTCAAATACAGATTAGATGATGAATTGTTAATTCATATTAATCCATTCTTAATACTGCTTTTATTACCTTACCATTCTTTGTATCCTCAAATGCCTCATTAATCTTGTCAAAATCATAGTAAGTAATCATCTTGTCAAATGGGAACATGCCTTTTTTGTTGTATTCTAACAATTTTGGAATAAATACCTGAGGGATGGAGCATCCTTCAACTATTCCTATTAATTTCTTTCCTGCGCCCATCAGTTCGTTTTCAACATGTATTGTGAGCTCTTCAGTAGCTCCTAAGATAACACAGGTACCTAAGCTGCGAACACAATTCAATG
This sequence comes from Clostridiaceae bacterium, assembly GCA_012523705.1. GTDB lineage: Bacteria > Bacillota > Clostridia > DSM-8532 > DSM-8532 > DTU059. The sequence continues at coordinate 25,539 of JAAYTU010000038.1, forward strand.
ACTGTCTGACACATGGGCCGACTCCTGTGCAGTCTATAGCATAGTTAGTTCCAATACGAGTAATCTTCTTAACTTCGTCTACAACACTTTCTACGTTCATACTGTTAATTGTATGTGTTGCACCGAATTCTTTAGCTACCTCAAGGCGGGAATCCTTAATATCACAAGCTATAATTGTGGTACAACCTGCAATTTTAGCTCCCATAATTGCGCTTAATCCAACAGGACCACATCCGGTAACTATGATTGAGCTTGCAGGATCGGGTTTTAAATAGTTAAGAACTGCTCCTGCTCCAGTTTGGATACCGCAACCCATAGGAGCTACCATACCCAGGTCAAAGCCTTCCTCTACAGGAATAAGATTGTTCACATGCACTATAGCATGTGATGCAAAGGCGCCCTGTCCAAAGAAGGATGATACTTCCTGGTCACCATCATGAAGACGTTTTGTTCCATCAAATTGCTGGCCTGAGAAATTCAATACGCGATTTCTTTCGCATCCAAAAGGATGACCAGTACGACATGCTTCACATTCTCCACAGTAACCATAGGAAAATCCTACACGATCTCCTTTTTTGAAGCCGGTAACGCCAGGACCTACTTCTTCGATCACACCACTGCCTTCATGGCCAAACACCGCTGGCAGAGGAACAGGTATGATCTGATGGCGTGCTACATCATCAGTGTGGCAAACGCCGCAAGCAGATACTTTAACTAAAACTTCATTTTCCTTCGGAGGATCGAGCTCCAATTCTTTCATCACGAAAGGCTGACCCTTCTCATACACGACTGCTGCTTTAATTTTCATTTTATAACCCCCTATTTGCTATATTTTTAAAGGTATATCCATTAAACATTGTTACCGGAATCACGATACGGAATTTTCAACCAGATTTGTTTACTTGCTCAAGCACTTTATATCTCGTTATACCTCTCGCTATTGATACTAATATTGGTACTAATATTGTTTTCATGGTAGCACGAATGGTATATTAGCTCACCATCTACAATATACAAATATTAATTGAGCTATTTGTATTTTTAGCACAGTTTGACAAATTGGAGATTAAATATTGGATGTTGGATGTTAGAAATGTATAAAGATGAACGGTATACCTGCAACGATTTAAAAGGCAAACCCGGAGTGCATAGCGAACTCGAAACCGGATGTTCTTACTAAAGGCTAAATCGTTGCAAGCAACAATTGAATAATTCTTCAGCGAACTCGAAAGATAGTTCTAGGACAATTGCCCTTAATTGCATCTGAAATGCGATATTTTGAACTGGCTATTATAACTGTCGTTCCCTGCCTTATAGGTTCCTTAATAAATTCCAGTTTTGTCTTAGCTCCTCCAGCTCCGGAACGACTTGCACCAAAGCAATGCTTTTGCAATTCATCTATGTTAGCAATTACTTCGTCTGCATCCTTACCCTCTACCTTCTCTACTAATGTGGTGGGATCCTTTTGATCCAGGTATATTCCTTTAACTGATGTGAGAATAAGTAAATATTTCGGGTGAACCAAAGTACTTATCACAGAGGCTGTCTCATCATTATCAATGCATTCTACAATTCTTTTTTGGCCG
>JAAYTU010000039.1 GCA_012523705.1 Clostridiaceae bacterium
CATCAATGCGGATGGGGAAGGGGAAAACTGGGGAATAGCATTAACCGCAATCGTGCCTGACAGAACGTTTCCTAAGGCATAGATGCCTAAAAAGGATCCGACTGATGCAAGAATCTTGTGATTGTTTGAAAGATGCCCTAAAGCTATGGATACATATATCAGCATATTACTGCATAGTGTGCCAATAATGAATCCTATAATCATCTGGATAATAGCGTGCCAGATTGACGGTCCCAGATACCTGTACAGCTCATCCCACATTTGAGATAATTCCCTAAATAATTCCGGCAAAGTGATGCCTTGCAACGCAATTATTACTATTGAGATGAATGCTGCAATGAAGCTTAATATAGTCCACATAAGGCTTGTAAGAGATTTGCTTACAATATGCGCCCAATGATTTACAGGCAGTGTAAACATCAGATATCCTTCTTCTGAGAGAAGATTTTTATAGAACCTCTGTATCATGACAACAAAGCTTACAACAAACATTCCTACAAGAATAAAAATGTATAGTGTAAGAGCTATGCCCTGAGATATATTAAATGTATCCGCATTAAAATTCATAAATCGGTTAATAATCGCAAACACAGTTAATGCCAGATATATAGGCAAGAAGATTCTTGAGGTTGCCTTTATTTCATATTTCAATAATTTCCCTAGCATTTAAACACCTCCCTAAACAATGAATCTACCGATTTACCCATTTCATCCCTGATTTTATCGACAGATGAAGATAAGACATTTTGGCCTTCTTTAATGAAAATAACATCATCCAGAATCTTTTCCACATCTGATATGAGGTGTGTAGAGATAATTACCGTAGCATGACTGGAGTAGTTGCTGATTATGGTATCAAGAATATAATCCCTTGCCGCCGGATCGACTCCTCCGATTGGCTCATCTAAGAGATACAGGTCTGCATCACGGCTCATAACCAGGATTAACTGAACCTTCTCCTTGGTACCCTTTGATAGATTTTTCAGTCTCTCCTTGGGATCAATACTTAGTCTTTTCAGCATATCATAAGCCTTTTCGGATTTAAAATTTTCATAAAAATCATCAAAGAATTCAATTACCTGATAAACCTTCATCCAATTATTCAGATATGTTTTTTCAGGAAGGTAGGCAACTTGCTTCTTAGTCTCGATGCCCGGTTTTTTTCCATCGATTAAGATTTCGCCGCTACTTGGGGTTAATAGGTCATTGGCAAGCTTTATTAAAGTGGTCTTTCCACTTCCATTAGGGCCTAAAAGACCAATAATCCTACCGCGCTCTAAGCTTAGGTTAATGTCTTTTAGTGCATGCTTGCTACCAAACTTCTTATTCAAATTATAACATTCAAGAATTGCACTCATATTTCCATCTCCTCCAGCATTTTATTTATAAGAGCGAGGGTTTCCTTCTTTTCAAATCCCATTTGCTGCATTTTTTCAATAAACGCTATTATTTGCTGAACAGCTAATTTGTTTTTAGCTCTTTTTATCATCTCAACATCCTCCGTAATGGTTCTTCCACTGGTGCGATGAGTAATCACAAGTCCGTCTTCCTCTAGCTTTGAAAGAGCTCTTTGCATAGTGTTTGGATTAACTGAAGCCTCCTGAGCAATGTCACGGACTGAGGGTAATTTAGATCCCGGTGGATATTCACCCGAAAAGATTCTCAGTTGAATTTCTTCAATCAGTTGAATATAAATAGGTCTGTCTGACTTAAGGTCCCATGGCATATTATCACCCCTTGTACTATTGTATTAAGGCCTTAATACAATAGTACAATAATAAATATATGATGTCAATACTTTTTATTAAAAAAAGCTGGTATGTCTTTGAAAGAACATGACCAGCTTCTCAATTAAACTATTACTTCCGAATATGAGATCTCAGCAACCTTCAATGTCAGGAGGGTAGATTACTCCACATTGGTTACGAAAATCATCCATTAACCTCATGATCCTGATAATCTCGCTATGGGGCATTTCAGGACATTCAAGCCTGCCCTGCTCAATTGCTTTGATTACTGAGTCTACTTCATATTCAAATCCTGTAATTTGTTTTGGCGCAGGATATGAAGCCACTTTTTCACGATTAAGATTGTAAACATGTACTGTTTCGGGGTTGTTGATGTTTTCAACAACCAATGTACCTTTATCGCCATAAACTATACCCTGACGGTCAGTTTGAGCCACAGCACTAAAATACAGGACAGCCATTTCACCCCCCTCAAACAAGAGGGTCATGCTACCCTGGGAATCCACACCGGTTTCAAAAAGAGAGCAAGTAGATGCAGACTTAATGATTCTGTCACCCAGAATCATGGCGGCGAAGTTCAGGGTATATACACCCACATCCAATAATGCTCCCCCGGCCAAATAGGGATTAACAAGCCTTTCTTTGTTAGATATCAGATACCCCAGATTTGCTGATATTAAATTAACCTTACCTATTGCTCCACTTTCTATTATCTCATTTATGGTTTTAGACATAGGTAAATATCTTGTCCAGATTGCTTCAGCAATTAATAGATTTTTAGACCTGGCATAGTCTGTTAGCTTTTCAGCCTGCAGAGCATTTACTGTAAAGGCCTTTTCGCATAGGACATGCTTCCCATGTCTGAGACACATCATCGAATGTTTATAATGATGAGAATGAGGAGTAGCCACATAAATCAGATCGATTTCGGAATCCTGGACCATTTCCCCATATGATCCGTAATACTTCTGAAAACCAAATCTTTCCGAGAAGGATTTTGCACGGTCTGAATCTCTGGAGCCTACGGCATAGGGTATGATTTGAGGCATATGAATGACTGTTTCGGCCATTTTCTCAGCAATACTGCCGGCTCCTAAGATGGCAAATTTATATTTTCTCATTTAACTAGCCTCCAATCAGGATGAGTATAAAATTATTGTATCTTTTAGGCGGAATATATGCAACTAACAGATTTCAAGGCTTTGCAACCAGAACAAATGTTTGTTAGAATTAAATAGTTATTAGATATTTGTTCAAATGGGCAAAAATAATTATGCTTGTGTTAAGTTTATCATATGATAAAATTTTCTTTGAGGACGCAACATAGCTTGTGAGAAACCACAACAATATATTCAACAGGAGTGAAAGAATGTCTGCAAGACAAAAGAAAAACTACGGAAACGAAAGTATCACATCACTAAAGGGTGCTGACCGGGTAAGATTAAGACCTTCGGTTATATTTGGCTCAGACGGATTAGAAGGATGCCAGCATTCCTTTTTCGAGATTCTGTCAAACTCAATAGACGAGGCTAGAGAGGGTCATGGAAAGTTAATCTCTGTAATTCGCCATAAAGATAATTCCATAACAATAAAGGATAAAGGTCGGGGCGTTCCTGTTGATTTTAACCGCAAGGAAGGAAGATACAATTGGGAATTAGTCTACTGTGAGCTCTATGCCGGTGGCAAGTACTCTAATCACACAGGTGAAAACTATGAATATGCCTTAGGATTAAACGGTCTCGGAGCCTGCGCCACACAGTACAGCTCTGAATATATGGATGTTACGGTCTGGCGTGACGGATATAAATACGAGTTGCATTTTGAGAAGGGAGAAAATGTTGGGGGCCTTAAAAAGACAAAGTGCAATTATGAACATACCGGCACAGAACAGACATGGAAACCTGACAGAGAGGTCTTTACAGACATAAGGATCCCTGCAGAATATTTCAGAGATGTATTAAAAAGACAAGCGGTGGTAAATGCCGGCCTGGTTTTTGAATTTACTGACCATGAAACCGGTACTACCGAAACATTTGTGTATGAAGAGGGTATAGTAGATTATGTTGTTGAGCTTAGTGGCGAAAAGGGATTTACTACGCCCTGCTATTTTGAAGGCAGTGCCAGGGGCAAGGACCGGGAGGATAAGCCCGAATACAAGGTCAAAATGGAGGTAGCCTTTTGCTTTAACAATGAGATTAATACGATACAGTATTATCATAATTCAAGTTGGCTTGAATACGGGGGAACCCCTGATAAAGCGGTGAGAAACGCCTTTGTATATGAGCTGGATAAATATTTAAGAAGTAATAACAAGTATAACAAAAATGAAAGTAAGATAAACTTTACTGATATTGAGGATAGTCTGGTTTTAATAACAAACACTTTTTCAACCATGACAAGCTATGAGAATCAGACAAAGAAGGCAATAAACAATAAGTTTATTCAGGAGGCACTGACTGACTTCTTAAAGGAACAGCTTGAAATATATTTAATTGAAAATAAGGAAGAGGCAGAAAAAATAGCCGCCCAGGTATTGATAAATAAAAGAAGCCGTGAATCAGCCGAAAAGGCAAGAATAGATGTCAAGAAAAAGCTGGGGGGTACAATGGATGTATCTACAAGGGTTAAGAAGTTTGTTGACTGCCGCAGCAAGGATAAAGATCGCAGAGAGCTTTACATTGTTGAAGGCGATTCAGCCCTCGGCTCTGTAAAAATGGGAAGAGACAGCGAATTTCAGGCAATTATGCCTGTAAGGGGTAAAATTCTCAACTGTCTAAAGGCCGATTATAATACCATTTTCAGAAGTGAAATTATTGTTGATTTATTAAAGGTAATTGGCTGTGGTGTAGAAATTAAATCTAAGCATAATAAGGATTTAAGCTCCTTTGATTATGATAATCTAAGATGGAGCAAGATTATTATATGTACAGATGCCGATGTGGACGGCTATCAGATCAGAACCCTTATCCTAGCAATGCTATACAGATTGGTGCCCACATTAATTGAACGGGGAAAGGTATTTATAGCCGAATCTCCTTTATTCGAAATAACTACAAAGGAGAAAACATATTTTGCTTATACTGAAAAGGAAAAATCAGAGATTTTAGCGAAGTCAGGCAATAAAAAACTGACTATACAAAGGTCGAAGGGTTTAGGTGAGAATAATCCTGATATGATGTGGATAACAACAATGAACCCTGAAACACGAAGACTGATAAAGGTTGTGCCCGATGATATAAATGCTACCCGGGAGTTTTTTGATATTCTTCTGGGCGATAATCTTCAGGGAAGAAAAGACTATATATCAGAGCATGGAAACGAGTATATGGAATTAATAGATGTATCGTAATGAGGAGTTTATAATTTGACTATGAAGAATAAACCTATAGAGCAGAAGATAGTTGACACCTTAAAGGTAAATTATATGCCCTATGCAATGAGCGTAATTGTATCAAGAGCAATCCCGGAGATAGATGGGCTCAAGCCTTCTCACAGGAAGCTTCTTTATACTATGTACAAGATGGGGCTTTTAAAGGGAGCCAAAACCAAATCAGCTAATGTTGTTGGTCAGACCATGAAGCTCAACCCTCATGGAGATATGGCCATTTATGAGACCATGGTGCGCTTAACAACAGGCAACGAGGCGCTTTTGTATCCTTTGGTAGAATCAAAGGGTAATTTTGGCAAGACCTACTCCAGGGATATGAAATTTGCTGCTCCCCGTTATACTGAGGTTAAGCTTGCTCCAATTTCTGAGGAGCTGTTCAGGGATATAGACAAAGATACAGTGGATTTCACCGATAATTACGATGGAACCTCGAAAGAACCTGTGTTGATGCCGTCGGCCTTTCCAAATATTCTTGTAAACCCGAACCAGGGCATAGCAGTTGGAATGGCAAGCAATATTTGCAGCTTTAATTTAAAAGAAGTATGTGATGCTACCATTGCATACATAAAGAATGATAATATTGACCTGATGAAATATATTAAAGCCCCCGATTTTTCTACCGGAGGACAGCTTATTCTCAATGAGAAGGATATGGAAAAAATATATTCTACCGGCAGGGGTTCCTTTAAAGTCAGGGCTAAATATCGTTATGACAAGAAAAATAACTGCATCGAGGTTTATGAAATACCCTATACCACTACAATTGAGGCAATAATTGAATCTATTGCAGCTATAATTAAATCGGGTAAAATTAAGGATATTACTGATGTTCGTGATGAGACAGACCTTGCGGGCCTCAAAATTACAATTGACCTCAAGAGAAATAGTAACCCGGATGAAATAATGAATAAGCTTTATATGATGACTCCTCTCTCAGATAGCTTTGGATGCAACTTTAACATTCTTATTGGACAAAAACCAATGGTAATGGGGATATTAGATATTCTAGACCATTGGATCCAGTTTAGAATGGAATGTATCAGAAGAAAGTCATTATATGAAATAAAGAAAAAAAGCAATCATCTTCATCTGTTAAAAGGCCTTGCAAAGATACTGCTTGATATTGATAAAGCTATTTCAATAATAAGGAAGACTTCTAAGGAAGCACAGGTTATTCCCAATCTGATGAAGGGATTTGACATTGATGAACTGCAGGCTGAATTCATTGCCGAGATTAAACTCAGAAATCTAAACAAGGAATACATTCTTCGTCAGACTGCCGATATTGAGAACCTCACTAAAGAAATAGAGGATCTTAAGGATATTGTTGCCCGTGACGAAAGGGTTTTGGACATTATTTGCCAACAACTTAAGGAGATATCAGATAAATTCGGTCAGGAGCGCAGAACTGAAATAATCGATGAAGAGGATGTGGAGAAGGTTTCACCCGAAACCTTTATTGAAGATTATAATGTACGCCTATTCCTGACACAGCAAGGCTATATTAAGAAAATTACCCTTGTATCGTTGCGTTCATCAGGGGAGCAAAAGCTAAAGGATGACGACTTTATAATGCAGGAACAGGAAACACGCAACAAAGCTGATTTGCTACTGTTCTCCGACAAAGGTCAAGTTTATAAGCTTAAAATACATGATCTGCCAGATACGAAGGCAAGTCAGTTGGGGGATTATCTGGAGAACGTCCTGCAGCTTGACGAAGGGGAATCAATTATATTTATGCATGCTACCGAAAACTATGAGGGGCATATGATATTCGGATTTGAGAATGGAAAGGCTGCAAAAATCCCTGTTTCAAGCTATGCAACAAAAACTAACAGAAGAAAGCTGGCAAACGCCTATAATACAAATTTCCCATTGGCGGGAATATACTTTTTGGACCAAGATACTGATTTTGTAGCATATAGTAGTATAAGCAAAGTGCTGGTATTTAATACATCACAGATTAGCCCGAAGACTACCCGGAATTCCCAGGGAGTGGCTGTACTTAAATCGAAAAAAGGAAGCAGGATGACTAGAATTATTTCTTTAGAGGAAATTAAGCTTAATGATCCTGAGTATTATAGGGCTAATATCCCTGCTGTCGGGAAATATATAAAAGTGGAAGACAAGGAAGATACCCAAATTGGGTTATTCTAAAGCAACAACCTCGGGCCGCATTATTTATGGAAGCAAAATTTAATTAAATTTTGGAGGTTAGAAATGAAAAAAGGATGGAAAGTGTTTCTATGCACCCTGTTGGCCATTGTAATAATTTGTGGCGGGATTTTTGCTTTTGCTTATGGGGAAAACCCCGTTATTTCTGCAGATCAAACCCTCGATGGGGATTTTATCACAGCGGCATCAGATATAACAAATGAGGGTCATGTTACAGGTGATTTCATCTGTGCAGCTCAAAACTTGAATAATAATGGCACAGTTGAAGGTGACATTATTGCTGTAGTGTCATCGCATGCAGCTCTGTCTGGAAATGTGCGGGGGAGTGTACGCATTTTAGCTACCGACATCAATCTTTCCGGGTTAATTGAAAGAAATGTGATGATAGCATCTGAAAAAGTTGTTTTAGATCATAACTCAAATATAGGGCGAAATGCGTATATCGTTGGAAGTACAATCCTATCTGAAGGAATAGTCCGGGGAGACCTGACCATAGTAGGAGAAAGCATTACATTGGCAGGTACATATGAAGGCAATGTAACAGTGAATAACAGCAGCGGTAAATATCTAGGCTTTAAAGTGCTTCCCGGTACCGTTATCAAGGGTAAGCTGACTTATCAGGGAGCAGACAACTATGAATTACCGGCAGATGTTATAGCAGGCGAATATGAGTTTATTAGAACTGAGCCAAGCAATTCTGAGCAGGCTAAGCCCGGTCTTTCCCCGGGTAAGGTAATCAAACAAATCATAACCATGCTGATATTCTATTTATTTGCACTAATGATTTATAAACTATTTCCAAGATTCTTTGTTAAATCAGGAGAACTTATCAGAACACAACCTTTAAATGCTGCAGGAGTTGGCGTTGCCACATTTGGATGTCTTGCCGGAGGTGGAATTCTATTGATATTGCTTCTGATATTGATTGTCCTTATATCCAACCTTTCAGTTCTCGGATATTTACTGCTTATTTATATTTTCATAATAGCTATGGCTGGTTTGCTGGCTACTATTCCTGTGTCAATGTGGCTTGGAAATATAGTATCAAATGGGAAATCTAAAGCTCCGGGCAGTTTGATAAAAGGCCTCGCCATAATTACATTTGCCCGACTATTATTAGATTATTTAAAAACGCTTAATTCCGTTTCAGGAATAGCTGGAGTAGTACTGTTTATAATTAATGCAGCAATCTGGGTATTTGGAACTGGTGCAGTAATAAAAACAATTTCTTCTGTAAGAAAAGCTGCAAACACCCAGGCAGAAACAGAATTCGCTGAAGAATACTCTTCAACCGATTATGATACCTTTATTTAAACATTTGACGAGGTTCTATGGGGGGGGAATTCTATGCCCCCTATTATTTAATCTCCTCATTTTTCTGTACAAATCTTAAGAAATTTGATATTTTGTATTAAAGGGCTTTATACCGAATTACTAAAAGGATGATAAGATTATATGGACAAGGGGCTAGCTGCAGACATAAAAAGAGGGCTGAAGATTTCTTATGATTATATTATTAGTTTTTTTATTTTTCTTGCTTTGGCCACACCCATTATTTCATTTACAAGTGAAAATGCTGCAAATTACATAAGAATAGCCTCATTTGTTGTATTTCTACTGCTAACATGTATTGTCTATGTTGATATGCGTAACTATGGACTCAAAGAAAGCAGGCCCCAGTATGAAATAAACCCTAAACCCTATAAGGGGCTTTTATACGGATTTATCGGGGCTATTCCTCTCATCATTGTTCAACTTATAATTATCTCTATTAAGCTTCCAGAGGGTACCGAAATTCTTCACAGAAGATTCTATCAAGCTTTTGCCGGGCCATTTTATTGGTTGGTCTGTTTATTAGGAAATAAAGCAGGACACTATGTGATTGCATTTTTGTCGATTATAATTATTTCTTTTATTGGTTACTATGCCGGACACAAGGGAATTTATATATTAGAAACCATAAGGATTAAACTAGGAATAAAGCCAGTAAAAAGAAATAATAATTAATTAAGGCATGCACCATTTTTTGTGATATGTCCAACCCCTCAGTGAATATCTTATTATAAAGATATACATGAGGATGGGATTTTCGTGATATTATTAGTTAAGAGGAAGAATGCAGTCTTAATCTTGATGATATTGTTACTGTCTATTGCTATATTCAGTATTGATGGGAGTGCAGACCCCATAACTGAAGCAGTGAATGAAAAAACCGGCCCCGTTGTAGTTGTGGATGCAGGCCATGGGGGAGAGGACCCGGGGAAGGTAAGTAGCTTCACAAGTATAGCAGAAAAGGATCTTAATCTTAGGATAGCTCAGTTATTGAAGGATCAGCTTGAGCAGGATGGCTACACAGTTATAATGACAAGAACGGAAGATAAACTTAATTATTCAGGAACAACTGAAATATATGAAAAAAGGAAGCAGGATCTTACTGCCAGAAAAGAATTAATAGATGAGAGCGGAGCAGATATTGTTGTAAGTATTCATATGAATGCATTTACCGATTCAAAATACTACGGGGCTCAGACATTTTATCCCCCCTCTTCAGTAGATAGTGAGAGATTGGCAAAGTGCATACAGAACTCGTTAGTAACTAGTTGTGACCCGACAAATAAACGGACGGCTTTGTTAAAAAAAGAAAGGATAATATTATTTAGGAACCTGAAGGTGCCTACTGCCTTGATAGAATGTGGGTTTTTGTCCAATGAGGCTGAGGAAGCTAAGCTGAAAACCCTTGAATATCAAGAGCTTATCGCCAAGTCTATCAAGCTAGGAATAGACAGTTTTTTTGGAAAACAGTAATATGAAATCAGAATATACCGATATATAGTATTAAGTGATTAAAATTTCACAAAAGATGGAGAGTGCTTGGATATGTACATACAATATTGTTTCATTGCAGTGGCGACAATAGTAGTTATTAGTCTTTTCGTTTACTATCTTATGAAAAAAAATAATCAAGCAAACAAGAAGAACATAGTGAATCTGGTTCTATGTACAGTTATTACAATTCTCACTGCTATATTGACACCTCCTGTTGCAAAGGTTTTTGTCAGGGAGTTGTCTTTTCCTATGCTTGGAGCTGTTATTATTACAGTAATTCTGTTTATTTGTTTGATTTGTGCATTGTTCTATCTGTTAGAATCCAAGCTTACTAAGTTATATGGTGAAGAGCCGGCTCAAGATACTGACGAGACAAGTAATGAGAATACCTTAACAATAGAGGATTCTTCACAGCAGGAAGAACAACCTATATTAGATAAAAAAGAAGAAGCGGAGGAACAAACAGAGTATAAGGAAGATAATCTGGTTCTTCAACTAAAATCTGTTATTGATGAGGAAGAGGAACCGGTTATTCATTTTGAATCTGAAGAAGCTGAGGCAGAACCCCAAATAGAATATCAAGATCAGGATTTAGTCCTGAGTCTGGAATCCGAAGAAGAGGAATTAGAGCCTCAAACAGATTATCAGGAAGGGGAACAGGTTCTTCGTTTTGAATCAGAAGAAGTTGAGGCAGAACCCCAAATAGAATATCAGGATCAGGATCTAGTCCTGAGTCTAGAATCTGAAGAATCGGAAGCAGAGCCACAAACAGATTATCAGGAGGGGGAACAGGTTCTTCGTTTTGAATCAGAAGAAGTTGAGGCAGAGCCCCAAATAGAATATCAGGATCAGGATCTAGTCCTGAGTCTTGAATCCGAAGAAGCGGAAGCAGAGCCACAAACAGATTATCAGGAGGGGGAACAGGTTCTTCGTTTTGAATCAGAAGAAGTTGAGGCAGAGCCCCAAATAGAATATCAGGATCAGGATCTAGCCCTGAGTCTAGAATCTGAAGAATCGGAAGCAGAGCCACAAACAGATTATCAGGAGGGGGAACAGGTTCTTCGTCTTGAATCCGAAGAAGTTGAGGCAGAACCCCAAATAGAATATCAGGAAGATACTAATGAAAAACTTCCGGAGAATGAAGAAGTTGAAGAAAAGTATCAAATTGAGTATGATGAGTATAAACAAGAGGATGATGAGCCGGTTGAGGTTGAGCCGGTTGAAGTATTGGGTAATTTTGGGAAATCATCGGAAATTGATGAAGACTCTAAGATTCTGGCAGATGAAACGAGCAGAGAGTTTACTATGGACAATCGGGAAGACATTTTAAAAATATTAGAAAAAGCAATGGATGATAAAGACAATAAAGATTATGAAGCTGCTATTAAGGCATATGAAGCGGCATTAGTTCTGAGGCCGGACAAGGAGTTGTGCTATTTAATAATTCTTGATCTATGCTCCCTGTATAAAATGACAGGTCAGACAGAATTAGTATATAAATTACTGGATTCTAATCCTTGTGAACTGTTAGATTCTGATAAAAAAGCAGATATCATACGAAATATTAATATTTAATTGTGAATTTATTGTTGATATAAACAAATATTACTGTTATTATTATATTTGATATTTCATCATTATTTATGAGTAATGTCTAATAAAATGTATCCATAAGGGGGTAGCTGGGATGAAAACTGCTCAGCAGATTATCGGATTACCGGTAGTGAGCATTATTGACGGAAACGAGATAGGAAAGGTCAAAAATGTCATTATTAATGCATTGAAGGGTACTATCGATTTTTTTGTCATAGACAGTGGGGTCAGGTCACTTGCTGGAGGCGTGATTCCTGCCGACAGAGTGCTTGGTATCGGAGAATATGCATTAACCATTCTACAACCCGACGATATAAGCGACATAGTAAAAATTCCTGCTGCCATTGAACTTATGCAAAAGAATATTACCGTAAGAGGAACAAGGGTTCTTACCAAAAAAGGAAGTCTGCTTGGTGAGACAGGAGATATAATTGTCGATGAGCAGAACTCATACAATATTACAGGGGTTGAGTTCCTTCCAGCCGATTCATCTGTCAAATCAGGGATTATTCCCAGAAGCAGCGTAATTACATTTGGTAAAGATTTGCTGGTGGTTCAGGACGATTTTATTGATCAGTTAATTGAATCTACAAGTGCTATTCAGGAAGTGCTTGAAGAAGAAAAAAAAAATAGTAGATTAGAGCAAAATATAGGAAATATTACCCTGCAAAAGGATGAAAACCGGGAGTTTGCTCAGGAGGTAGTCGTTGAAATAGTTCAAGAGACTCGAGAAGAAGCAATGCCCGATTTAACAGAAATCAATATTGATGACATTGCTCTGGATGACAATATAGAGGAAGACCTGGAAATTTCATTTGATAAAAATGTAAACGCAATACCTTTATTAGAGCTTGAAGATGAGAGTCAACCCGGTACTGATACTGTAGAAGCTCCTTCAATGAATGATACAGAAGGTCCGGTTACCTCAGTAGACCTTTTTGAACAAAGACAGAGACAGTTTCTGATAGGCAAAAAGGTTACTAAAACAATTTACGACTCTAATGGGGGAGTAATAATAAACAGTGGAGAAGTAATTACCGAAGAGATTATTGAAATAGTAAAATCAAACGGTAAAATGATTGAGTTAGTTATGAACTATGAAGAATAAAATGAAACGGGTCAGGGATGCCTGACCCGTTTCTCTTAATGAGGATTGACCGACAATGAAAACAATACATAAGTACACCTGGGTATTCGTAATTATTATACTAATGGCTGCAGGGATTGGAGCCGGACTGCTCTCACTCTTGCTTTCTGATGCTCGCCCCGTAGTTGATAATGTTAGAGTTGGAGACACATTAATAAGAAATATGCCTATTGAAGAGGCCGGGTTAATAATTAATGATTATTATGAAGACTTGAACAAAAACGGTGCTTTGAAAATAGAGGTTGACGAAATTCCCTTTACTATACCATATTCAGATATTGATGTAGATTTTGATATTGAGAAAACCATGGAATATTTAGTAGATAAGCTTCCTAAGAACGAGATGGAGCAATATTTCCGTGGCACTTCAAAGGAGAATAATCTCAGGCCTTTTTATACTTATAATTCAGGTAAACTGGTAAGAAGATGTGAAGAGTTGTTTTCGCATTATGAAATTGAGCCGGTCTCTGAAAGTTATAAAATTGAAGACGGTGAACTGAAGATATATCCTTCCAGTCCGGGATTGGATATTGATTATAAGCTTTTGGTGCAAGAACTGGGAAACCGGATATTGATACGAGATGAAATTTTAAAGATAAACACCCAGAACTCTCCAATCTTCGCAAAAGTATTTAAAGATTCAATCTATGATAAAACCTTTGATACAATTGCAAATAAAAGTACTGTTGAATATGATTCAAGTCTGAGAGAAAAGCTTGAAAGAATTCTAGCAAGCTTTGATAATGTTCTTTTTGAGAGCGACCATGAAATAAAGCTGAGCTCTTTGGTACCATTTTCTCAGATGGATAATGATGTGGAGCGGGATTTACTAAATCGGCTGGCAAGTACACTTTATCAGGCAACCTTGCCGCTTGATGGAATTAAGGTGTTAAATCGTAAGCCTGCAGAGAGACCGGTGCCCTATGCAAGGGCGGGACTGGAAGTTGTAATTGAGGGAGAAGAGGCCGATCTTGTACTAAAGAATGAAACAGGCAGCGACCTTTTGATTTTAGCCGAATTATCTGATAAGGAGTTTAAGCTTTATATCATTTCTCCAGGCCCCGTAAAAACTGGTACCATAGAGGTAGAGGAAAGGGATTACGTCCCCCCCTCAGTCATTACTATAGTTAATGAGTCATTGTCCCCAAATACAACCAGAGTTGTTTCAGAGGGAGTCCCCGGTTTTACGGCAAGCGTTACTCGTATTATGGACGGAATTAGTGAGAATATCTCTCAGGACAAATATCTTCCTGTAAGTAAGACAATAGAAACGGGCAAAAAACCAGCTCATCCTGCGGGTTCTAAATAAAGAAGAAGCTTGCGTCGCAGGACACAGAACTGTCCCCAGTCTCACCCTGTCATTTACAGAAGTTATGATTTCCTATCTTTACTACAAGAGGTCGGCTCCAGATCCACTTGCTTGTGGCTGTTGCTGGGTTGAAATAGTAAATGCAGCCATAGGAAGGATCCCAACCATTTAACGCATCGCGAGCCGCTTTAATGGATGTGTCGTTTGGAGCAAGATTTATTTGCCCATCATCAACCACATCAAAGGCACCTGGCTGATAAATCACCCCTGCTATAGTGTTAGGAAACCGACTGTCTTTAACTCTGTTTAACACTACTGCACCAACAGCAACCATACCCTCATAAGGTTCACCCCGGGCTTCGGCATGGATTAATCGAGCAAGAAGATCAAGATTTTTATTAGTTGTAGGGCTTGTGCCTGTAGGCAGACCCAATGCATAAAGAGTTGCTTTGCCGGCAATCCCGTCTACCTTAAGCCCGTTTCTGCTTTGAAAATAACGTACGGCTTGATATGTCTGGTAACCATATATGCCGTCAATAGCTCCTTTGTAATAACCCCAGGCCTTGAGCCGGGTTTGTATTTGTCTTACCTCATTACCTCTTGAACCATAATATGAAATTACGGCTTGGCTTTCATTTACCCTTACAACTGCGCTGCTTGACAATATTAATCCTGAGGCAATTGTCGCTATTATAACAAAATAGACCCATGCAATTTCTAATCGTCTTTTCATGAGCACCTCCAAAATGAGAATCCATAAAAAGCATTTGCATTAGGTCAAAAAATATACATAAAAAATTAAACAATTGCCAAGTGGTAGATCATGTTAAAAAAATAACTACAAGTATGCCTACCAGAAGCAGGTCGCAGTCATTACCCTCCAAAAGAAGCAGGACGATAAGAGCAATAAGTATAATATCGTCCTGCCTGATATTACTTAAAAAGGGCGGCAAGGATGGTCGCCGGGTATGAGAAATTGCTGAGCGGGATGACACAGTGCTACTACACTCTTCAGCTTCATATGGTAGAGGAATAGAATTTAACCCCCTTGGTTCCACTAAGTTTCACCCTTTCGTAGTACGATTTATTGTTGGAGAGATGCTACTTAGTACATTGATTACCTTTAATAATTGTATAGCTCCCCCTATACGTTGTTGGCGTTGTGGTCCCAAAAATGGTTGTACTGAATTTAACAGGGTTATTCTGGAGTCCTTAATATTGTTAAACATACTCATCATTTCGCCAGCCTTTGACATTACTTCCAGGTTTGAACCGTAATCGCGGTTAGCATTATAATTAGTCTTAGTGTCATAATCATGCTCAGGACTGCTTTCATTTCCGAAATCCTGATGAGTTTCAGTCTCATAGCCGGAAGGTGAGGAAGGGGCGGAATTAGCATTTGCCTTGGCGGAGGAACCATTAACCAGATTTTTCTTATCCCCCCCAGATTGCTGAGGCATAATATTGTCCACTATATTTTTTAGGCCTTCTGTATCAGAAACTCCGAACATTTCAGCAATCTGCTTAAGCTTTTTATCCAGATCGTCGGCCATAAACTGTGCACCTCCTATCTAAGTAAGGATCTGAGCCTTTGAGCTATTATTACACCATCAGGGCCAAGCACATTTATTAGCTTTTCGAAGTCGCGTTCGGTTACTCTGCTTCTGATTTCATCCATACTAATCCCCATCTGACTAAGCTTATCCATATCAAACTCATCGATTTTTTCCAGTATCTCCTGAGTATCAATGTTGCCAAGCCTTTTTCTGAGCTCCCTGGGGTCCTCATCTCTTAACATTTCTAAAGCCTTTTCAAGCTTTTTCTTTTGAATGTTCCCTCCTAATTTATCAAACAAATTATAATCAGCCATATCACACAAAGCAGAACCCTTATCAACCAACATATAAATAAGAATATTTTATTGCTGGTTTTGGATTCTTACAACTCCTGATATTTATTCTCTCTTCAATTGTATGCAAAGGGGCTTGTATTGTTGCATATTTTATTAGTACAAATCAATATGGCTGCAATACTTTCTTCAATGCATTAATAAAACCATCAATATCATCCTTGGTAATTATCAGCGGGGGCAGCATACGGATAGTATTGCTTCCCAAATTACTAACTAGATATCCTGAATCAAATAGTTTAAGCTTAATATCTCCGGCTATGGGTTTGGAAAACTCAACCCCTATCATTAGCCCTTTACCACGCACCTCAATAATGATGGGGAATTCTTCTTTAAGTCTGTTAAGCACATCCATGAAGTATTCACCCATAGAGGCAGAATTTTCACATAACTTATCGTTAATAATTGTTGAAAGTGTTGCGTATCCAGCACTGCAAGCCAAAGGATTTCCTCCGAAAGTAGAACCATGATCCCCCGGCTCGAAGGCTGATGCGTATGGTTCCTTAGCGCAGAGGGCCCCAATGGGAAAACCGCCTCCTAATGCCTTTGCCAATGTAAATATATCAGGCTCTACGCCATAATGCTCATATCCGAGCAGTTTGCCTGTTCTTCCAAGACCACACTGCACTTCATCAAAAATAAGAAGAATATTCTTTTCATCACAAAGCTTACGCACCTGCTTTATGTATTCCCTATTTGCAGGATTTACGCCACCTTCACCCTGTATTGGCTCAAGCATAATAGCACAGGTGTATTCGGTTACGGCATGATTGAGCGCTTCAATATCATTCATAGGTACACTTAAAAACTTTGGAGTCAGGGGACAGTAGTTTTTCTGATATTTTTCCTGCCCGGTGGCGGCGATTGTAGCAAGCGTTCTGCCATGGAAGGATCTTTCTAGGGTAATTATTTCATACTTTTTATCAAGTCCCTGTTTTTTAAAGTATAGCCTTGCCAGCTTTATGGCACCCTCGTTTGCTTCGGCGCCGCTATTAGCAAAGAACACCTTATCACAGCAAGAGTTTTCAACTATTAGCTGAGCCAGCCTTGCCTGGGATTCAATATAGTAATAATTTGAACAATGAATTAAATTTTTGGCCTGCTCAGTTATGGCGTTGACTAATGCAGGGTGTGAGTGGCCAAGAGCATTTACGGCAATGCCTGCCAAAAAGTCATAATAAATCTTTCCATCATCACCCCAGAGCTTCAAGCCCTCTCCCTTTGTGAAGAAGACGGGAAGTCTGTCTCCAAAGGTATTCATAAAATATTTTTTATCCAGAGCAATTACTTCATTTAAAGTCATACAATCAGCCTCCTTATACTTAAACCATTACCTTCTCTCATACCTCTTTAATATCAGTATAAAAATATTACCATTGTTATCAATAATTATACATTCCGATGAATAATTATGCAATATTATTTAAGGTTATTATAGTAAGTAAATATTTGAGTCAATAGGAAGACCTGGTATGCACCTACCTAATTTTTCAGGTTTCATTTTTATTAATATTAGGTTTATAATTTGTTATAAGCAATAAATAATTGATTGACAGATTATGTTTAAAACTGTATTATGGGAATAGTTGAATATTAAAAGCTATGAAGGAGCCTCTATAGTTCTGATTTCCTTTATAGAGAGCCTGGTCAGGTGAAAGCAGGCAAGGATATGTTCTAATAGTTATCTCTCCGGAGCTCAATATCTGAAGGACAAATGTAGGATATTGCGTAAGCCGCGTTACAGGCGAGGGTTTGTTTGAACCTTAAATTGAGGGCTTTTTTAAAAGCTGAAAATGGGTGGTACCACGGGTAATATGCTCGTCCCAGCACAGGAAACTGTGGCTGTGACGAGCTTTTTTATTATGTAATATCAAGGAGGTAATTATTTTGGGTGACAAGATTATTGAGATTGCAATGCGGATACGTGGATTAAGAGAGGATTTTAACATTTCGGTTGAGGAGATGGCCAGGATTGTTGAGGTCAGCCCCCAGGATTATTTAGAATATGAGGGAGGCAAACGAGACTTTTCATTTACTTTCCTGTATAAGGTGGCACATCGTTTAGGGTTGGATATAAGTGAACTCTTAACCGGCAGTAGTCCCACGCTGAGTAAATACACTCATGTAAAAAAGGGCAGAGGCCTTTCAATTGAACGGAGGAAAGGCTTTAAATATCAGAGCCTGGCGTATTTGTTCAAGAACAGAAATGCAGAGCCCTTTTTGGTTGAAGCTGGATACGATGAAGCAGCCGATGAGGGAGCGATTCTGCAAAGAAGCCATGACGGCCAGGAGTTTGATTATATTTTGAGCGGTTCTTTAAAAGTAAAAATAGACGACCACGAGTTCATCATGGAAGAGGGAGACTCAGTATATTACGATGCTTCACACAAGCATGGAATGGTTGCTACAAATGGGAAACCATGCGTGTTCCTGGCAGTTGTAATCAGGGATCAGGAAGGGAGAATGGGCTAAAATGTCAAGACTGTATAAGGATTTTGTGAATGAGACACTGAACAGTGAAGGTATTGTTGAAAAGGTGACGTTTAAAGAAGATAAATTCTATAATTTTGCTTATGATGTTGTTGATAGACTGGCAGCGGAAAAGCCTGAAAAGGTTGCCATGGTCTGGTGTAACGAGGCTGGGAATGAAAAAATTATCACCTTTAAGGAAATGAAGGAGTATAGTGATAAAACAGCTTCATTCTTTCAAAGCCTGGGAATAAAAAAGGGTGATGCAGTTATGCTCATCCTCAAGCGCCATTATGAATGGTGGTATTGTATGATGGCTCTTCATAAGATTGGAGCAATTGCTATACCGGCTACCAATCAGCTTATGGCAAAGGATGTTGTGTATCGTGTCAATGCTGCAAGTGTTAAGGCTATAGTTTGCACATCAGAAGGAGAGATTTCTAATGTAGTTGATGAGGCACAGCTTGAAACTGAAACTCTAAAAATCAAGATTCTTACCCGTGCAAATAAAGAGGGATGGTTGAACTACGAGGAAGGAATATCTCAGGCCTCCGAGTTTGTAGCTCCGACAGGTGACGCAAGACCACAGGCTGAAGAGATAATGCTGATGTATTTTTCATCTGGCACAACCGGAATGCCCAAAATGGTGGCACATAATCACTATTACTCTCTGGCCCATATACCCACAGCAGTTTATTGGCACAATGTAGAACCAGAGGGCCTGCATTTGACTGTGGCCGAAACCGGATGGGGAAAGGCTGTTTGGGGTAAGTTGTATGGTCAGTGGCTGGCTGAGAGTGCAGTATTTACCTTTGATTTTGACAGATTTCATCCCGATGAATTGTTGGAGCGCATAGAAAAGTATAAGGTAACAACATTCTGTGCCCCTCCTACAATTTATAGATTCCTTATTAAAGAGGATTTATCTAAGTACGATCTTTCATCTGTTAAATATTGCACCACTGCCGGTGAAGCCTTGAATCCGGAGGTCTTTAACCGTTTTAAGGGTCTGACCGGCATAAAACTAATGGAAGGATTCGGACAAACCGAAACAACACTTTGTCTTATGACACCATATTGGATAGAGCCTAAACCCGGTTCTATGGGTAAGCCCTCCCCGGGGTATGATATGGATCTTGTAGATGAGGAGGGTGACAGCGTTGAGCCCGGCCAGGTTGGTGAGATAGTATTGAGACTGGACAAAGGAAAGCCAGCTGGATTAATGATGGAGTATTACCGGGATGATGAAAAAACAAATCAGGCTATTCGTGATGGACTCTATCATACCGGAGACACGGCTTACAGGGATGAGGACGGCTTTTACTGGTATGTGGGCAGAACTGATGATATCATCAAGTCCTCGGGATACCGCATTGGTCCCTTTGAGGTTGAGAGTGTCATTATGGAGCATCCATCGGTATTAGAATGTGCAGTAACCGGAGTGCCTGACCCGGTAAGAGGCCAGTTAGTTAAAGCAACTATCGTATTAACAAAGGGATATGAACAAACTGAGGAATTGAAAAAGGAAATTCAGGATTATGTAAAAACCCATACCGCACCATATAAATATCCTCGTATCATTGAATTTGTTAATGAATTACCCAAGACCATAAGCGGTAAAATCCGTCGCACTGAAATCAGGGCAAAGGACCAATAAGCCCTATGATGTGACATTTTTATCCCTTGCATGGCAGAGCTTAATCCTATATAATAAAATTTACCGTGCTAGACGGGGAGTTAGCGGTGCCCTGTATCCGCAATCCGCTATAGCGGAGTTGAATTCCTATCTGAGGCATGTAAAGTATAAAGTCAGTTATGTGACAAGGTACAATGACGATCGGGCCTTGCGCAATTCAGAACTGTGAATCCCGTCAGGTCCGGAAGGAAGCAGCGGTAAGCGGAACCTCTGAGTGTGCCGCAAGTAAGCCTGATTCGAGTATTCTTACACATGGTACGTTTGTGCTTCCCTGTCGAGGATAGGTGCACGGTTTATATGATAAAAACGAGGGAGTGCCCTCGTTTTTTTGTTGTATTAATGATAAACTTATAATACAGTAAATTTGCTTTCTTTAGAAGGAATGGTTTTATGGCGCATATAGCACTTTATCGTAAATGGAGACCCTTGACATTTGAGGATGTCGTAGAACAGCATCATATTGTGACCACTTTAAAAAACAGTATTAAGAACCATACCGTTAATCATGCTTACCTTTTTTGTGGTACAAGAGGGACAGGAAAGACTACTTTAGCAAAAATCTTTGCAAGGGCCGTTAATTGCCAAAACTCAAAGGATGGCAGTCCCTGCAATGAATGTATAACATGTAAAGGAATTTTAGAGGGCTCCCTGCTTGATGTTGTAGAAATCGACGCGGCCTCTAATAACGGCGTGGATGATGTCAGGGAAATAAAAGAAGCTGTAATGTATGTTCCTGCTGTTACCAGGTATAAGGTTTATATAATAGATGAGGTTCATATGCTTTCGACAGGAGCCTTCAATGCACTATTGAAAACGCTTGAGGAGCCGCCATCAAATGTTATTTTCATTCTGGCTACCACTGAACCCCATAAGCTGCCTGCTACTATTCTTTCAAGATGTCAGCGATTTGATTTTAAAAGAATTACCATATCGGGTATGGAAGAACGCCTCGCCCTCATAGCTGAGGATTCTGATGTCAATGCTGATAAAAGTGCATTAAGACTTATTGCGCGTCTATCAGAAGGTGGAATGCGAGATGCTATAAGTCTTTTAGACCAATGTATTGCCCAGGGAGCTTCAGACATAACCTATGAGCTAGTAGCAAAAATCTCAGGATTAACTGCGGCGGAAGCAATAAATAATTTTGCTGGGGCAATAATAAACAAGCATTCTTCTGTAGCATTAAGAGCTATAAAGGATGCTATGGATGAGGGCCGTGATCTCATTCCTTTATGTAATCAGCTTATAGATTGGTTTAGAAATCTTATGCTATATAAAACTGGAGGAGAGGCTTTGACCTTGATTGACTTAGATCAGGAGGAGCTTGATTATATAAAGAGGGCCTCCGATTTAATTACTATAGAACGTAATATAGAGATTATTATTGAATTGTCTGAAGCTGAAGCTCGTCTGAAGTGGGCCGATAATCCCAGAATCATTATGGAGGTTACTGCTGTAAAGCTGTGCTCAGATCTTCCCCAAAACACAGATGTAAACGATGATGTGTTAGATAGTCTGTCGGCGTTTGAAGACAGGATAAGACAAATGGAGGAAAAAGTCGGGCTGATTCAAAGTGGTATAAAGATAGCCCCTGAAGGACCTGAGAAAAATGTGCTCCCCCGGTCAAATTCCCATGAACCAGGAAACAAAAAGGATAATTCCGGAAAAGAATCTGAGAAGGATCAAGCATCTGGTGATTCGAAGAATAAAAAAACTGCTAAAGATAGACAAAGGATTAAAGAAAAAAAGAGTAAGGATAAAATCGATATTAAGTTTTTGGATAATTGGCCCCAAATAATTGAAAGAGCAGCATCTAAGGGGAATCCAATGATGCACGCTTTTCGGGCCAACACTAAATGTACGATCACTGATGATAATGTTGCCTATATTGTTTTTCCGCCCGATGATACAAGAAAGAAAACCTTAAGCAGTGCAAAGCACATTGATCCTATAATAGAAGCAATAAAAGAAGTATTAGGTGTTGATGTTACGGTAAAAATAGTTGACGAAAATGAGATTATTAAAATAACGTCTTTGCAAACTGAGAATGCTCGGTCAGAACACCGTAATGAAATAAGCGGTGACAATGCTGATCCAGATTTGGAGAGAGTAAAAACCCTAGCCGAGAAAAACGGGATTCCATTTGACATCAAGGATTAAAAAATGAGCTTCTGCAATGAATATACAGTAAAATTCAAAAATAAAAAAATCCGGGAGCTGAGTTGTTCGGCTCCCGGTTGTCTATCCGTTATTCGGATATATGTAAGACATGAAGTATTATGTCAAGATCCTAGCTGTACTCATGATGTCGCCTAAGCTGTGCCTAAAAACTGTGAACTAAGTTGTCGGTTAAACTGTCGCCTTTAGTTGTTGCTTAAAATGTCGCCTTAGTTGTCGCTTAAACTGTCGCCTTAGATGATCTATAGTTCTGCTTGCCGTTATCAATTAACTATCTGATGAATACCATTATATGCCTATATGCCTTGCAATTTACCCCTGAAATACGACTTTCTATCTGTCTGTCTATCATGTTAAGTAAGAGAGTCTCGCTGCTAAGAGTTCTGTCTGTCGTATTTCGCTGTATCTCTATCTACGATTGGCATATTTACCGCCCCAAGTTTAATATATCTATATGTTTGATAACAGCGTTAGCCTACAATTAGATTATATATGTTATAGAAATATTTAACATGTAATTACTAAGGGAAATACCCAGAAAAAAATAGAAAGAATTATTCACATTATTAAGAGAAATAATAGAAAAAACACACCAATTAATTATTTTATGTTTTTGGTATTGACAAACAGGCTGATTAATTGATATATTGAATCAATCAAGAGGTATTCATGTCTGGAGTATTTCCCGTTGATGTATTTATAAATGGATTTTGAATAAATATGATATTGTTATATATTCAAGGGCGACCCTTGTAGAAATATTGGAACCATTTTGTATGCAAATTGATTGAATTCTTTTGTTAGTTTAGATTTCTATAAATAAAATGAAAAGTAAGCACAAGGCGGTGTATTATGGAGGACAGGTCTATTCTTGAAGGGAAAACCCTTAAAGATCTCAGGTATATTGCAAAAATGCTGGGATTAACAAGTATAACCAAGTACAGAAAACCAGAGTTAATTAGTTTAATAGTTGACCAGGCTCAAAAAGCATCTAAGAAAGAAGGCGGCATACCTAATTCAGAAGATGTGAGAGCGTCAATAATTGAACAAAAAGAGTTGGCAGATGACGAAAAGCCAAAGGAAGAGAAGAAAAAGCGCGGCAGACCCAAAACCTCAATTTTAAATGCAGAACAAGAGGAAGAGGCGGAAGAAAAGAATAGTGCCGTGTCTGGCTCGAAGGCCAAGACAGAGGCGGATAATACTTCTACGGCAGAGGCTGCCGGGAAACAGCCTGCAAGGCGCAGAGGCCGTCCTAAAAAGTCAGTTGACTCTTCTGTCAATGAAACAGAGAAATTAGAGACCATCACAATTTCTCCTCCTGAAAAGAGCGAGTCTTCGAAAAAATCAGCAAAGAAGGAAGAAAAGGATATTCAATCCTCTGAAGAAAAGACGGAGGATAGATCGGCTACAAAAAAACCACATATTACAACGACATATATTGAAAAAGCCTCCACCAGAAAAGAAGCCGAGGGGAAAGAGTCTGTACCGACAGAACCTAAACAGGATGCTTCTTCTGATGATACCGACACAAAGAGTGATGCTAATGCAGACAGTGGATCCGACAGCAAGGGCTTCAAGCATTCAAAAGCCAGAGATCTTTCAAAATTAGAAAGTGAGGATCCGGTTTCAGGAATCCTGGAGGTACTTCCCGACGGATATGGATTCCTACGTGGTCACAACTATTTGTCAGGTCCTAAGGACATATATGTT
Organism: Clostridiaceae bacterium; assembly: GCA_012523705.1. Taxonomy (GTDB): domain Bacteria; phylum Bacillota; class Clostridia; order DSM-8532; family DSM-8532; genus DTU059. The sequence goes on from JAAYTU010000039.1 coordinate 24,149, forward strand.
TCACCGGCACAAATCCGCAGATTCAATTTGAAAACTGGTGATAAAATTATTGGAAAAGGAAGAATACAAAAAGAAGGAGAAAAATTTCAGGCACTTCTTTTCGTTTCGAGTGTTAATGGCGATCCGCCTGAGGCGGCACAGCACAGAAGATCTTTTGAGTATCTGACACCTATATATCCTAATGAAAGAATTACATTGGAGTCAGACAGTAAAGAGCTTTCCACCCGATTAATTGACTTGATAGCACCTATAGGCAAGGGTCAGCGTGGGCTCATTGTTTCCCCGCCTAAAGCAGGTAAAACCGTATTATTGAAGAAAATAGCCAATGCTATTACTTTAAAGTATCCTGAGATCGAGGTTATTGTTCTGTTAATAGATGAGAGACCAGAGGAAGTAACTGATATGCAGAGATCTATAAAGGGGGATGTAATCTATTCAACCTTTGATGAGGTCCCTGAGCATCATGTTAAGGTAGCTGAAATAGTGCTAGACAGAGCCCAGAGATTAGTTGAGCATAAGAAAGATGTAGTTATTTTGATGGATAGTATAACCCGCCTGGCGAGAGCCTATAACCTTACTATACCGCCAACAGGCAGAACACTATCAGGTGGTTTAGACCCCGGAGCCCTTCATAAGCCCAAAAGATTCTTTGGTGCGGCACGAAATATTGAACATGGCGGAAGTCTTACGATTATTGCTACAGCCCTTATCGATACCGGCAGCCGTATGGATGACGTTATTTACGAAGAATTCAAGGGAACAGGTAATATGGAACTCCATTTAGACAGAAAGCTATCAGAAAAACGTATTTTCCCTGCCATTGATATTAATCGTTCTGGTACAAGGCGGGAGGAACTACTATTGTCCCAAAAGGAGCTTGAAGGAATATGGACAATCCGTAAGGCGATGAGCAATATGGGGACAGCTGATGTTACCGAAATGATAGTTAACAGACTGACCAGCACTAAAACAAATGAAGAGTTTATTAACGGTATTAATACAGTGTTAATGGCAAAGGAAAAAAATAATTATGATACGATGTATAAATAATCTATCCTACTTGCATTGCCAGAATCAATGTGGTAAAATACAGGTCGACACTTTTATAGTGCATGGAATATGATTTATTTCAATAAATGATACAGTTATTTAAGCGAGGTGAAAACCATGCAAGAAGGTATCCATCCAAAATACGGCAAGGCAGTTGTACGCTGTGCATGTGGAGAAACTTTTGAAACAGGCTCTACTAAAAGCGAGCTTCGCGTAGAAATTTGTTCACAATGCCACCCGTTTTTTACAGGCAAGCAAAAGCTTGTTGACACCGGTGGTCGTGTTGATAAGTTTAAGAAAAAGTATGGCATTAAATAATAAGCCACTAGGCTTTGCTCACATGTAATGAGAAACCGGGAATCCCCGGTTTTTTGTTCTTTAGTCTTTTTTACTGCTTTTTATTCCCAATGATATTCTTAGAACAATCGAGCTCTAGATGCTCTTTTTTCTGTAGTTTTTTATTTATTTTGTATATACTACCTATTAACGGGGAGGTAAATAATATGAACAGAATAAAGGCATCATGGAAATCATACCTGTTAATTTCGTTAGGATGCCTTTTGGTGGCTATTTCCATGAATGTTTTTTTAATACCCTATAAACTGGCTCCTGGTGGAGTTTCAGGTTTATCTACGGTTCTTTTTCACTTGTTTGGTGGAACTATTCCAGTTGGTACTATTATGATTGCTTTGAATATTCCACTTTTTTTAATAGGATATCGAAGTAAAGGAAGACAGTTTGTAGTGAGATCTGTCTTCGGTTCTCTTATGCTTTCAGTACTGATTGATGTAACAGCTCCCTTTCTTCGCTGGCTTGTAAGCGACTATTTTGTTTATTTTGATAATACAATGGCCGAGCCTGATTTGCTTCTATATAGTCTGATAGGCGGAGCAATAATGGGATTTGGACTGGCCATTGTTCTTAAAGAAGACGCAACCACAGGCGGAACTGATTTGATGGCTTCGGTGCTTAATAACAAGATCCCGAAATTTTCTGTAGGACAGCATCTGTTATTTATGGATTTATGTGTTGTTATATTTGCTACCATAGCATTCAGAAGTGTTAAACTGGGCCTTTATACCACATTATGTCTGTATATATCATCAAAGACTATTGATGCATATTTAGAGGGTATAAATTTTTCGAAGGCATTACTTATTATATCCGAGAAACAGGAGGAAATATCTGAAAGACTCATGGATGAGGTGGGAAGAGGGGTAACGGGGTTAAAAGGCCATGGCATGTATACGAAGCAAGACAAAACAGTTCTTCTTTGTGTGGTTAAGAGAGAAGAAATCCCCACTGTAAAAGATATAGTAAGGGCCTGTGACAATAAGTCATTTATTCTTCTGATAGATGTTCGTGAGGTGCTTGGTGAAGGCTTTATTCCCCTTGAATCGCTGAACGCGGAAAAAGAGTCACAAAAAACATAATGACTCTTAGTATTATTTTTACTGAACTATGTATACTAATGGTATTAAAATGCGCTTGAAATCATGATCGAATAATGGCTATACGGTTTGAGCGTTAACGGTTATGGTATATTTACCATTTATATAATTGTATTGTATACTAGAATCATAGGTAAATGATAGCCTAATGCTTAAAGAATAAAGGAGAAGAAAACGATGGATGGAAGTACAAGGTTAGAGTTGACAAAGACAGCCACTAAAATCAGGATGGGTATAATTACAGCAACAGCTTCAGCAGGAAGTGGGCATCCGGGCGGATCCTTATCTTTAACAGATATATTAACCTATCTATATTTTAAAGAGATGAGAATAGATACCAATAATCCAAAGGATCCCGATCGTGACAGATTTGTTTTGTCAAAGGGGCACTGCACGCCGGGACTTTATGCCACTCTTGCATACAGAGGGTTTTTCCCTGTCGAGGATCTTTCAACATTCAGGCAGATTGATAGTTATTTAGAGGGACATCCCAATATGGACAAGGTTCCGGGAGTGGATATGTCTACTGGTTCTTTAGGTCAGGGAATTTCTGCAGCAGTAGGCATGGCTCTGGCTGGGAAAATAGATAAGAAGGGCTACCGTGTCTTCGCAGTTTTAGGAGACGGTGAA